>CAMDEA010000001.1 GCA_945893045.1 Planctomyces sp. SH-PL62
GGCACGGGCAAGGAGTTGGTCGCGCGAATGATTCACGACTCCAGCCCGCGTGCGAGCGGCCCCTACGTCGCCGTCAATTGCGCCGCGTTTCTGGAATCGCTGCTGGAGAGCGAGTTGTTCGGTCACGAAAAAGGAGCCTTCACCGGTGCAGCTCGGCAGCATCTGGGCCAGTTCGAACGCGCACATCGCGGCACGATTTTCCTCGACGAAGTCGGAGAACTGAGCCTGAGTTGCCAAGCCAAGCTGCTGCGTGTTCTGGAAGGGCATCCCTTCGAGCGAGTCGGCGGCAACCAGCGCGTGGAAGTCGATGTGCGAATCATCGCCGCGACGCACCGGCACCTGCCCGACCTGATCCGTGACGGCCGCTTTCGCGAAGACCTGTTCTTCCGCCTGCGCGTGATCGAACTCTCCATCCCTCCGCTGCGCGAGCGTGGCGAGGATGTGCTCGTGCTGGCGAGTCACTTCCTCGAACACTACCGCCGGAAACTCGGCACTGGCCCGCTGCGAGTTTCTCCCGCCGCCGCGGAGACGCTGCGCTCACACGCCTGGCCCGGCAACATCCGCGAATTGAAGAACGCGATCGAACGCGCCGTCGTGCTCGGCACGCGAGAAGAAATTCACCCGGACGATCTCGGCCTGCCCGAACGATCGGCACCCTCCGTTGTCTCACGCACGACTTCAACTCCTTCCGCGAAGCTCGCTGACGCGGAATTGCGGCACATTCAATCCGTGTTGCAACAAACTCACGGCAACAAAGCGGAAGCCTGCCGCCTGCTGGGCATCGGTCGCGGCACGCTCTACAAGAAACTCCAGGAGATCGAAGAACGCTTCGGGGTCGGCACGAAATAACTTCTGTAGCGGAACGGCGCAAGCCGTCCGGTTTCTGCGAATCGCCGCCCGAAACCGGAGGGCTTGCGCCCTGCCGCTACTTTGAACTCCGGGAAGTTATTTTGGTCCGACCCCTTCGGGGCCAACTCAGCGAATGAGGATGCACTAGTGCCTCGTCAGGTATTGATATTAGGGTCGCCAAACTCGTGAGAGTTCGGAGCGTCTGAAGTCTCACGACTCCAGCGACCACAAAACTTACGGCTGACGGGGCACTATCCGTTGCAGACCGCGAGATCACACGACGGCGACTTTCACGCAGTGGATGTTGGGCAGCGAATCGAACAGGCAGTCCCATTCCTCGCCGCCGTCGCGGCCGATCCAGAGTTGGCCGGTGGTCGTGCCGAAGTAAAGCGCGGGGGACTTGAGGTGGTCCATATCCATGCCATCGCGCTGGACCGTGAAATAGCTCAGCTTCTTCGGCAAACCTTTCGCGAGTTTTCGCCAAGAGTCGCCACCGTTCTCGCTGCGCCACACGGCGGGTGAACCACCGGGACAGGTGCGTGTCGTCGGTTCCAGCGGCATGACATAGACGACGTCGGGATTGTGTGGATGCACGACGATTGGAAAACCGAAATCGGTCGGGAGTCCTTTGGCGATCGATCGCCAACTGTGACCGTGATCGTCGCTGCGCAGCACGCCGATGTCGGGACGCGATCCGCCGGGGCCGGTCCATTCGGACCAGCCGCCGTGGTTCTGCATGTAGAGCCGGCCGGGAGCATTCTTGTGCCCGGCGATCTTGTGGACGCACTGGCCGAACTCCGGGTACGGATCAGGTGAGAATCCCGCACCGACTCCGTTGTTCGCGGCTTGGAAGGTCGCGCCGCCGTCTTCGCTCAGGTAATGGCCGCCGGTCGAGATGCCCAAGTGAATGCGGTTGCCAGCGCGGTAGATCGTGTGCATGCACAAGCCGCCGTTGCCGGGCTGCCATTGCTTGGCGTGCGCGTGATTGCTGATCCCGTTGACCAGTTCCCACGAGTCGCCGCCGTTGCTGCTGTGAAAGAGCGACGCCGGTTCAACGCCGCAAAACAAATCTTTCTTGCCGGTGCCTGGCTCAATCGACCAGATGTTGGCGAGCGCTCGGCCGTCCTCTTTCGGGAACGCGGGAGCGGACTTCGTTTCCTTGAATGTCTTGCCGAGATCTTTCGAGACCAGCACTTTCATTCCGAACCAGGGATTGCAGCTCGACCCATAAATTTTCGGCGTGCCGCGCGTGTCGATCAGCGACGAATAAACCGGCACACCATTTCCGAACGGCCCTCGCAGCGAGAACTTGCCTCGCGTCTTGGAACCTTCAGCGACAAACAAACCCTTCTTGGTTCCGATCGTGAGCACAACGCGTTCGGGCATGATTAACCTCCTGAGACTGCGGGAAGAATGAAGAGCGTATCACCGGGTGCCAGTAGAGTCTCCAGCCCTTGCCGCTCGCGCACATGGGCCGAGTTTACGAACAAATTGAGGTGACGACGCACCGCGCCGGTTTCGTCGCAGATGCTACGGTACAAAGTCGGGCGCAGACGTTCCAATTCGACAAGCGCGGCACGCACGCTTGAGGCGGAAAGGGAGAATTCCCTTGCCCCATCGCATTCGGCACGCAGTTCGCGCGGGACATGAATCGTGATGGTCGTGGACGTGGTCAGCCTCCGATGGTCAGTTTCGTCAGCGCGATCTGGCCCGCGAAGCAAACATCGACGTCGTGGCCGCCGGTGCGGGGGCGGTCGCGGTAGATGCCTCGATAGTGCCAGCGGTCTTCGAGCGGCTCGAACCGCACGTCGTGACGATTGAGATCCAAACGGCACTCGACGATCGGCGGATGCGGATGCGTCGGTTCCCAGATCGGGAAGTTGACGTTCCAGAAGCCCTCCGCCGGAGGAGCCTCGGCCAGCAGACGCGACAGAACGCCGCGCAACAGAACGGCTCGTGACGGCCAATCGACGGAATCTTTGCGACCGACGTATTGCGATAACGCGATGCCGGGAGTCCCTAACAGCACCGCTTCGCGCACGGCGGCGACGGTCCCGGACATGTAGACGTCGATGCCGAGATTGCCGCCGTCGTTGACTCCCGACAGCACCCAATCGACATCGGCCGCGAGGTGCATCAAGCCCAGCCGAGCACAGTCGGCAGGCGTGCCATCGCAGGCGAACTCGCCAGGGCGGACGTTAGTCAACGCGAGCGGCCGGTCGTTGGTCACTTGATGCCCGCAGCCGGAACGGACTCCGTCAGGGGCGACGACGATCACCTCGCCAAATTCGCGAGCGATCTCGGCCAGCAATCGCAGGCCAGGGGCCTCGATGCCGTCATCATTGGTCAGCAGGAATTTCATGGAGCCTCGCGGGGAAAGAATGCTCTTGGGGCAATCGTGGAATTCGATCTATGTTCCCGTGGAAATCTCAGGGGCGGGATTCTGTCGAACGTCATCACTCCGAGCAAACCCTTCACACTCGATCGACTATGTCACGCCGCATCCATTCTTCCTTGTGGCTGCTGATCTTTCTCTCGCTGACGGGCTGCGCGATCTCGCGCCGTTACGGTTCGTTGGAACTGCCGCAAGCGGCTCGGCTGGTCGAATTGGGCGAGCCGGCCGAGGTGGCTCCGCGCGTGCAGCAGTCGGAGATTCGGTTGGTCTCGGCGACAGCGGCTCGCGAGCCGAGCAACGTGCTCGTCCTCTCCGGCGGCGGGTCGAACGGAGCGTACACGGCCGGAGTCCTCAACGGTTGGACGGAAGCCGGGAATCGGCCGCAGTTCGATGTCGTCACCGGCATCAGCACCGGAGCACTGATCGCGCCGTTTGCCTTTCTGGGTTCTGAGTTCGATGGCCTCTTGAAGCGAAACTATACGGAGAGTCGTGATCGCGACATCTTCATTCGCCGCTGGTTGCCGGCTCTGCTCTACGCCGACTCGCTGGCCGATTCCGCTCCGCTGCGAAAACGAATCGCCAGCGAGATCACGCCGACGATTCTGAAACGCATCGCCGAGGCCCATCGCGATGGCCGGCGGTTGTACGTCGGCACGACCGACCTCGACACGAAGCGACTCGTCGTCTGGGACTTGGGAGCGATCGCCGACGGCAAAGATCCGAACAAGCTCGAACTGTTTCGCGATGTGCTGCTGGCATCCGCATCGGTCCCCGGCTTGCTGCCACCCGTCGAGATCGACATCAACGTCGAGGGCGAACGACACGCGGAGCTGCACGTCGATGGCGGTGTCGCCGCGTCATTGTTCCTGCAACCGGCAATGCTCGGCATGTCGGCATCCGATCCCGACGAGGCGAAGGTCCGTGACGACTTGAACGTGTATGTCATCGTCGCCGGACAGCTCCGGCTTCCTCGCCGTAAAGTGCAACGCAAACTCTCGGCCGTCATCGAAGAGTCGGTCGGCGGAGTGCTGCAAGCTCAGATGGATGGCGACTTACTCAAGACCTACTTGCTGAGCCGCTGGGGAGGTGCGACCTTCGCACTGACCGCCGTGCCGCGCGAATTGGCCGAAGAGTCATCGCCGATGGTGTTCGATCCGGCCACGATGCAGAAGCTGTTCGACGTGGGCTTCAAGCACGCAGCCTCCAAAGCCGGCTGGCAGAACGCTCCGCTCAGCCTCTCGCCCGAAGAACAAATCCCGCCGCGCGGAAGCGTGCAATTCAAGCTCGAAGAGCCACACGCGGGCCGAGCGATCGCATCTGAGTGACGTGGGGCAGGTTTTCAACCTGCCCGCTCGTTGGTCGCTCGATTTCGATCCGCACAACCGATTCGCAAGTCGGAATTGGGCGGGCAGGTTGAAAACCTGCCCCACGCTTTGCGATCCAAAACTTTCGGCCCAGCCGAAAAAATGGATCAGAATCCGTTTTCCCATCGGGTTTGCCGAAGTATTCTGATGGCCGACTGAGTTTCTCCCGCCTCGTACTCCCGCCCCGATAAGGTCTCCAAATATGCTCGACCTGATTGGCCCTGGAACCCGCAACTGTGACGGCGTTTCTCGCCGCGATTTCATCCGCGTTGGCGGCCTCGCCGCTAGCGGCCTGACTCTGGCGAACACGCTACGAGCCGAATCGACTGCCGATGCGAAGCCCGCGCGACGCAAGGCCGTCATTCAGATCTGGCAAGCCGGTGGGCCTAGTCATATCGACATGTATGATTTGAAGCCGGGTGCTCCGTCCGAGTTCCGTGGCGAGTTCAAGCCGATCTCCACCAACATCCCCGGCATCGAGATTGGCGAGCATTGCCCGCTGCAAGCTCAGGTCATGGACAAGCTGGCGATCGTCCGCTCGGCAACGCACACGAACGCCGGGCACGGCATGGGTTCGCAGTGGATGCTGACCGGCTATCAGCCGACGATCGAGGTCAACAACAACATCTATCCGGCGTGTGGTTCTGTCGTCGCTCGCATGAAGGGGGCAAATGCTGAGAGCCTGCCAGCCTACGTCAACCTGCCGAACTCGCTGGGACTCGGCAAGGCCGCGTACCTCGGAGCGTCCTTTAATCCGTTCTCGCCCGATAGCAATCCGAACGATGATGGCTTCAACGTCCGCAACCTGAAACTTCCCGGCCGAGTGAGCCTCTCACGCCTCGAACGCCGACAAGGTTTGATGGGCAAACTCGACACGATCCGCCGCGACATCGACACGCAGGGTGACATCGCCGGCCTCGACACGTTCTACCGCGACGCAATGGAGATGATCACGAACGACCGCGCCGTGCGAGCCTTCAACATCCAAAAAGAAGACCCGAAGCTCCGCGATCAATACGGCCGCAACGATCTCGGACAAAGTTGCCTGCTGGCTCGGCGCTTGGTCGAAGCGGGCGTGACCTACGTCACCATTCAAGCGGGCGGTGGCTGGGACACTCACGGTGACAATTTTGCTCAGCTCAAAAACAACCTGCTGCCAAAATTCGACCGAGCGGTCGCCGCACTCGTCACCGACTTGCATCAACGCGGCTTGTTCGACGACGTGTTGGTGATGTGCTTCGGAGAATTCGGCCGCACCCCGCGCATCAACGGCGGCTCCGGCCGCGACCACTGGCCCGGCGCGATGAGCGTGGTCTTCGGCGGCGGTGGACTCACGATGGGTCAAGCGATCGGCACGACCGATTCGCGCGCCGAGTACCCGACCTCGAAGCCATACACCCCCGGCTGCGTCCTCTCGACGATGTACAAGGTGCTCGACATCGACCACCACCACGTCTTCTTCGACCAAGCCAAACGCCCGCTGCCAATCCTCAACGAAGGCGAGCCGATTCCGGAGTTGGTTTGAGTGATCGATTTTCTTGCGAATGCACACACGGGCGGTTTGACCGCCCGTGTTCGTTTTCGGAGTTACGAAATATGACGAGGTGTTTTCTCTTCGGATGTTTTTTGTTTGGTTGGCTGGCAGTCGCTTCTGTCCAAGCAGAGCTTCCCCTCATTCGGTTTGACCGCCTCAGCCCGATTGGTGCGGCGGCGGGTTCAACGATCGAGGTCGAAGTTCTTGGCGGCGACATTGAAGAGGTGAAGTCGTTGCTGTTCGATCATCCAGGGTTGAAGGCGGAGTTCGTCAAGGAACGGTTTTTCAAAGTCAGCGTCGCGGCGGATGTGCCGGCGGGGACGTATGACGTGCGGTTGGTCGGCCGATTCGGTGTGAGCAATCCTCGGCTGCTGGCGATTTCGCACGGGCTGACGGATGTCGCGGAAGTCGAGCCGAACAATGAGCCAGAAAAGGCGCAGCTTGTCGCGGTGAACTCGGCGATCAATGGGAGCAGCGACCAAAACGGCGAAGACTGGTTTCGATTCGAAGCCAAGCGTGGGCAGCGGGTCACCGTGGATTGCCTGGGCACGCGGTTGGACTCGACGGTGGATGGGACGCTCACGTTGACGAACAAGGCGGGGAAACAACTCGCGTCGAATAGCGATTACTTCGGGGCCGATCCGTTTCTCGATTTCGTCGCGCCGGAGGACGGGGAGTTCTTCGTAAAGTTTCACGATCTGACGTACAACGGCGGAGCACCGTATCGGCTGGTCATCTCGGATCGGCCGCATGTCGAGAACGTTTTTCCGCGAGCGATCACGGCGGGGCAATCGGCGACGTTGACGGTGCTCGGCCGGAATCTCGGCAGCGGGGCGAAGAAGTCGGCGGCGCAGATTCATGAGGCTCCGCTGGAGGAGATCGCGTTGCCAGTGTCGGCTCCGGCGGACGTGCTCGACTTGCAGACGTATCGGTTTCTCGAACATCCGACCGATCATTCGGTGTTGCCGACTGCCGGGACATGCACGCTCACCGGGTTTCAGTGGCGGCCGGAGTTGCCCGGCGTCGGGCTGGCGCTGAATGCTCAGCGACTGCTCGTGACGCGCGAGCCGGTCACGGTCGAAGCGGAACCGAACAACTCGTTCGAGTCGCCGCAGCCGATCACGCTTCCCGCGATTGTCGCCGGTCGATTCGATCAGCCGCGCGACACCGATTGGTTTGAAGTCTCGGTCCCGGAGAATGGCCAGTACGCCGTCGAGATTTTCTGCGAACGAATCAGCGGTCGAGCCGATCCCGTCGTCGTCGCCTTCGATGAGAAGAAGAATCGCGTCGGCGAGTTCGACGACTTCGGCCACCGCACGAACGCCTTCGACGGCCACTTGCGAGACCCCGTCGGCATGTTGTCGCTCAACAAGGACCAGAAGTATCGGCTGCTCGTGCAGGAGCGATACGGCCGAGGCGGGCCGCGTTATCAATACGTCCTCTCGCTGCGAAAGCCGCAGCCCGATTTCTATCCGGCGGCCATTCACAGTCAGAACCCCGGCCCCGGCCACGTCACACTATGGAAGGGAGGCACCGCGTATCTCGACGTGGTGACGCACTTCCGCGACGGGTTGAACGCGCCGATCACGATCACCGCCGAGGGCCTGCCGCCGGGAGTCCATTTCGCTCCGACGACGACCGACGATCAGCGCGGCACGTTCGTGCTGTGGTCCGACGAGAACGCCGCCGATGTCGTTGGCCCAATCAAACTGTTCGCGACCGCGAAGGTCGGCGAGCAAACGCTTCGCCGCGAAATTCGGCCGTACACACGAGTCTGGAACCAAGCCAACATCAGCAGCAGTCGGCCAACGCGAGAACAACTCATCTCTGTGCGTGAAACCGCGCCGTATTCGCTGGAACTCGTGCCGAATCAAATCGAGATCGAAGCCGGCAAGACGATCGAACTGAAAGTCCAAGCCAAACGCTACTGGCCCGAATTCAAGAACTCGATTAATCTGATCCCGCTGGCGTTCAAAGGGAATTTCCAGATGCCCAACACGACTATCGCTGCCGACACGAACGACGTGACGATCCGCATCACGGTGCAAGCCGGCACTCGCCCCGGCGAGTACACGATGTCGGTGCTCGGCCAAGCTCAAGTGCCGTTCAACAAAGCCAAAGATGCGAAGGACCGCCCCAACACGCTGGTCTCCATGGCCAGCCGTCCGGTGACGATCAAAGTTGTCGAGCCACCGAAGAAGTAGCGCGGCATGGGCAACACGTCGCATTGAGATCGGCGCGAGTGCTCCGGAATCATGTCGTCGCAGGATCCAATTCATCCCGCGTCCGGATGACTCGCAGAAACGTCGCTGGATCGACGATTTGCAGGCTCGGAAAACGCCGTCGAAAATCAGCATCGGCCATCAAGTCCAGCAGATCTCGATCTCGACTGACGAGGAACCCGGCGCGAGTTGCGATCGCGAGATTGATATAGGGCTCGTCTTTCGGATCGCGTGGCAACGTGAAGTCGTTTGGCACGTCGGAAACAACTAGCGCCTTGCCGACAACCGATTCAACGAACTCCGTCACCCATTCCGGGGACAACGCAGGGAACCTCTTCACGAGTTCCGGTCGAGACAAGACATCGCGCAATTCCGTCAGAATGAGCGGACTGATGCAGAGCGTGACCAAGCCGTCGTCAACAGTTCGAAAGCAAGCCCGCGCCGGACTACTCGGCCGCGCGGCCCCTTGCAGAAAGACCATGCAGTCGAAGACGACTCGTGCGGTCATGGTCGCAGGCTCTGCTTGGCTTGCCAGACATTCTCGCGACCTTCTTCAAAAAGTTGATCCAATTCCTCATCGGTGACACCCGCGGCGGCCACCGATTGAGCAAATGGCTCACAGATTTCGTCCAGCGTCTGGCTGCGTGACAGTTTCTCGCGAACGGCTTCCACGACAAACGCCGCCACATTCTGGGGAACACGAGCCAGCCGCTCGCGGAGCGTCGCTTCGATGTCAGGCGGAAACTCAATGATCACGCTCATGGCAACTCCAACTCAGCCTCGTCAACAGTGATTGCTCACATGATTGGCCTCCAGGAAGCCAATTGGTTCAGAAGTAGTCTAGCCTGATTCAAACCGGCGAACGAAGGTCAAAGTCTCAGATCGCCGGATGTCAGCCAGCGCATCGTTCGGCTTCAGGCCAGCACGCCCTGCACGACTTTGCCATGCACGTCGGTCAGGCGGTAGTCGCGGCCTTGGAAGCGGAACGTCAGACGCTCGTGATTGAAGCCGAGCAGATGCAACAGCGTGGCTTGCAGGTCGTGGACGTGGACCTTGTCCTTCGCGACAGAGAAGCCGAGGTCGTCGGACTCGCCGTACATCGTCCCCCCTTTCACGCCGGCACCGGCCAGCCACATGCTGTAGCAGTCGGGATAATGGTCGCGGCCAAGGTTCATGCTGCCCGCGGTGCGGCCTTCGCGGAACGGAGTGCGGCCGAACTCGCCGCCCCAGACGATCAGCGTGTCTTCGAGCAATCCGCGCTGCTTGAGGTCTTTCATCAACGCGGCGATCGGCTTGTCCATCGTCGCGCACTTGCGTGTGAGTCCATCGCGGATGTCTTCGCCCGGTCCGGTACCGTGGAAGTCCCAGCCCCAGTCGAAGAGCTGCACGTACCGCACGCCCGCCTCGATCAGCCGCCGAGCCAGCAGGCAGTTGTTGGCGAGGCTCGATGTGCCCGGCTTCGCGCCGTATTCGTCGAGCACCGCTTGTGGCTCCTTCGTGATGTCCATGACTTCTGGCACCGACGTCTGCATGCGGAACGCGAGTTCGTACTGCGCGATCCGCGTCGTCGTTTCGGGATGTCCGAGTTCCTTGGCTTGCTGCTCGTTGAGATCGCGCAACGCATCGAGGCTCAGTCGGCGCATCTCGCGGTCCATGCCTTCCGGGTCGGAGGCATATAGCACCGGATCACCTTGCGAGCGGCATTGCACTCCTTGAAATACTGATGGCAGGAAGCCAGTGCCGAACGAATTCTTTCCGCCGTTCGGCTGCACTCCGCTGCTGATGAGCACCATGAATCCCGGCAGGTTTTCGTTCTCCGAGCCGAGGCCGTAAGTGACCCATGCCCCCAACGACGGCCGGCCCGATCGCGGCGAGCCGGTGTAAAGCAGCAACTCGGCCGGAGCGTGATTGAACTGGTCGGTGTTCATTGACCGGATGACGCACATCTCGTCGGCGACGCCATGCAGATGCGGAATCGCGTCCGACATCCACACGCCGTCCTTGCCGTGCTGTGAAAACGTCCGCTTTGTCCCCAGTAACTTCGGCACCCCCGACGTGAACGCGAAGCGTTTCCCTTTGAGATACGCATCCGGGCAGTTCTCACCGTCGTGCTTGACCAACTCCGGCTTGTAATCGAATAAGTCCAAGTGCGGCGGCGAACCGGTCATGTGCAGATAGATGACTCGCTTCGCCTTGCCGTCGAAGTGGGCCTTCTTCGGAGCCAGCGGTTCAACCGACTTGGTCGGCGGAGCGGCCGGAGCATCCTTTGCCAGCATCGACGCTAGTGCGATCGCGCCGAGACCCGCTCCGGTCTCGCGGAAGAAATGCCTTCTCGTTGAGTGTTGCAACAATTCGATTCGGGGTTCCATCGTACAATCCTCAGATTGAATTCATGTCGGCACCAAGCGGTGACGACCTACGAACGTTTCTGTTGAGCCAAATGGCTGACGAACTCCGCGTGCTCGGCACTCACCAAGCCTTGTTGAAGAACCTGAATCACTTGCTTGAGATGGCCCGCCGTCATCGCGGTGGCGTCGAGCCACAAACCGGGGAACTGCGGGCTTCGTAGAATTCCATCCGTGTCGGGTGACAACCGCTCGAACTGTCCTTCGCGCAGAATGAACCAATCAATCTCTTCGTCTTGAGTGCGCCAGACGAGGTACTCGCGGACGCCATTTCGGCGATAGACATTCAACTTCGCGTGCAAGTCGAAGCTGACCGTGCTCGACGAGACTTCGCCGACTAACTCCGGCGCGCCTTCGATGTACCCGTCAACAATGTCCGCCTGCCCGCCGAATTCCGGCAGTCGCAGCAACAGACAATCCGGCTGCGGCATGTTGTCGAGGTCCAGGCGAAGTGACGAATTGTCGCCGGAAACCACACCTCCGGTTTCGGCTTCGTACAAAGCTAGCCAGGCATTCATGTGATTGTGTTCGTGCGCATGTCCCTCAAACTTCACGGCGGCGGCGGCCATGTAAACGACCCCTTCGATGAGTTCGGCCTTCTTGAGATTCGGCATGGCGTTGTATCGCCGCTCGAATTCGTCGCGAGTCAGCCGGTCACCCTGTTCGAGCGGCGGCGTTGGCCGAGGCGTATCACGTCGCTTAATGGGCGGTTGTGTTTGCAGAGTTGTCATTCGACGATCTCCTGACTCGGAACGGTGCGTGGCGAAACCAGTCTAACTCACCGTCGCATGAACATCTCATCCAAATTCAGCAGCACGTTACCCACGACGGTCCACGCCGCGAGATCAACCGGATCAGCTCCTTCGGGCAACGGACCGAGCGGATTCGTGGCGAGCTTGCGTGCCTTCTCAACATCTTTCGCGAAGCGTTCGCGAGCGCTGTTGAAGAGCTTTGTGAGGTCCGCCAGTTCCGGGTCAGTCGGCGGGCGGGACGTGCATTGCTGGAAGCCGGCTCGGAGGTGATCGGCGGGCGACGTACCGCTCTTGGCCATTGTGCGGGCCAGCGCTTGGGCCGCTTCGATGTAGACCGGGTCGTTGAGCGTGACGAGCGCTTGCAGCGGCGTGTTAGTACGGGCACGGCGAAGCGTGCAGACTTCGCGGTTGGGGGCATCGAATGCGGACATCGACGGATACGGGTTCGAGCGTCGCCACGTTGTGTACAAGCCGCGACGGTATTTGTCCTCGCCGGCGCTTGTTTGCCAGTCGATACCGCTGCCGAACGCGGCGCTCACGCCGAGCGCTGGTTGCAGCGGCTTCACCGGTGGGCCGTGCATCTTTGGACTGAGCAACCCACTGACGGCCAACGCCTGATCGCGAATCATCTCGGCCGACAGCCGAAACCGCGGGCCGCGGGCCAGCAGGTAGTTTTCGGGATCGCGATCCAGCAACTCCGGCGTGACCTTTGAGGATTGCCGATACGTCGCCGACGTCACGATCAGCTTCAACACGGCTTTCGTGTCCCACTTCAAACGCACGACTTCGGTCGCCAGCCAATCAAGTAACTCCGGATGGGTCGGCAGATCACCCTGCGAACCGAACTCTTCACTGGTCCGCACGAGGCCGTTGCCGAAGATCGTCTCCCAGTAGCGATTGGCCAGCACGCGCGCGGTCAGCGGGTTGTTGTCGTCGATCAGCCACTTCGCCAACGCGAGCCGATCCGGCGCGGCGGCCGATTCGGGCGGCAGCGGATGAAACGCGGCAGGGACACCAGGCGTCACTTCTTTGCCGAGGTCCATGAAATTGCCGCGCAGTTGGATATTCGTCTTGCGACGTTTGTCGGCCGCGAGTTCTCGCAGGATCGGCACCATCGTTGCCGGCTTGAGCTCCGCCAGGCTCTTGCGAGTCGCCGCCAACTGATCGCGTGCGGCGGCCAATTCGGGAGTGATCGTCAGATAGAACTTCGTCAGTTCGGCACGTTGCGTTTCGTTTCGTTGCTCGGCCGGAGTGTTCAGGATCGCCAAGACTTGAGCCGGAACGCGAGCCGCCTCGGCCGCGCGTGGGTCGTCCGTCAGCGACAGTCGGAACTTGCCGAGCGTGTGATTCTCGAACGACGACGAATGTTCGAGCGTGACCGTCAGCGTCGAACCGTCCGCGACCTCGACCGGTGCCGACGTCAACAGCGTCAGGACATGCGGCTGATCAATTTTCCCGCCGACGGCCCAGCCTTTATTCGCTTGCGGCGCGAGCACGACCTTCGCCTCGAAACCATCCGCTTGGTTGTGATCGGCGAACGCCATTGCGAACGGCACGCCGCGAACGCCGCTGAGCGCGAACTCGGACGACGGCTTCGGTGGATCGACGTAATCCTTCTGCCAAACCGGTTCGTGCTTGTCGTTCAGCACGAGGATACGGAAATTGCGCATCCGCTCCTCGGTCGTAGCGTCGGTGCGGTTCCACAGGACGACTCGATCAATCGGTTGCTCAGACTTGAGATCGACTTCCCACCACGGGTTGTCTTCCTGAGCCGTGTGCGAGACCGAGTTCTTTTGATAATCGCCGTCCGTGTTACCGTCGTTCGCTCGCTTGGCGTCGCCGCCGAAATCGGTCGTGCTCTGCTTGGCCTCCCCTTTCGATGCGAGGTTGTCGTTGCTGGTGAAGACCTGCACTTCGGCCAGATGCAGAAAACGCGCTTTGCCGGGCAACTCGACTCGAACGAACCGGCCATTGAGTCGCGTGCCATTTGGCGGAGCGATCGTGGCCGAGATACTCGACAACACAAAGTTGCCGCCGCCGAACCCCGCCCCTTTGCCTGGCAGCGCGTCGTCTGGCAACGATTCCAGTCGCATGGCATTCAGCTTGCCAGTCGCGAGTGGAACCTCAATCGAATACGTCGCCTTGCTTGCGGCCTTATCCGCGCGGATCGTTCCGTCGTCAGCCACGCTGAGCGTCACGCCGCCATCCGACTTGCCATTCGCCGGCTTGAGCGGCTTCCACGCCAGCGACCTCGGAAACGCCGCGTCCCATTTCGCGAACGATTCCAAGACAGCGGGCGTTGGCGTGACGATCTCCTTTTCCAGTCGAGCCACATCCGCCAGCCACGTTTCCTTTTGCTGACGCTGTTCCGAAGAAAACAACTCCAGCCGAGGTGTTTCATCCGCCCGGTCGGCGTCTTCGGTCTGATTCAGAATCGCGAACAGCTTGAAGAATTCTTCCTGCGTGATTGGGTCGTACTTGTGTGTGTGGCATTGAGCGCACGCGATCGTGGTCCCCATCCAAGTCGCCATTGTCGTGTTGACGCGGTCCACAATGGCAACGCTGCGGAACTCTTCGTCGTTCGTGCCCCCTTCGTTGTTGGTCAGCGTGTTGCGATGAAACGCGGTCGCGATGAGTTGCTCTTCGGTCGGATTCGGCAGCAAGTCACCAGCAATTTGTTCGACGGTGAATTGGTCGAACGGCATGTTTTTGTTGAACGCTTTGATGACCCAATCACGATACCCCCAAATCGTCCGCGCCGGGTCGTCCGCGTACCCCGCCGAGTCCGCGTACCGCGCGAGATCCAACCACTGCCGCGCCCAATGCTCGCCGTAGCTTTCCTTCGCCAGCATCCGATCCACGAACTTCTCGTAAGCCTGCGGATCGTTGTCGTTCACGAACACTTCAATCTCCGCCACCGTCGGCGGCAATCCCGTCACGTCCAGCGCGACGCGACGCCCGAGTGCATAGCGATCCGCTTCCGGCGAGGGCTTCAAGCCCTCACGCCCCAGCCGTGCGAAGATGAAGTTGTCGATCGGGTTTCGGATTTCAAATTTCAAATTTGAGATTTGAGATTTGAGATTTGAGATTTCCGGCACCGCTGGCCGTACCGGTTTCTCGTACGACCAATGCTTTGCGAATTTCGCTCCCTGCTGAATCCACGCCTTGAACAACTCGATGTCGCGCGCGTCCAGAGGCTTCCCGTGTCCGGCCGGCGGCATCCGCTCATCCGAGTTGTTAGTCGTGATGCGGAGAATCAGTTCACTCTCGTCCGGCTTTCCGGAGACGACAGCGGACTTGCCGGATTCGAGTTTCGCGATCGCGCCGTCGCGCGAATCGAATCGCAATCCGGCTTGCCGTTCCTTCTCATCCGGCCCGTGACACTTCCAGCAGCGATTCGACAGGATCGGGCGAATATCACGATTGAAGTCGATCACCGAGTCGGCGGCCAGCACGTCACTGACCGCGAGCATCGAAACGAATAGAACGAGAGCGCGTCGCATCTTTGAAGGCTTCCAAAATGGCCAAGTGGGCTGGCCGGACGCAGGTGGGGAAATCACTGCGGAACATGATACAAACTCTGAGGTCAGGTTGAAGCTTTCGGAGCAACTCCGCGCGGTCATCGCTCGCCCTTGAGCAATCCCTTGGCACGCAGCTTTCCGTCGGGGTCGAGGAGTTCAATCGGTGGCGGCACGGCCGGCAATTGCAGTTTGATGGCCACTCGCTCTTCCAGAAACACGGCGGCGGTTCCATCGGCGAAGACCATGCGCCAGCCCGGCATCCCATGCAGACCATTGATCGCGTTTCGAGAGAATCGGCTGTCGAGAATGACCACCGGCATTTCAGCTTCGCCCCGACGCAGGATTTGTTCCCAGCGGCGGTCTCGCTGGGACATCATCTGTAACAGTTGCAGGTACAACCGAAACGTCTGCTCGGTGCAAACCTCCAGGCGGCCATCCATGAAGACTCGGCGTTCGGGTCCGTTGTGATAGGTATAGACGGCCGCCTGTCCGTTGTTCGCGACAAAGGCACGCTGGGGAAAGCCGGGCTGTCCTGCGAATTTCGCCGCCGCGTGGATGAACCAATTTGGGGTTTCGCCCACTCCGCACGAGCGGCCTTCGCCGCAGAGCTGATGCCACACGCCCGTAATGATCAACACGCAACCAACCAGCCAGATGCCCGTGACGCCCAGCGACCATCGCGACGTTTTCTTTTCATCCACAAATTGGTCGTGCTCGCCACGAGGTTGGTTCGAGATGGTGTAGGCTTCGCCGAAATTGGCGCACGTGACAAATCCCGCCACGAGCGCAAAAACCGTGGAGTTCCGCGTCGCTTTCCATTCCAGATACGAGAAGGCCGCGAACAAGACGAGCCGAAATGGACTCCACTGACCTCGTCGGCCGAGGCTCATGAACGAAGCGGCCGCCACAACCCACGTCACGAGTTCGGACAACAGCAGCACATTGCTCAACCCGTGCTGGAGCAGGAAGTCGATCGGCGATTTGAACTCGCCAATGTGCTGCGAATAGAAGTCCTGCTCGACCGTCAATTTGCGAAGGACGACCAGCGGAAAGAAGGCCCCTTCTTCAAAGTATGGATTCACAAACGCCGCGAGCACGATGAGTCCCGCCACCTGCAGGATCAACTTGACCGAAGGGTGCCGTTCGATCGGCCGCAGTCCAAAGTGGGTCCACGTCAGATCGGAGACCGATGAATTGGACGGTCCCCTCTCACGTGCGGCGGGAGGGGACGCCAGCATCCGACGCACGGCGTAGTCGATGACGAATGCCACCGCCACAACCGGCCCCAGAGCAAACAGCGAATGGCAATTCACCCAGAGGAGTTGCATGACCGGCAACCACCAGACCAGCTTCGGCCGCTCGGAAAGACGCGGCACGATCCACAACCAGGCGGCCAAGAACACTTGTGAGAGAATCTCCGGCCGCTCGAACGCACGTCCGCTGATCGCGATTGCCGGAGCCATCCAGAGCGCGGCTCGTCCCCAGTTCGGCAGTGACTTGCCACTCGCCGCGTACGCAATCGCCGCGCTGGCCGCGATGATCCCCGCCTTGACGAGAATCACCAATGACAGGCCCCCCCATCGAAACACGAGCGCGAGCGCGATCTGAAAACCCCAATGCAGGTCGATCCAAACTTTGTCGGCGTCCGTGAACGTGTAGAGATCCAAGAACGGCACACAGCGGTGCTCCAAGATGTAGTCGCCGGTGCGCAGGTGCCACCAGAGGTCGGTGTCGCTGGTCGGGAAAATGCAGGCTATGAAGACCCACAGAATCATGGCTGGAGCAACGAGGCGGTCCCAGCCGAGAGTGCCGCCAGTCACGCCGTTCCGAGCGGGAACCGCCGCCGAAGTTGTCGAACACGAATGCTGCTGACCCCGTGTCATTGAACGAACCAGGACTTCGTCGTGGAATCGATCTCGAAGAACTTCAGCAGCAACTGGCCCACTTTGCGTTGACCGGACGGTGATTGATGCGTGCCGTCGTTAGGAGTGAAGTCGGCAGGCTCGTAAGAGAACCCGTCTTCGCGTGGCGTCGAGCCGTTCGCCCAAAGATATGGTCCCCAACTCAACCACGGTGCTTTGACCTCGCCGCGAGCGGAATCAAAGTTGAGAGCCTTGTCTCCTTTGATCTGCTGCTCGATCAGCCACTTCACCGAGAACGCCGACTCGAAGGCATACGGTTCGGGATTGAGCGATGAGGTCGCGTAACCGCCATAAGTGCGGCTCGACAAGTACGCCAGTTTTACGTTTGGAAACCGCACGGGAAGAATCTGCACGATCTTCACCAACTCTGCCTGCAAAGTTTGAGCGTACTTTGGAAAGCCCTGCGTCGGTCCGGCGTCGGCTTGCTTGATCCACACGACTTGCACTTGCTCGCGCGAGACGTTCGCTTGCTTCAGCCGTTGATCGACCGTGTCCCAATACTGCTTGCCGCGTCGGCCATCTTCCGGGTCTTGGATTGCAGCGGCGGTCATGCCCCCCTGTGCGCCGTTGACGAACAGCACGCGCGGATTCAAAGCGGACGCCTCGCGGAGCGCCCGCTGAAATCCGTCCGACGACTGCGATGTGTTGCTCATGCCGATCGACAGCAGCACGATCTTGCCGTTCGACTCGGGTTGGCCCTGAGCGTTCAGCGGTTGCACTTGCTTGGCCAGCTTGAGTCCCGCCGCCTCGTGATCTTTGGGCCGCTCGTTATGGCTATCGGGATAGAAGCCTCCCTCAAAGTTTTGATACTTCGCCGTTCCCAATTCATTCAGCGGCTTGAGCGATTTCGTGTCGGGCGAGACCGGTTTGCCGTCGTTCCTGCGAGCCGGTTCGTTGCCGCCGCGCTGATCACCCCGCGCGATTCCCCGCAACTCTTTGCCGTCGCGAGTGACGGGAGCCACCATCACGGCGCTTCCCTCGCGAAAGTCCTTTAATTTCTCCGCCAAGTCTTTGCCGGAACTGTTCAGCACGCGAGTGTCATCAGTCAGCGTGAACTCGCGCTGCTTGCCGTCGATCTCGACCGTGACCTTCTTGCCGGGGACGTCCAGTTTCTTGAGCGTCCCGCGCAGAATCTCCTGCGCCGGCAACAGACTTGGACAGAGCAACGCAGCCAGAACAACGCAGCGAACCAAAATCCGATTCATGGCAAGGCTCCGAAAAAGGCTGAAGAGATTGCTCCGCCGTGCCAATCCGTGACCTCCGCGTCATCCGTGTTTAATTCCGTCCGGACGGCGAACACGGATGACGCGGAAGCCACGGATTCGATTCAGGGGGGCTCATTGATAGTCCTGATGCGTCGGCTTCAAGATGAGTTCGGGAACGTGAGCCCGTTTCGGCAGGCAGGCGATGGCGACGACGATTTCCGAAAAATCTTCGGGCTTGAGGATCGCCGCGCGATGTTCATCGCTGACCGCTTTCGGACGCTTTTCGAGAATCGGTGTGTCAACCTCGCCGGGATAGATCGTTGTCACGCGGATGCCGTTCTTGCCATCCTCGTTGGCGACGGCGGTCGAGAGGCCGGACATTGCGAACTTCGACGCCACGTAAGCGATGCCGCCGATTGCGAACGCGCGTTTGCCGCTGATCGACGAGATGTTGATGATCAGCCCATCCTTTCGCTCGCGCATTTGCGGCAACACGGCATACATGCAGTTGTAGATCCCGGTCGAGTTCGCAGTCATGACTTCGTCGAACTGTTCCGGCAGCATCTCGGCCATCGAACGGTTCTTGATATTCGTCCCCGCCGAGTTCACCAGAATGTCGATCTGACCAAGCTGCTGCGTCGCCCAATCGAACAGCGCATTGACGGCCGCTCGGTCGCCGACATCGCAGGCGCGATAAATCATCGCCGGCTGCCGGGACCATTCGGAGGCCGCCGTCTGGAGTGCCTCTTCTCGCCGTCCCGAAAGGGCCACTCGGCAACCTTCTGATGCCAGAGCTTTGGCGATGCCGTATCCAATGCCGGTGGCCCCGCCGGTGACGAGAGCAGTCTTGCCTTGCAGTTTCATCGAAGCAGTCTCCTTGAGGTGATCAAATCGGATGGTCCGCCGTCGGCGGATTGCCCGTCTGCGAATTCACCAAAAAGATCGACGGGCAGGAGTGCCCATCCTACAAGATTGCAGCCCAGCCAGCATCCATTTCACAACGCAGCCGGCTTGATCGTTGGATGATCGGCGTTCGCTTCCTCGGCAAACGGCGGCCTCCTTCGATCTCGCGGCGATGGAACGAGAGATGGAGAGCCATCAACGGTATCGAGCGAAGCCAGTGACCTCCATCCGCTTTACGCGGATGGAGAATCAGCGCGACGGTGAAATCGCCGCGAGCACCTTCTTCAGGTTCCGCACGAGCTAGCTTCTGGATGCTCGCTCACGACTGACGAACCCGCGCCACCGTGATTGCCATTGCGATGGCACAATCAGCGCTCCGCTTGCAGCCGACGACTCGTTAAGCGTCACTTGGTCAACACGAAGTCCGCAGTATTTTTCCCCTCTTTGACCGTAGAAACGACCATCTTCGAGGGTGTTGAATACTTCTCAGGAAATGGGGCAGCTCCGGTTGTGAGTGACACCTTCGCCCCGGCAGCAGGGTCCGTCGCGCCAGCACCGGCGTTGTTCGACGGTGGCATGATCGTCACTTGGTACGTCAATCCCGGCAAATCGGGACTGCCATCACACTGCAGCGTGTATTCGCCACTCGCATTGACAACTCCGGTCGCGAGATACCCTCCCTTTTCGGTCGATTGAAAAAGAACCTGCGAGCCTTCTGGAATCGGCTTTCCTTCAAACGTGACTTTACCGCTCACTTGACCAAAAGGCCCCTTGAACGGTTCAGGTCCGCCTTCCCCACACCCGGCGACAAGTAACATCAACACGACAGACAGACCAAACGGCTTCACGCTCAGTGCAGACCGAAGCATCATGGTGTTTCTCACGGTAAGGACCGATTCAAACAGAAATCTCGAAGGCAAGCGACGTTGCCCTCGAGATCAACGAAGTTAGTTGAGAACGCGACTTAGTAGTTTGCAACAGACTTGCCATCGTTGCGAACGGATAGATAGGTCAGAGTATCCATGTTGATGTTGTTGTTGATGAAGCGAACGGTTCCATCAGTCATCGCGGTATGTGCTCCGCCAGTGTGTGCAGAGGACATCGGGGTGTTGTACCGCGCATGAGCGGCCCCTGGCTGCGAACCAATCAAAGTTCTGGACGCGGAATTCGGGGGATATTTCGTGACAATCCGCTGAAGCATCCAAGCACCGTTCCAACTACTGTGAGTACCCATCGTCCAGCCCCAGTCGTTTCCAGGTCGTATTTCTCCCGGGGTTCCGGCCGGATCTTTGACCAGGACGCTGATCTCGCCCACGATGATTGTGTTCGAGCTTCCGTCACTGCAATCTTTGATGCCCTTCCATTTGTTGGAGGGCATGATGCCCCTGTCAGAATAGTAGGCAATGCCGCCTGGAATATAATTGACGCCGTCATTCCAGTTCACCGTGCTCGCCGCCCCGGCCATCCCAAAATAATGTGGATTCATCAACTGGCCGCACGGCGCGATCATCGTCTCCAACGGAGAGGAGGGACATAGCAGCCAAGGAAGTTTCTTACCGCCTGCCGCGGCTCTGTTGTTCACGGCAGCGACACCACCGGAACACACCCAGCCTTCATCGGCTTGGTTGAAATTCCATTGTTTGAACATCGCGTTCTGTTCCATAAAGGGCAGCATTCCAACCCACATGCTGTGAACCCAGCCGCCACCTCCAAGGGGTTCGCCGCCGGGGAACATCAAATTGGTGTCATGATAGTTGGCCAACCCCAGTCCCACCTGCTTCAGGTTGTTCTTACACTGGGAACGCCGTGCGGCTTCGCGGGCCTGCTGCACGGCGGGCAACAGCAGAGCAATCAATACGGCGATGATCGCGATCACCACCAGCAATTCAATCAGCGTGAAACCAGATTTTCGGGGCGTCAATTTCATCTCGATCGTTCCTTTGAAGTGAAAACAGAATTCCGAGTAACGGTCTATTGCGAGGCCGGTCCTGCGAAACAACAGGTAAATGACACAGGCCGTTGCAAAACTTTCGCAACACCAATCGCCCCGAAATCTCTGAGCAAAGAGTTCGAGAAACTCACAAGTTTTAGAACTTTAGAGTCGCACACATTAAGGAGGGATGAAGCTCTCGGTCATTCCTTAAAATCTCTTGGAAACTAAATTTCAAACAAAATCTTTCAGGTTTTTGAATTCGACTGGACATGTTGTCAAAAACGGACGGCAGCTCTTGAAAAGTCCAGAATGGATAACCAAAACGAGTTCGTTATTCAAGTTGCACTCGGTTGACACTTACCGCCGTTTAACATTCAGCATCAGCGATTTTCCTTGCACGGTGGAGTTGGTTGACGGCCGAGAAAGTTCGGTTTCAGTGGTAGCCGATCCGCACTTAATTCTCGTTTGTGTCAGGGAGTTTCTTCGTTGATGTTGCGGCCTTCGTGCTTAGTTGGCGAAATCTTGAGTTGTGCCAGGGGCTTGTTTTCAATCAGCAACCACTGTCGATTGACAGCCAGATTCTCGAAGTCCTGCCGAAGCCCACTTGGCCAAGTGACTTCCACTAAGTCCACTTTCGTCTTTTCCCCAATTCCGAACACGAGGCACCGCTCGTTCGAGGCTTGGAAACCGTCCCCGGCGGTCAGTTGGCGCAACCAAGTCTGTTTGCCACTTTGAAGCCGAATACTTGTACCGATCGCGTCCCGACTGGAATCCACGCCAACCAAGCGAAACGACAAATAATTTCCGGGACGCTCCGTCCGATTGGTGAGTAGCGCGGCCGGTTCATTCAGTTGGGAAACACAAACGTCTTCCCGCCCGTCGCGGTTCCAGTCGATCCGCACCAGCGAGCGTCCGAGATGTTCTCTCTGAAAGAATTCTCCCAGCAACGGACTGGGTATCTCGGCAAACGAACCGTTCCCTTGATTTCGGTAGTATTGCGGTGGCATCCGGTAAGGAATCAGTGGATCCAGAGGATCATGGACATGACCGTTCGTGAGAATGAGGTCCGGATATCCGTCGAGTTCTCCATCCAGGAATTGCGTGCCCCATCCCAGCTTCAGGAAGCTGGAGTCCGCGAGTTTTGTCTGGCGAGATAGATCGCGAAACGAGCCATCCGGTTGCTGGACGTAAAAGTCATTGAATTGTCGATAAAAGTTGGTGACAAACAGATCGAGCCGACCGTCACCGTTGTAATCTCCCGCCGCGACTCCCATGCAGGCTTTGGAGGCTCCCTGGTCGTCAAAAGCGAGTCCGTTGAGTAGTCCTTGTTCTTGAAACTTGATCGCGTTGGGGACCATCGTTTGATTGCGGAAGAAGAAATTGGCCGACATGTCGTTGGCCACAAACAGGCTCAGGTGATGTGAGCCATCGAAGTCGGCGGCAACGACTCCCAGGCCGCGACCATCGGAAGCCACAAGGCCACTGGACTCGGTCACATCACGGAATCGGCCATCGCCGAGATTCAAGTAGAGGCGATCCTGTTCCGCCGAGAAATCCAACGGAGCACAGCGAGGATTCTGCCGCTTGTTGCAAGCACGCCGTGCCACCTCGACACGTTCGAGATACGTGACGACATACAAATCCGGCAGGCCATCCTGGTTGAAGTCTGCGAAGACACAACTGGAGGTCCAGCCGCCCGCAATCGTTCCTGATTGGGCCGTGACATCGGCAAACGTGCCATCGCCGTTGTTGCGGTAAAGTTGATTCGCACCGATGTTCCCGACATACAAATCCGGGAAGCCATCGTTATCAAAATCTCCAACAGTGACCCCTTGGCCGTAACCGATGTCTTGAATTCCCGCTTGGGAGCTGACGTTGAGGAATTGCCCTCGTGGCTGATCCTGAGAATCGGCCTGGCCTCCGCCGAGATTCCGAAACAACTGGTCGCTCGCGGATGGATCGAACGCCCCGGGAGGTAGCCGGCCTCCTTGAGTAAAAAAGAGGTCGGGCCAATGGTCGCCATCGTAATCCAGAACGGCCACGCCTCCCCCGTTCATCTCAAACATCGATTCCTGGTCGCCCGACGAGGCACCGTTGAGGTAAGTGAACTGCAATCCGGAACTGGCGGCATCGTCTCGAAACGCCACGTAGTTGTCTTTGCGAATTGGAGGTTGGCGAGGGTTCGATGGATCGGTGGGAACGCTGTGATCCGGCAGTGGAAACTGCGAAAGATCAAGTTGAAAGGCCGGGTTCTTGGAGATCGTCGTGTGTGTTTCGGAGGACATCAGCGTGCGATGCAACCGCTGTTGCGTTGAGCTGGCCCAATCTGGAAGCGCTCCCTTCTCCATGAGGACCAATTGGCACCATCCCGCCGCTTCCCAATCACGTCCCAGAAATTCCAGTTGTTCGACGACGGCTCGAATCTTGTCCAAGTTGCGTTCGCCTGGGTTCACCTCGATTTGAAGTTGGAGCTTCGTCAACCGGTTCGCTCGGTCGGCAAAAGAGGGCGCTTGCTCGGTCATGCCCAGTTGCGCCAAGACCTGTGACAGACGAAAATTCGCACGCGAGGTATTGGGATCGCGTCGTAAGGATTCCCAAAAGCAGCGTGCGGCAGATTTCAACTGACCCTGCTTTTCGGCCCAGATCCCCAGGCTCAGCCAGACCTCGGAGCGATCGTCAGCCGAAGTTGGCAGTTGATCTCGCGCCTGTTCGACTTCTTCCGCGGTCCCTGTCTCAACGAGTAATTCCAGCAGCAGAGCATGAGCATCAACAGACTCGGGATATTTCCGCAGAATCGTTTCCAGGATCTCCTTAGCTTTAGCCGGCTGATTGTTCCGCAAGGCATGGATCGCCAAGGGGAAATTCGGCAAAGGGTCATTCGGAACCACCGACAAACAGCCTGCGGCAAACTCGGCGGGATTCGCCAGACTCGACTTTCGACTGCTGGCGAAAATCAGGTAATTGGAATTGACGGTTCCCGATCGCAGTCGCTGGAAGATCAGTTGGCGTGCTTCCCAGGAGCGTCCTTCCAAAGCCAACAGATAGATGAGTTGATCCAAAGTGGCGGGATCATTGGGGGTGGATTCCAAAGATTTTCGGAGCCACTCTTCGGCTTCCGAAACACGACCGGCCTCAAAGGCCAGCCGGCCCAATTGACTCTGCACGCCGCCGATCAAATGTCTCTCGCTGTCTGGCACGCGCTGGAGGTAGGCCATCGCCGCGGCTGGCTTTTTCATCGCCACGCACGCCGAGCCGGCGATCGCGAGCGCTCGCCCCAACACGGGATTCGATTGCAGCTCTTTGTCCGAAAGCTCAAGTGCCTCCTGATAGTTTCCGCGACTCAGAGCCAGTTCGGCCTTCCGGATGCCGGAGTTTGAAACAGATCCAAACCACAGAACGGTGATGAAAATCGCCAACCCGAATACGACAAATTGTCGCGTCTCAGGAACGAGCAATGGTGCAGGCTCGGTCGTAGACGGGTTAAGAGGAACGGCTTTTCGGTTGGGACTGTTTCGTCGGCTCATGTCGGTTTCCGATCACGCAGCCAACCGAAGATCAAGAAGCCAATCCCGGCCAGCGTCGACACCGCGGCAAACGGAATCAGAATGGTTTGTGCATAGATTTGATGAGGAAACCCAATGAGATAGGCATGCGAAAAAGCCTGCTCTCCCGCAAGAATCAGGATGGCTCCGGTGACGGTCTTCATTCCTGTCGATCCTTAAAGAGATTGCCTTCCGCCCCCATCCAGCTTGTCTGGATGGAGCGAACGATGGTGAGCTAAGAACGACAAACATCCCTTGTCTCAGACCCCATCCACCTCGTGCGGATGGTGAAGCAGATCACTCGGGCGGCGAATGCCAAAGAATCTGATTCACCATCCAGACGAGCTGGATGGGGTCTGGCGAATCAAATTGTTGTCGGGTTAGCACTCCATCTTGGGCTCCATCCAGACGAGCTGGATGGGGACCAAAACAAAAATCTGGAATTCGTTCGTTTCAGAAAAAATGAACGTCCGCCCCAAGTTCTGTTACAGGACCGGGGGGGCTGACGCCGCCCCGCTCGCCTGTCTCCTCCTTTTACGGATTCCGGTGCAAAAAAACGATCCGACGTGAGCCTTCGACGAGCAGCAGTTCCGAGTCGATGGGGATGGCTTCTTCAAAGAGTTCGTCTGCGCCCGAGGGCCAGGCGACAGAGATCGAATCAATCCGTTCGGTCGCACCCAGACCGAAGATCATGACTCGCTCGTTGCTCACCGATAAGCCATCGCCCCCCACGAGCTGCTTCGACCAAGTCTTCTCGCCCGCTGTCACGCGAACCGTGGCACCAATGGCTTCGCGATCCGATGCCACACCGCGCAGCCTCACACTCAGAAACTTTCCTCGACGCGGGCTTTCGTTCATCAGCAGCGCGAAGGGAGAGCCGATGTGGCTCACAGCCAAGTCGTCTCGACCGTCGCGGTTCACATCCAGGCGAGCGACGGCCCGACCGATCCAATTCCGTGTGAAGTACGGACCAATCTGTTCCGGAGCCGTAAGCGTGAACCGGCCGTGGCCTCGATTCTGGAAAAAGTGCGGCGGCATTTGGAACGAGTTCGCGTTGGCAAACAGTTCTCCGTTGGCCACGAACAGATCGTCGAAGCCATCCAGATCACCGTCGAGGAACTGCGTGCCCCAGCCCATCGGAGCGTATCCCGCTTCCGCCAATCCGGATTCTCGAATGCCGTCCACCCACACGTCGCCGGATTGCTGGAGATAAAGGTTATTCAGTTCGCGACTGAAGTTCGTGACGAAGAGATCAAGGCGGCCATCTTGATTCGCATCTCCGGCGGCGATGCCCATTGAGGACTTCGCATTGCCGGCGGCGTCATACGCGAGACCGGTCTGCACACCTTGCTCGATGAACCGCAGCGGCCCGCCCGGCTGGTCTGCGTGATTCACAAAGTAAAAGCAGGCGGTCGTGTCGTTCGCCACGAACACATTGAGCCGGCGGCTGCCATCGAAATCAGCGAGCACCACGCCCAGCCCTTTGCCGTTAGGGGCGATGATTCCAGACTCGGAGGTGACGTCGGCAAACCGGCCATCACCGAGGTTCTGGTACAGCCGGTCCTGAGCCGCAGGAAAAAGAGTCGGATTGCACTGCACTCGTTCGCTGGCTTGATGCACGCAGTTTCGAGTAAAGACATCCGGGCCGCTCAAGTAATTCACGACATAGAGATCCTGCAGTCCGTCACCGTTGAGATCACCGAAGGCCGCGCATGAAGTCCAATCCTCTCCCGCCACTCCGGCGCTCTGGGTGGCATCGCGGAACGTCCCGTCGCCGTTGTTCATCCAGAGCCGGTTCGCTCCGATATTGCCGACATACACGTCCGGAAAACCATCCGAATCCACATCGCCGATGCTGGCCGACTGACTGAGTCCGTTCTCGACAAGCCCCGCCGCGACCGTGATGTCCTCGAAGCGCTCGCCACCCACGTTGCGGAAGAGTCGGTCAAGGTGTTTCGTCTGCCGATCGCTCACCGGCCAGGTGCAGCCTTGTGCGAGATACAGATCGGGCCAGCCATCGACATCGAAATCGAGAGCGCCGACGCCTCCGCCGCTGAACTCAAACATGCGAGCGACTCCGGACGCCGGATCAGCGCCGTTGTGAAAGAGGAAGTTGATCCCCAACGCACGAGCGCGATCGTTGAATCGGACCGCGCCGCCGCCGGATTCCGTCGTCCCCTTCGCGAGATCCCGCACGGTCAGAGAATCCCAATCCGGCAGCGGATATTCGTCCGGCCGAATGTTCCAGTCCGATTCGCTCGTCCTCACAAAAAGCTGCGTCGGCGGTGACACGTCAGACTGCAACCGGGCCACAGTCGATTGTGCCCAACGGTCCTCCGGAAAGAGCCGCGCCGCTTCGTGAGACCAGCCCAGCGCTTCCCACGGTCGCTGCAACGATTCGGCAAGCTCCACCGCTTCGCGAAGTCGATCGAGCTGATCCGGAAACGTGCCGATCACCGACTCATAACGTTCCAAAAGTTTCGCTCGGCGGGCGCAGGCTTCAGCGCGTAGTGCTTCTCCCATATCGCGGAACAGTTGCGTCAGATGATAAAACGCCTGCCGATGAAAGGGATCGAGTTCGACGGCTTGCAGCAGACAGCGGACGGCTCCGCGCTGCTCACCATGACTGCGCGCATAAAGGCCGCGAACCATCCAGACCAGCGGATGCTCTTCAGAAGAACGACTGAGCGAGCGATTCCAGCGCCGGAACTCATCGTCTGTGCCAACGGACAACAGAAACCATCCGCGACGCGCTTGTGCTTCGGTCAACTCAGGATCTCGCGCCAGAATCGCCTCCAGCAGTCGTAATGTTTGCTGCGGGTTCGCGACGAATTGCTCGACATTGACACCATTGAGCAGCGGCAGCGGATCATTGGGGACACCGCTCTGACAGACGCTCAAATAGTTGCCGTCTCCGCCGGTCAAGATCGGATGATTCTCCGACCAGCCTGTCGTCATCAGGTACTCACGGCGAAAGTACCCTTGCCGGAACAGCTCCAGCACATAGGGCTGAGCCTCGCGGTAACGGTTCTCGAACCGCAGCAACATGGCCAGATTGTGGTTGGCATCGTGATGGTGCGCATCGCGAGCCACGATCTGACGAAGTACCTGCTCGGCCTCGCGAATGCGACCCGCATCGAGCAACCGGTCGGCGTGGTCGTAGACCCGATCAAGCGGCGCATCTGCCGCTGGAGGGGAATCGCACGGCTGACGCCGATAGCTAGGCTGAGTGCGTTTCAGTTTCGTTTCCGCTCGTGCCGCCAGCATCATCCCTTCGTCGCGCGCCGAGCCTTCACGAACAGCCTGCCACGCCAGCTTCGCGGCTTCCTCGAATCGCTCGCCGGCGAGCAACTCGGACACCTCCTGAAGCATTCGATCCGCATCGGTCTCGATCGGCCGAATCCATTGGCTCACTATGAGAATCGCCACAACGCCGACCACCAGTCCGGCGGCAATGCGTTTCAGCCAAGGGGATCCAAACATACGAACTCCACTCAGTAGCCGCGTTCGCCAGAACGCGGCCGGCCCGCACTCTGGCGAGTACGGCGTCTCCGAAGCGAGAAAGACTTTTACGGATTCCGATTCAAGAAAACGATTCGACGGGAGCCTTCGACAACCAGTAATTCCGAGTTGGTCGGTATAGCTTCCTGAATGACGTCATCGGTCCCGGCGGGCCACGCAACGGTGATCGAATCAATCGACTCGATCTCACCCAGCCCAAAGGTCAGCACGCGCTCGTTGCTCACCGCGAAGCCGTCGCCCCCGACGAGCTGCCGCGACCAAGTCTGGCCTTTCGCCGTCACTCGCACCGTCGCACCGATGGCCTCTCGATCCGACACCACACCACGCAGCCTCACACTGAGAAACCGCCCGTGACGCGGACTCTCGTTGACGAGCAGCGCAAACGGTGAGTCAACGTGAGTGACCGCCAGATCGGCCAGCCCGTCCCGATTCACGTCCAGGCGAGCGACCGACCGACCCAGCCAACTCTGTTGAAAATATGGGCCAAGGCTTTCCGGCACTGCCAGAGTGAACCGGCCGTTGCCTCGATTGCGGAAATAATGCTGCGGCATCTGATAGAGGGTCGACGTGGGATAGAGATCTCCATTCGCGACGAAGAGGTCATCGAGTCCATCGAGGTCTCCGTCGAGGAACTGTGTGCCCCAACCCATCATCGCGTATCCTGGTTCGGCCAATCCGGATTCTCGAATGCCGTCCACGAACACGCCGCCTGGCTGCTGGAGATAAAGGGTGTTGACCTCTTTCGTGAAGTTCGTGACGAACAGGTCGAGGAGTCCATCCTGATTCGCATCTCCCGCGGCGGCACCCATTGAGGACTGCGCATTTCCGGCTCCGTCATACGCGAGGCCGGTCTGCACACCTTGCTCGACGAACCGTAGCGGCACGCCCGGTTGGTCGGCACGATTCACGAAGTAAAAGTTCGCGGTCGTGTCGTTCGCCACGAACATGTTGAGCCGACGGCTCCCGTCGAAATCGGCCATCACCACCGCCAGCCCTTTGCCGTTGGGGGCGATGATTCCAGACTCGGCGGTGACGTCCGCAAACCGGCCATCACCGAGATTCTGGTACAGCCGATCCTGAGCCGCAGGAAACAAAGTCGGACTGCACTGCACAGGCACTCGATCACCAACCGGATGAATGCACCTTCTTGTGAACACATCCGGTCCGCTCAGGTAATTCACGACATAGAGATCCTGCAAACCGTCGCCGTTGAGATCACCGAAGGCTGCGCTCGCGGTCCAGTCATTCCCCGCGACTCCAGCGCTCTCAGTCGCATCGTGGAACGTGCCGTCTCCGTTGTTCAACCACAGTCGATTCGCTCCGATATTGCCGACATACACGTCCTGAAAACCGTCCGCGTTGATGTCACCGATGCTCGCCGACTGACTCAGGCCGTTCTCGACGAGGCCCGCTGCGGCCGTGACGTCCTCGAATCGTTCGCCACGGACGTTGCGGAAGAGCCGGTCCAGGTGTTTCGTTTGCCGATCATTCACCGGCCAGTGACATCCCTGTGTGAGATAAAGATCGGGCCAGCCGTCGCCGTCGAAGTCCACAACACCGACCCCGCCGCCGCTCAACTCGAACATGTAAGCGGTCCCGGACGCCGGATCAGCACCGTTGTGAAAGAGGAAGTTCAAACCGAGAGCCTTCGCGCGGTCCGCAAATCGGACAGCGCCGCCGGGTGAACTCGCAGGCGGCGCGCGCTCCTTGACGATCAACGAGTTCCAATCCGGAAGCGGGTATTCCGTCGGCCGAATGTTCCAGTCGGCGTTTCTCGTGATCGCACAGAGCGACATTTGTGGAGACACCTCGGACTGCAATCGCACGACCGTCGCTCTCGACGACTGATCCTCTGGAAACAACCGAGCGGCTTCAGAAGCCCAACCCAACGCTTCCCAAATTCGCTGCAACGATTCGGCAATTTCCACGGCGGCGTGAAGCTGCTCCAGTGTTGTCGGCGGCGCGCCAAGCACCGACTCGAAGCGTTCCAACAGGCTGGTCCGGCGAGCGCAGGCTTCCGCATTTGGGATTTCTCCCAGTTCGCGGAACAGTTGCGTCAGATGATAAAACGCCTGCCGGTTGCCAGGATCGAGTTCGATCGCTTGCAGCAGACAGCGGACTGCTCCGCGCTGGTCACCGTGGCTGCGCGTGTAGAGTCCGCGAACAACCCAGACCAGCGGATGATCGTCGGCAGCACGGCCGAGCGAACGATTCCAGGACAAGAACTCGTCGTCCGTGCCGGCCGTCAACAGCAGCCATCCGCGCCGCGCCTGCGCCTCCACCAATTCCGAGTCTCGCGCGAGGATGGCTTCCAACAGCCGCAAGGCCGGTTTCGGGTCCGCGACGAAATCTTCCACACTGACTCGGTTGAGCATCGGAAGTGGATCATTGGGAACTCCACTCCGACACACGTCCAAATAAAGTTCGTCTCCGCCCACCAACAGCCCGCGATTCTCCGCGCGGCCCGTCGTCAGCAGGTACTCACGACGAAAGCATCCCTGTCGATACAACTCCAGCACATACGGCTGCGCCTCGCGGTAGCGATTCTCCAGCCGCAGCAACATCGCCAGATTGTGATTGGCATCGTGATGGTGCGCATCGCGAGCCAAGACCTGACGCAGCACTTGCTCGGCATCGCGAATGCGACCCGCATCCAGCAACCGGTCGGCATGATCGTAGATTCGGTCCAACGGCGCATCGGCCGCCGGAGGAGAATCACATGGCTGAGGTTGATAGCCGGGCTGCGAGCGTTTCAGTCTCGCGCCCGCTCGTGCCAACAGCAGAATCCCGTCTTCACGCTGCACGTGCTCGCGCATGACCTTTGAAGCCAGTGCTCCCGCTTCCTCGAATCGCTCGGCGGCGAGCATCTCAGACACTTCCCGCAGCATTCGATCGGCATCGCTCTCGATGGGCCGAACCCATTGGCTCACGATGAGAATCGCCACCAGGCCGACAGCCAGTCCGGCAGAAATGCGATTCCGCCACGGTGAATCAAACATACGAATTCCCAGGCCGATGATGTGCGATCGAGAAGATTTAGCGAACCGTATCGAGTCTACCGCGCAGCCACGAATGAGCCAGGCGAGCAGGGCGGCGTCAGATCAATGGCACTGACTTTGGAAAGTAGCAGGCACATTCCATGTGCCGTCCGCAATTCTCAGGCTGACGGCACATGGAATGTGCCTGCTACATGGACGCCGCCCCGCTCGCCTGATTGTTTTATGGTTGAAGGGGCGAGGAACTCTTCACAGCTCGCCGCCGTGGATCGACTCGGCGACGGTATTCGATCAAATCATTCAATCGCGGCTTCAGGGTTTCAACCTCAGTCAGCTCGCCCGTGTTGGTCAGCAGATAGATGAGCCGCTCGCAATAGCGTGGGTCGTCCGGAGCGAGTTCACACGCCCGTCTCACCGCCTGAATCGCGGCCTCCGTTTCGCCGCCGACGTCCAAGCACTCGCTGAGCATCAAGTAAGCTTCGGGAATCGGTCGCAGCTTCACCGTTCGTTCCAGCCAGGGCCGCGCTTCGGTCGGAAGACGCTGTTCGTAGTAACTCATTCCCAGAGTGAAGCAGGCGGACGCCCAAGCGGAAGGAGACGCTGCTTTGGCGTCAACAACGGCCTGGGCACTGTGCATCATTTGCTCCCGATTCACACCCCAATGCAGCCGCGCGAGTGCGGCATCGACTTCGGAATCCTCCCCGCCTTCCTGGCTGAACAGCAGCAGCAGTTGCGCGGCTCGCTTCCGATATTCGGGAATGTGAGCGACCTGCTCCGTCGCCTCGGAGAACTGCAAGTAACCCAGCCCCAGGTTGCGGATCTCATCCAATTCGACCGCCTCGGGGCTTCCCGGAATGAGCACCAATGCGTCCGCTTCCTTCTTCGATGTCGTCGCGGCCGGAGCCGGCTTGTGGATTCCGATCCGGTGATGAGTGAATGCGAAGTGCGGAATCTCGGTCGGACCGCGCGGCATGTGACACTGGATGCAATCGTCTGCGATTGTTGTCACGCGGCGATCGTCCGCGCTGGCCTTGCAGGACTGATCCGTGTGGCACTGCAAACATTTCTCGCGAAAGACCGCCGGCATCTCCGCAGGTGTCTGCTCCGCATGAGGGTCGTGGCAAGTCAGACAAGTCATCCGTTTATTCGCTTGATAGCAACGGCTGAGCCGCATCTGTTCGACGTGCCCCACGACGGTCATGTCGGCACTGGGCGACTGCGGCGCGTAGTGCGCGAGATAGTCCGACAACTTGCGGCCCGGTCGAAAGTCGAGCAGGCTGCGACCACGCCGCTCGACCGTCGCCGCGCTGTGTAAATGACATTGAGCACACACATCCTCGCCGAGTTGGCGATCAAAGTGGACGGGATTGAAAATGGTCTCGTCCAGTTCGATATTGGTCCCTTGGCCCGCGATCACACCGTCCCACTTGCGAGCGTGTAACTCGCCCGGGCCATGACAGCGTTCGCAGTCAATCGCCAACGAAGGCAACGCGACCCGCTGCGGACTGCGATCGAGCGATTCCACACGCCCGGCATGACAGACCAGGCAGCGCAACAGGACCGGGCGTTGGAATCCCAGATTGCCCCTGTCGTAACCGGGGGACAACTTCCATTCTTTCGGAGCGGAGTACCAAGTCGCCGGCGACACGAAGAGACAGCCGTCACGATCGACGAGATAACTTCGCGAAAAACTTCCGGACCCGATGACATATCGCACCGGCAGATCGCACAAGATGAGCGGCGACCCCGCGGTGGTGCGGATGGATTCCTCTTGTCGCAGGCGACCATCTTGGCGGTAGATGCGATAGTGCCGCTGTGAAACGGGATCGGAGAACTCGCCATCGGGCGGTTCAACTCCGAGATCAATCTCCGCCAGAGCACGCGAATGAGCGGTGTGGTGGTATGAGGATTCTTCCGCACGATGGCAGGCGGCACAGCGCTCCGTGCCGATGTAGTCCACATCGGTCTGAGCATTCTTCACCGGCGCGGCCGCGATCGGTGGTAATTGCACCGCCGGCGGTTTCGCGGGCAGCGCAGGCGATGTCGGGGGCGTGGGCTGACCACAGCCCGACAGCCATGTCAACACAATGCAGAACCGAGCCACACAGGAATGCGCCAGCGAATGAACAAGTCCAGCGGGATGACGATTCAACCAAGGCGAATCAAACATAGGCATTCTCGAACCGTTGAGGAGTGGTCGAAAATCTGCGGCGAACTCTGCTGAGTGCCGGAAGCTTTTACGGATTCCGGCACCAGAAAACGATTCACCACGACGCACACGTTGAATCCATCGCTGAAATTGCAGGAAACCTGACCCGCTTGCAAATCATCACGTTGAGTCAGATACTTTTTCAGTGTGTCATCAATGTTGATTTCACTTCGCGCCCGTAGCTCAATTGGATAGAGCGTCGGACTTCGGATCCGAAGGTTGGGGGTTCGACTCCCTCCGGGCGTAATGACTTACGACGAGCCGAATTGATCTGTCAGAGAAGATGTCAGAGAATTCGGCTCGGTGATGGCAAGTAAAAAACTCCTGTCAGTGGTCTTGGCGGATACTGACAGGAGTTCGAGAACCTTCCTTGGCTCTCTTGGTGTGTTTCACAACCAGCAAGGGAGGTTCAATCGTGCCGCACTATCCGAAACCGTTTTTCCGGGAAAACCGTTGTCTCTGGTATGTCCAAGTTGACGGCAAACAGATCAATTTGGGGGCTGATCGCGAGACTGCGTTTCGTCAGTACCATCAACTGATGCAGCAGCCCGCGCAGACGGCGACAAGCACCGCAGCCGTTTCTGTCGCCTCGATCGTGGATGCGTTTCTGGATTGGAGTCAGAAGCACCAAGCCGAGCGGACATATTCCCGCTACGGCGAGTACTGCCAATCGTTCGTCAATCTGTTTCCCGATCTGCTGGTGTCGGACATCAAACCATTCCACATTCAGGAATGGGTCGATTCGCAGTCGGGGTGGGGGAACACGACGAAGCGAAATGCGATCGTCGCGATGAAGCGAGCATTCAATTGGGCCGACAAGCAAGGCCACATTTCCGTGAACCCCATTCGTCACGCGGAAAAGCCGACTCCCGACAAACGCGAAGACTTCATCACGGCAGCCGATCACAAGAAAGTTCTTGCACAAGTTCGCGATCAAGAATTTCGTGATCTGTTGGTGCTTGCGTGGGAGACGGGTGCTCGGCCGCGTGAGCTGTTTCGTCTCGAAGCCCGGCATGTGGATTTGGAGAATGGCCGCTGGGTCTTTCCGAAGAGCGAGTCGAAAGGGAAACGGCAGTCGCGGACGATCTACTTGTCCGAAGTCGCTCTGGAAATCACGCAGCGACTGATGGCCAAGCCGATTCAAGGACCGCTTCTCCGAAACGCGAACGGGCAGCCGTGGGGCACGGAGTCGGTCAACTGTCGCTTCTGTCGTCTCAAAAAATGGATTGGCAAAAAAGTCTGTCTGTATCTGTGGCGGCATGGGTACGCTCATCGGATGTTGAGCCAGCAAGTCGATTCGTTGGTCGTGGCAACGCTCATGGGGCATGTCGATACCACGATGCTTTCGACCGTTTACGGTCACTTGATGAAAAATCAAAAGTTGCTGCGTGAGGCGGTTCGAAAATCGGTGAGCTGATCTGCTGAGGAAGAGGGGAGTCTGTCTGAAACGGATTCGGACAGACTCCCGTTTCTGTCAGACCGGCAACTTGATGTGCTTGAGCGTCGATTGTGCGGGACGCCTTCTCGCGGTCACTCGTTCCCGTGGCCCGCGTTTCGTGGATTCAAGATAGTCCTGAATCTGCTCTTCGCTCACGCGGACGCCGGGACAACGATGATGGCCGAGCTTGCCGGTTTCGATTAGTTGATACGCCGTCGATACCGAGCAATTAAGGAGCTTTGCGACCTGGCTGACTTTCAGCATGGCTCGTCTCCTTCTCTTTCGAGTCGATTTGTTCGGATCGGGATTTCATCGCTTCCCAAAAATGTTTGCGGCAAAGGAAACCAGTCAGGCCATCTTTGAAGATGGCTTGCACTCCCTCGCCGTGGGCGAGGCACCACACACATTTGGGGGCGCAAGCTGAATAGAAAATAGGCGGGGCATTGCAATACTCAGGCTGGAGCGTCAAGTTCCTCGGCACCGCCGGGTTGATCATGCAAACGTCTTTGCAAAAATCAGAAGTCTCATCGGCGTCTTCGGCTTGGCTTTTCTGTGGCTTGTCATGTCAAGACAATGCGTTAAGGGCAGAGTTGGGCTCCTTCGCCTAACGAATTAACGGCCTAGTAGTCGATTCTTGAGGATGCGTGGAAAATGGAGAATCTGGGGCAGGATTTTGGGATGACATCCTCATGCGAACCACGGTAGTTGACGAACGGTGGAGTCAGGCATCGGGGATTCCGTTTCGTCGATTGCAGGTTGGACCAGAACAAGAATTGGTGAATTGGTTCCTTCAAGAGTTACCATTTTCACCACCCGCAGGATGCCGCACGACGGTCTTTCGCGAGCCACGACTGGAATCTGGTTTTCCAGATGTGGTCGTCGTCATTTGGCGTCCGGAGACAACTCTGCGATGGGCGGATCAGCGGCGAGAGTTAACGACCCGCGATATCCGGGTGTTACATCACTTGGCATTACGAGGCCCTTCGACTCTGGAAGAATTGAGCGAACCGTTTGCGGGCGGGCTCGTGCGATGTCTCGAACGACTTGAGTCAGCGGCTACGATCCGTCGAATTGGAAAAAGATATTCGGCCCGTTCTTTGTCGCGAACATTTGCAGTCCAGCGTATCATAGCTTTTGAAGCGAAGGTCCGTGGTTGGAATGGAGTGCTGGCTCAAGCGTCTCTAAACACTTGGTTCGCATCTCACTCTTTCGTATTGATCCCAGACAGTCCGCGAGTTGAAGATTTTGCGCAGGCAGCACTTCTGAGAGGTGTCGGTGTTTGGACGCAAGATCATGGCTGTGTGAGCCAACCGGCAGAAGACATTGGACGGTTGCCTCTTTCCTATGCTTCGTGGTTGTTCAACGAGTGGGTCTGGAGAATTCATCGTCTCGATTCGGATTCGGATTCATGTCTCTCGACGTCAATTGGCTACGAACAAAATTCCCTGTGCTGCAAAACCTGATTCCGATTGGCAGTGGCGGGCAGAAGTGGGTCTTCTCCGCTGACCATCCGAGTGACGGAGCCGTTGTCCTAAAATTGATTCAGCCACGAATGAGCATTGACCTCGTCACACGAGAAATCAGCGCCGTCCGTCAGGTTGCTTCTCCGAGAGTTCCTGAAATTCTCGATGCTGGAGAAATCGACACGCCTCTTGGAAAGTGCTTTTGGTTTCGTGAACGGCGTATTGAGGGAAGTCCTGTTTCGGACCTCCTCCGACTTGGTCCCTTGGATATCGTGAGGGTACTTCGGCTCGGTCTTCATACGCTCGAAGCCTTGGCAAAATCAGAGCAAGAGCGGATTGTCCACCGAGACGTCAAACCAGCCAACATCATCTGTGACAAGCAAGACAGTTTCTGGCTTCTCGACTTCGGCTTGGCGAGGCACTTGCAGCTTACGTCATTGACTCCAACGGCGGACGCTTTTGGGAAATGCACACCGGGCTACGCTCCACCGGAACAAATTCACAATGTCAAACGCGATATTGATTCGCGAGCCGATCTATTCGCCCTCGGCGTGACCTTGTTCGAATGTGCGACCGGGCGAAACCCATTTCACGACGGAGCGAGGGACGTGCTTGAGGTTCTTCGTCGTGTCGAAACACGACCGCTCCCCCTTCTCAAATTGTCGTTCGGATCGGCCAACGAATTTCGAGACCTCATTGCCTGCATGACCCAAAAACGACGAGACCATCGCCCGCGAACAGCCCAGGCAGCGTTGACATGGATACAAGAGATTTGTGTAAGAGAAAACGTCAGATAGGCGGCTTTTATGGAAATGTATCTTCAATTCGGTTTTGGAATGATGGACCACTGCCGTCAACTTCTTGGGCAGTGGAGTGGCGGGACTGTTGCATTGAGTCCCCGTGACTTAACCGACGATCAACTAATTCGTCTTTCCGGGGACGTCCGACGCATTCAGAACGGCTATGTACTTCTCGACCCGCAATTCTATCTGCCGCATTCGGATCACGAACGACTGTGTTCACACTCCTACTGGCCGGACAACTACCAAACCTCGGTGTTCTGGCAAGGGCCGCCACTGAGCCAGTTGCTGACAACCTTATTGGCGAAGAACCAGCAGCTTGGTTGTCGAGCGTTCATTTTGCCCGGTTTGCTGGCTACGCAAGTGGACGATGATTGGCTCGCCGTTCAGACAGCAATTGTGAATGAAGCGGAAAGCCTCCCGTCCCCGTTGCCAAGAATCGCGACCATTGCCCTCTCGGCGGATGCCACGCGAGATTCTGACCAGATTGGCAATCTGGTCGAGGCGGCTGAAAACTGGCCGGTTGATGGGTTCTATGTGGTCGCCGAACATCCGGACGGGAATTACCTTGTTGATGACCCCAATTGGCTTGCCAATTTCTTAGATCTAGCAGGTGGTCTTCGGCTGCTAGATAGGGAAGTAATCCTCGGATATTGCAACCATCAGATTCTTTGCGCCGCCTGCGTAAAAGTGAATGCAGTTTGTTCCGGAACATGGATGAATGTTCGATCATTTTTTCCGGAAAAATTTCAGGCAACTACTGATGAAGAAATCAAGCAACGTAGCCGGTGGTACTACTGTCCGCAGGCATTGTCTGAATACAAAATCCCGTTCCTCGACGTGGCAAAGCGGCAAGGTGTTCTCGACGAAATGCGACCACCGCAAGAACTTGATGGTGGTTATACGTCGGTATTGTTTTCAGGAGCTCAGCCGTCAACAGTGGATTTCTCTGAACAAGCTGCTTTCCGTCACTACTTACACGCACTTCGTGGGCAGGTAGGGACAGCAGTGCTCGGTACATTCGATGATACTATGGCCCATCATGAGCAGGCTTTGACAGCGGCTGAGACGTTGTTGGACACTCTACATGCGGCTGGCGTTCTTGGTCAGAAGCGAGATTTCGGCGACATTATTGACGTGAATCGGGCCGCCCTCTCAATTCTGCGAACAACTCGCGGGCCAATGCTCCGGCACCGATGGGCAACGCTCCAATAGCCTGGAATCAAGTGATTCTTAAAAGAGTCGAAGCTGATTCGTGCGACGCATTGGTTCGTCGTCTGCCTCACCGTTTGGATCGCACGGTTCATCCGATGAAGCTAGAGCGGCTGGTAACTCAACCGGTGATGTTGGCTCAGTGACGATCTTCTGCACTGGCTCCGGGCAGTTGTCGAGCGGCACTTCGGAGATGACGCCCGTCAGGTCAAAGCCTGTGCGATAGACGAGCCGCCGCTCATCGGTGAGCGAGTTGCCCTGGATGACGTAGCCATAGAGGTTTCTCAAGGCGAGGTTGATCGCACACATTCGGACGCATCGCAAATCGACGTCTTGCCCAACGAACAGCCAATGCGGGTGCATTTCCGCGACGGCCAACAGCATCCGGCCGCAGCCGCATGCAGGATCGCAAACACTGTTTTTCTCGTGCTTCGCCTCTTCGGGAACATCGCCGACAGTCATGGCTGCCATCATGCGGGCGATCGGTTCCGGCGTGAGAAACTGGCCGTTCTCGCCGTAGGTGATCGCACCTTGATACAGGTCGCCCAAGATGTCTTTCATCTCCCCGCGAGTCTCCTCGGCCTCCATCGCTGCGACGGATTTCGCGAAGAGTTCCGCGATGGAATCGCACCCGCGTCGTCCCGGCTTCCCTTGTGAGTGCTTCTTCACGACCGCCATGTACTGCTCTTCCATCCGCTGGCCGGAGAGCGAGCACACGGTCATGTGCAAGAAATCCTCGAATGCCTGGCCACGACTGACGCCACTACGTCGTGCCGCCTCGTCGAGGGTTTTGAGAAGGTCGGCCGATTCGGGGTAAAAGAATTGTTCCTTCGCCATGTGGCGGATTGGGATGAAATCAGAAGAGCTGTCCTGGCTTGGATGGCTTCTCGGTCGGTATCGGTACACGTTGCTCGGAAGCGGCGGCGGTCAGCCGTTCAAGATGCTGCAAGCGTGCTGGTTCAGGGGCCGGTGTGCGTGCGGATTTCGTCATATAAAGGAGAGGGGCAGACTGCCGCACGGCAAGCGTTCCGTCAACATGACAGCAGCAATTGGCTGCAAAGGCGATTGAGACGGTTCTACCGCATTCGTAATTCCAATTAGAACTCAGGACTTACATGACGACAACAATTGCGAAAAACAAACCTAGCCCGCTCTTGGCATCCGAAGCTCGGCCTCATCAAGACATCTGAGTAATTGCCGAATCCGCTCTACCTCAGAATGAAATAGTCGACAGAGAGGGTCCACAATTCTCCCTGCCATCATGAAGTCTTTTGCTAAAGCATCCACAGCAACAGCGTATGCCTTCTTCGTCACTGACGCTCCGTTCTCAACACAAGACGTCAGCAGTCGATTGCAGTTAAACGTGTGAGTGTCTTCCTGTATGTCATCAATATCATCAGCTATTTCAGACAACACATCAAATAACTGCCATCTTGCTAAAACTACTTTAGATGGCATTATCCCGGCGTGCCGCACTACCAGCGTCCGCTGAATCTCGACATCACACTTCTTTAAGTGATAGTGTCGATCTATGGGAATGGTAAGTGCCGATCGTCCGGTGCGCAGCCCTAATTCAACCTCCTGATATCCAACAATCGGTCGGCAAATCGCATTTGCTTCTTCACGCGAAATCCCAAACTCTTCTGCAAGTGCCGAAAAGATCGGCTCCCAAACACAAGTCAACTCAGCCGAAGAAATTAACCAACGCGACTCGCCAAAAAGGTCTAAACGGTAAACAGCCTCTTGCAATCGCGCAAGCCGTCGTTCAAGTTGTGAGAATGCAGCGAGACCGCAGACCGCCTCTGCGAAAAGCGGGATTTGGCGTATCTCAAATAGAAATTGCGTCTTCTCTTTGAGCACAATTAACTCCGATTATGATTCCGGTCCAGTCTCTGGAAAACGAGGGCGAATTAGATCAATGATCGCCTTTCCCCCCTCGAATTTGAATGCAGTCGCGATCGTGAACGTCACGCAGACAACACACAAAATGACCGCCACTGCGTGGAAGACTGAGGCAGCTTTTGCGAACTGAGCGTCAATCTGTTGGATTGAGTGCAGAAACTCAAGACTCCCGCCAACGACAATGCACATAAGGGCCGAAGACGACCAGCCCACAATCAGTGACCGCAAATGTGACATCGACACAACGCGGCTCTCGGTTGTTTCAAGTACAAGCAGGTACAAATGCAAACTCGAAAATATCTTATCACAAACATCTCCACTCTTTAGATCATGGGCCATGCGCAAGAACTGTCTCTTAACATCGGCCTCCTGTCGTGCCGCCCAGTAGTTTATGAATGCCTGCGTTGTAAACAGGCAACCAAACATTGTCCCAATCCACACTGTTAGTGATACCTGACCGGATGCGATGCCCATTTGATTACCTAGCGATATAGACGCTTCTCAACAATCCGATGCACAGTACGACCAGGACGGTGAAAAACGAGAGCAATGGTGCTGACTCAGCGAGCAATCTGATGTTCCAAACCCATGAGGATACAACAGCGGCCAATCCGGTAACAAAAGCAAGCACCATTGCCAAACTAGCGGTGGAACCAAGAGCCTTTGCCTTTTCAGGCCAGAAAAATTGCAAACAAAGTGGTAGGAAGAAAACGACTTGGCCAGAGAATACGGCGATTGCAATGTCGCTTATCGGTCTTTTGAGCCAGATTGCCAGAATTGCCACGAATGCCGAAAGGAATCCGAAAAAGACAGTATACAATTGACCGGTAACGACGATCCGCCGCTCATCAGTGGCGCTTCTCGTGGTGTGATCTCGTGGGACTTGTAATAAATCGAAGACGACCGTCAGGGCAGAGCAGTTTAGTAATTCGTCTGCTGTTGAAAGCATTGCCCCAATAAATCCCGCTATGATTATTCCAGTTAGTGGCGCAGGTAGTTGCTGTAATGAGAGGAACACCCGTAATGGCTGATCGCTGTGCGCGATCTCAATGTTATGCCGACGTAACCAGAGTCCGACAAAAATCGGTGCCGAATAACAAATCGCCAACAGGGCTCCGCCGCTGATCGTCCAGCTCGCAATTGATTTCTCCTTCTTGTGCCATGCTGCACAACGCTGCCAACTGTCGAGCACGCAGAAATGAAATGGTATGAACAACAGTGCCATACCTAAAGCATACAGCACTGATTCTGTGATATCTGGTAATGGAGGCGGGCTGCCGACTAGCTCTGCCGGAACTACTGACAAACCATCTCTCGGATATGCGAGATAGCCGATGATGATCGCTGCGGCGAGGGCAAAAATGTCAAGAAAGAAGTCCGATATTGCAACACCGCGAAAACCGCCTATGTATGTGAATGCGGCGCAGCACGCCGCCAAAACAAGTCCGAGAGTTACGTCATATCCACTTGGCAGTCCAAGCCAGTGGAAAACGAGCATTGCGCCATAAAATTCAAGTCCAACAGTGCCTGTGAAGCCGATGATCGTCCAACATGAGGCCCATTTTTGAAGCTGAGGTGAGGCGAACCCTTCGGCGAGAGCTTGATGAAGCATTTGCCCCTTTGCCACATAGGGCTGAATGTGGTTATACAATATCGAAAATAGACATGATCCTAGAAACCAAAAGACCGGTACAACGAATACACAGGCACCTCGGTAATATGCCTCGTGTGCAAGTAAAAGAAAAATAGTCGTGAATGTTAGATTCGCTCCAAAGTAAGTGGATACGACGCTTGTGGTGCTGAGTGTTCCTTGAGCAATAAAATACCCACGCCATCCTTTGTTTTGAGAACGACCAAAAATCGCGAGGATAGCGGCTATGATCGGAATAGCCGTTAAGACAAGCCAGTCGGCGAGTGTCATGGAAATCATGGGTGTGCTCCGCATTGGCAACTTTTGTAGCGTAAAGGCTGAATGCCGTCTATGTTACGTTGGTTTCTGTGCCCACCAACTGACAGTGGAGACATGCGTTGATTCTTTCAGTCAAAATGTACTCGAAGGTGTTCATCGGAGTCGTCCGGCGATTGCAGAGTGAATTTGCTCGAACGCTTGACCGTGTTCACGGCGGGAACGCTCACTCACGATCGCGAGGCGGTCGTCGGTGACGGCAGGCGGCGAGAAGGATTGCATGGAGAACGGATTGCTCGGCATTCCGTCAATCAGCAGCCGAGCGTAGGCGGTGTACCGAGGAAGGTTCGTCAAGTCTTGCGACGTCAGTTGTCCGGGATGTTTGCTCAATTGCTCGGCGAGCGGTCCCGCGTCGTCGGCTCCGACTTGGAACGCGACAATGGAACCGACGTTGCCGAAGACGGCGTCACTGGTGGTCTCATCAAGTTGCTTCAAATACTGATGGGCGATGGTCAGGCTCAGGCGATACTTGCGGGCCTCGCTCAAGATGGATGCGAACGAACTGGTCGTGAAATTTTGAAACTCGTCAATGTAGAGATAGAAGTCGCGACGGTCTGCTTCGGGGATGTCGGCTCGCGTCATGGCCGCCTGTTGAATCGCGGTGACAAGGAATGCCCCCAGCAGTGTGGCGTTGTCTTCGCCGACTCGGCCTTTGCTGAGATTCACGATCAGGACTTTGCCTTGGTCCATGATTTCGCGAAGGTTTAGTGATCGATCGGGCTGGCTGACGATGGCTCGCATGGTGCGATTGGTCAGGAACGGACGAATTTTGTTTTGGATCGCCGCTACAGCCTCGGTGCGATAGCGGTCGTCCCAACTCGCGAACTCGTGCATCCAGAAACTGCGGACCACGTCGTCGCGAATCTTTGGAACGATGAAGTCTCGGAAGTTCCGCTCGGCGAGCAGTCGCATCAATTCCAACATCGTGCCGCCTTGCTCGACGATCGCGAACACGGCGTTGCGGAGTGTGTCCTCCAACCTCGGTCCCCACGAATCGTGCAGCTTCTTGAACGCGGACACGACACCCGACGTGACTTGGTCGATCAGTGCTGGGTCGCGACACGCGAGCGGATTAAACGACACCGCGAACTCACGATCGCCAGCGTCAAACAGGATCACGTCGTTCGTGCGATGTGTCGGCATCAACCGCAGAATCGAAATGGCAAGGTCGCCGTGCGGATCAACGAGACAGACACCGCGACCGGCTTCAATGTCGGCATAGATTTGATTCTGAAGCAGCGTTGTCTTGCCCATACCCGTCTTGCCGACGATGTAAAGGTGTCGGCGACGATCTTCCTGCGATATGCCGATGATGCGACGGTCATCGCGAAATCGAATCTGGCCGACGATGACCGCCCCGTTCTCTCTTCCTGAATAGAACTTGGCCGGAGATTCGAGTTCTGAGAACTCGGTTGTCTGCATCTGCTCGGCGAGAACGGTGGCCGTGGGTGGGTGCCACAACGTCGCAAGTTCCTCATGCGACAACAAAAAGCCGTGACCACGAAGCGGCTTCAAGGAAGCCTTCCGGATCGGGCCAAGGCGGAATGTCGCGAGCCGTGATTTTGTGAAGGCTCCAAACGCTCCGGCCATCTGGCGGATTCGATCGCTCGCCTCACGATGACGCTCGGCGGGAGCCGTGACGATCAGGCGAATATGCGACTCGAACAAATGCCCGCCCACTTTTTCACTCGCGGCTTGCAGGTCATCTTCGCGGTCGTGCAACCGACTCGTCGAGGTTTCGAGAGTTGTTCGTGACGGCTCTGCGGACCTCCAAGCAATCACGCCAAGCAGCCACGCCAGCAGCCAGCCATGCGGTCGCGTGATGTGGCGAGCGTAATAGCGAGCGAGTCTGTGGTGGTGATGGAAGAATTCGCGGTCGAGCCGTTTCACAGCATGGACGGCTTGGTGACAGCGTCGCGGCGTCGCCGGAGAGATGATGATCTCGATGCGGCACTGCACCTGCTCGTCGGGCTTGATAGCTCGCAAGATGCCGTTGATGGGGTCGGCGAAGTTCCGGTTCAGCATGTCCTCGAATTGTGCGTGCCGAAGAATCGGGAAGAGTTCGGGAATCAATTCCAGTTCGGCGGCCCACGTCTTCCATTCTGTGGGGCATGGCTCATTCTGCTCGACGGTGGTGATCGAACAGTTCGGATAGTTCGCGGTGATCGGGCCGGTGACGAATTCATCCATGCTCTGAAGCGACCGCACGAAAAGAGCAACTCGCCCCTCGTGCGTGCCATAGACCAATGATATCGACTGTCGCTCGTGATTCGCCTGATGAATCGCGGCGAGTGCCTTCTCCATGTACCTGGGGCCGCGTTCGTTGGTCGCCGGTGCGGAGATGAGTTTGAGCACGTCCGCAGCGTATCACGAGCGACCGTTCAGGGCTTGGGGCGATAATCGCGGGGGTCGATGCACGAGTCGTAGGTGGCTTTATTGATCGGACACCAGTCCGTGTGATTGATGCCACGTCGGTTGCTCGCCGCCGGATCGTCCGGAAAGGCACTGGCGATCTTGATCCAACGATTCTGAAAGCTCGCGACCAGACGAGTCAGCGAGGCCAGTTCACTGAGGTCTTGGTCCTGACTAAAGATCAACGCCACATCGAATTCAAAGCGATGCGCCGAGTCGAGCGCATCGAGAGCCAGTCGCACGTCGATCCCCTTCTCCTCGCCACTGAGAAATGTGTGATTGCCAAATCCCGGTACGGCGATGGTCTTGTGGCGATACACGAGCGGACGGCTGTAAACCTCGATGCCGCGACGACCCATCATGGCGAGCTTGTTGGACCAAAACCCGTTCCAAAACGGGTTGTCGGATGCGCTGGGAACTCCCGTGTAGAATTTGACGCCGGTCAACGTCCAGCCGCGTGTGGCACAGACAACCTGAGCCAGCTTTTGAACATCGTAGTTCGGGAAGTTGTAACCGAAGGCATTGCGGGCATTGTGAAAGAGGTTCTGCCCGTCAATGAAGGCGATGGTTCGCTTTGGGGTCGGTTCGGCAGGCATCGGACTGTCCGAGAAAAAAATAACCCGACTGAGGCCTTGCGGCGGGTCAGCCGGGTAAGAAGTAGAGCTACTATCGGCGTCTGGCGTGCAAAAGTCAATCACTTCGGTGAGGTTTCGGAATTTCACCGGATCGAGCAGCCGTTGGAATTCTGGAAGACGTGGATTTCCCGATCACGAATTCCTTTCACAAAACCGCCTCAGTTGAGTGTGTGTGTCTCGCATGAGGCGGTTGCCGCCACGTTTCAAGATCGGTCGCTTACTTCCTCATCCATTCGGAGAAGGGACGCGGCGTGATACCCGCGTCAAACGAACGTCGGAACGATGGTCGGGCCGTGACGTTAGCAGACACTCGCGAACTGAGTCACTGGCCGACTGAGCCGTACTGGTGCTCGGTGAAAGTTCGACGACGGGTGCAGGTTGACGAGAGAGTGCCAGCGTCCGTGATGGTCGATGAAAAGCGGATTCTGCAAGGCCCGTGACTCGGTGAGATAAGCGTCTTGTGTCGCCGCGTAAACAAGGTGCCGGTCGGCGTTGCGAGCACACGCCTGAGCCAGCCAAAGAATGTGATACGCACGCTCCTGGCTTCGCGTCAGAAACACGGCTCGGAAAAACGGTCGCGTGCCGGTCTTCGTGTTCCCCTTCCACCACGCGACGAGCGAGTCTTGATACGCCTCGTAGTTGAGCAACTTCGTGCGGATGCTCTGTTCGGCATTCGAGTCGATGGACTCGGTGGATTGGTCGATCTCGAAGTAGATATTGAACTGTTTGCCGGCGAGAGCGAACTGAAAGAAGCAGTCGGGATAGAACGTGTGCGAAGCAATATCGATGCGAGCTTCGCCGTCGCCATAAAAGAACGGAATGGTGCATCGGTCGCGGTGAGCCGTCACGAGCGAATGCACGATGACCTCGGCGATGACTTGCGTGTGTTGAAACCTTGATGGTGAAATCGCTTCAAATCGCGAACGAGGTGGGAGCGTCGCCTCGGCTCCATGCACTGTTCTGAATCCTTCGGCCGTGAGCTTGTACCAGTTGACTGGCCCACCGACTCCCTGCGTTGCCGAGAACGCTCGGACGAGTCCGCCCTCTGCGAGCGTTTGCAGACGCTCACGAATACGGCGGTCATCATGAAACGGTCCTCCGGGAAATGTCTCGCTCGCCTTCAAAATGAGCGTCGTTGTTGCGGGCGTGCGAGCCAGTAGTCGCAGAAGCGACAGGTCTCGTGCCGACAAGATCATAGTGTTTGTCATCTGTCCGGAACGAAGCGTACCATCGTCTTCGTCTTCCCACCTATCTCTTGAATCGTCCCGGTTACATCAACGTCGATCAGCTTCAAGCGGAAACAACACTCGAACAGGCGGCGGCGAAGTGTGGTATCACGCTCGACATTCATGGGGACGGGAAAGAGGTTCGTCTCGATTGCCCGTTCGCTTGTGTCGGCGATCATTGCGGGCGGCGTGAGATTGCTGTGAACATCGAAAATCCGCAGAAGGTTTTCATGTGCCATGCGTATCAATGCGGGTTTCGAGGAAACCTCCTCGCCTTGATGCACGGCTGGCTCACCGGCATGAAACCAACCGGCGACAAACTCAAAGGCGACGAGTTTCATCGCGTCAAGAACATTCTCGCGAGCGACACCGCGTTGCCCACGAAAACCGACCGCGTCGTGCCGATTGCGGCCGACGACTCCCCTCCTCCCTTTTCCACTCGCAATGTTCCGCTCGCGGAATCCGCCGAAGAAAAGATTCGTGAACTCGCGACGCTCGACGACAAGTTCATCGTCGATGTTGCCAACATGCCACCGGCGGCGGCGAGCTACGTCCGCCGTCACCCCTCCCTCTCTCCTGAGTCGATGAAGAAATGGCGTGTCGGCGTCCTGCCGATGGATGGCGGCAGCGACAAACGCGGCTTGAGCTTGCGAGGCAACGCCATCTATCCCCTCCTGTCAGAAGACGGACAAGTGCTCGCCTGGATTGGTCGCGATCCCAAGTACGAAGAGAAAGAGCGTGACTTCACTCGCCTCTCTCCCGCTGAGCGAACCGGAGAAACCCCACCGATGAAACATCGCTTTCCAAAAGGCATTCATCGCGGCTTGGAACTCTTCGGGCAACAAGCCGGTCGTCTGAAAGAGCCGAGCTACCGCGAGTCGATTGCCAGTCACGGCATCATCGTGGTGGAAGGCTTCAACGACGTGATCGGACTCGACAATATCGGCGTTCCGGCGGTCGCGGTCATGTCCAACCGTATGACAGAAATGCAGGGCGACAAGGTCGCCTTGTGGGCGAAGCAACTCGCGAGCGGCAAAGTGACGCTGATGTTCGACTGCGAACCCAGCGGCATCGACGGAGCGAAAGAAGCTCTTTGGTTCTTTGCGCAGCGACAACTCGATGTCCGTCTCGCTTGGACGCCGTGGATGCACGGCGGAAAATTCGCGGGGAAGCAGCCGGAGTCTCTCACGGCCGCCGAATGGAATGAGGCGATCCTCCCGGCCATCGCGCGTTGATGCGGCGGCAGTGCCGCCCTGTTGTGAGTCACCGCGTCCCGTCGTGGCTCCGCCACGAACACACCGGGCCGCGTCGTGAGTGGAGCTTCCGAGTTGATCGCTAGCACTCGTGACCGCCGATCGTCTCGTCGGCGAGTCGTGACGCTCCGCGTCGCTCACGCCGTCGGGCGTGTGTCGTGCGGGCACCACGTCGCTTGCTGCGTAGGCAGCCGCGACAGGACGGAATGCAGCCGCGTCGGTCACGAAGGTGCCAGCGTGTCGAAAGTCCGTCCTGTCGCGGCTGCTGCCTGCGACGTGGTGCCCCTCCTCGTGTCGTGAGTTTTCGGCTTCCACAAGCCGAGTGGTCGGTCGAACTCCGTTCGCCTGTATTCCGCCGGAACTTCGCCGGTGCGGGCGGAATCAAACCGCCATCAAGGCGATCCGGCGGCGGCTGAGCGAACAATTCTGCGACCACGTTGTTGCGATGTTGTCGAATTGATGGTCTCGCCGACTCCCCTCTTTTTTCTCTTGAGTTGATTGCCGTCCGGCCCGCTCCGCCGGGCCGGTGTTTTTTGAAACAGACCAATCCCCTATCGACTCGCGTTTGAGCATCAAATCGAACTTCCCAAAACACACCCGCTTTGTGTGCTTACAAGAGTTACTTGTTCTTGCTTGATCTTGGGACGACGCGAATGCCAGAGCGGCAAGCCAAACGGTTGAGGAACGACTTCCTTTCATGCTCCCAATAACTTGGTTTCATGGTCCCATTTTCTTCCTTTCATGCTCCCATGTGACTTCCTTTGAAGATCCCGGATCGACAGGAAGCAATTAGATCATTCCCCTGCTGAGCGTGACCTGAACGTGGCCACGAGCAGAGTCTGATCGCGGTCATTGAGCGTTCGCTGGACATGCTCTTGAGCGTGCTATCAAGAATTCTACTGACAGACGTATTTCGTCGGTCGTTCTGCTTGATCGTAGAACATGGTCCAAACCATTCCTTCAACGAGAAACACACCTCATCGAAACAAAAGCTCGTGCCGAAATGCGATCCGCTCAAGGGACGCTCATCACAAACTTTATGAGCGTTCACTGGGCACGCTCGTGATCGCGTCCACGAGCATGATCGGTTCTGCCCGAAGTCGCACCGAGTACCGAGCATCGACCGTGTCCATGACCTTACTCAGTTCATCAACTTTGAACGTGCCGCGAATGGCTTTGACATTGGGTTGAACGTGGCTCGTGAGTATGCCACTCGATGCTCTTGAACGTGTCCGTTTCGAGGCATGGCAAGGCTCGTCGCATGACCTGTCCAATCTGCTTGCCAGCGTCAACCAAGAGGCGTAGTGTCGGACCATCACTCCCCTCTCGATGTCCGACCGATTCCTCACCATCAGCGACGCTGAGAAATTCACCGGCAAGAGTCGCAGCACACTGAGGCGTTTCATCGACAGCATCGTGAAGGCCGATAACTCACCGGATCGTTCGTTGCTTTTGCCGACAATCGCCGAAGTGCTCGCACTGCGAGAACAGAGTCAACCGTTCTCCTGGCGGATCAATGAAGAGTTACTGCGTCGCCAGTTCGTCAAGCTAGACGATGCGACGACGCCTGATGTGGGACAGGGGAGCGGAGCCGTTGCAGGCAGCGATTCGTCGCGGCTGGTGACGGTGCTCGAAAAGAGCATTGCGATGCTCGAACGCGAACTCTCTGAAAAGAACAATCAGATTGCGGCGATGAACGAGCGAATGCGAGAGAGCAATATCCTGATGAAAGACTTGCACCAGCGATTGGCACTCCCGGCGGCAAAGTCGAGCGAGGGACAAATCGTTGACGAGCGGCGACCGCCATCAGCGGGGAACTCGAAAACGTCATCCGCCTCTCGCGAAGGATCGTCCATCGAAACGCAACCTCGCAAGAGCCGCTTCGGCTGGCTCTTCGGCGAGTGATGCGATTCCGACTTCATCCAAACATGCGAGCAACTCTGACACAAATCTCGGCATCAACTGCGGAGTCAACTCAAGTCGATCCGAGCCGCGAAAGGGGATCGGCACCTCGAACGCTGCGGCACATCGTTCAAGTGGAAACGAATCTGCTGCGGTTCCCGTTCTTTGCTCTGCACACAAAAGGACTGCGTGACATTGATGCGAAGGAAGTCCGGGGAACTCGCCTCGAAAACGGTCAGTCGCACGAGTTCGTGTTCCGCGTTTCTCGCAACACGGATCATCTCTATCCGGGGCCGCTCTCGCGGAAAGCTCACTTCGCACTGCTCAGTCTGCTTCGGAAACAGGGCTTCCCATTTCGCAATCCGATCGCGTTCACTTGGCGACAACTCGCCCGCGAGATGCAGGTGGCCTACAGCGGATCGACAACGATCAGTCGGTTAAAGGACGCCTTGCACAGCACGCTCGGTGCGATGATCAAAAGCAGCTACGCCCTCAAGGAAGGGGAGTCGCGGATCACGCTTCCCGCTCGCGAGCGAGGCTACATGCTCTACTCCGAATGTCTCTTCATCAACGACCGCCGAGTGGACGGCACGATTGCCGATCAGAACTTCGTGACGCTCAGCGACTGGTATCTCGCGAATCTCAACTCGCTCTACGCTGCTCCGATCGACTACGCCCTCTGGAACCGCCTCAACGACCGCAGTCCGCTGGCTAGTCGCCTCTATGAATTCTTGCTCTTCAACTTCTCGGCGGCGATCGACACGTTCACGATCAATTACGCCAAGCTCTGCCAATTCCTCCCTGCGAAAGTCGAACCCTACGCCTCACAAGCCAAAGAACAACTCGCTCCCGCATTCCGTCTGCTCTTGGAAGAGGGGATTGTCGGAGCCGTGAATTGGACGATCGGCAAGCGTGACGACCTGCAATTGAATGTGACTCGCGGCCTTCACTTGAACGAGTCACTCAGATTGCCGAAACCGAACGCCGATGTTCAACAAGCGATGACAACTCCGTCACGAGCCGCAATTCAACCCGATCTCTTCGACTCCGTAACAACGAGCGAGTCCACGAACACCCTCTCGCCCGCCGAGCGCCTCGTCCAGCAGTTCCACGCGGCGTGGAGTGGGGAACCGGCAACACCGGGTTCCCTCGGTGAACTCACCGCCGCGAAAGAATGTCTCGATCGTTACGGCTTCGATCTCGCATCGCACCTGCTCCCGAAAGTCATCAAACGCCTACGCGAAAAATTCCCCGACGCGAAAACCTTTGGAGCCGCCCGCCCCTACTTCACCGAACTCCACGCCGAACACGAAAAACGCCAACGCATCGCCGACATCTCGAAGGCCACAAACCTCAAAGAAGAGATGGAAGCCGAACAACACCGCCAAAACGAAGTACGCAAAGCGACTCTGGAATCTGCATGGCACTCACTTCCGATCGCAGACCAGAACTCAATCCGCGAATCCGTGGTCGGGAAAAATCCGAGATTACTCCTCGACAAGCATCCCGTTCTCCTTCACCGTTTTTGCCTCGACGAACTCGGTCGAAGGTCGGTGCCCACCGACTGACTTTCACGAATACTATTCGCGCGGCATATTCAGTAACCGATGTCAGAGAATTGTCAGAGAAGTCAGATGCAAAATTCAAAAACGCCGCTAAAATCTGGAACAGTTTGAGAGTTGAGGATTGGTGTTCGCGTTGCCCTAAGTCACACAGCCGCAAAGCCAAAGTCGCTAGTTGATACGAATCTCTACGCGAACTTCGGATCCGAAGGTTGGGGGTTCGACTCCCTCCGGGCGTACTGCCTCAAAACCCTCATTTTCTGCGGAAATTCGAGGGTTTTGTTGTTTCTGGTCCGACGCCGAATCGGTGGCCATCGGACCAGTTAAAAACGGTTGAGAACGGCTGATTTCGGCAGGGCGTGTGCAACCATTTGCGCAACCAAAATCCGAAGCGCCGTTCGTCGTACCGGTCGCCCGCATCGGTTGCGAGTCGGGGGCGGTGATGGTCGGCAGCGATTCGAGAGCCGAATTCATGTCGATCAGTCCCAAGTGAGTGTAGCGGTCCATCGTCAGGGCGATGGTCGAATGCCGAGCAAGTTGCTGGGCGAGCTTCGGATGAATTCCGCCAGCCGCGAGGTTGCTGATGAACGTGTGGCGCAGCGAATGAAAGTCGGCGATGCCGTCAGCGGTGACGTAGGGAATGCCGGCCGCTTCCAAATCGTTGCGGAGCATTTTGAAGGCTCGCTCCGACCACGTTCCCGGAAACAGACGCTCTGGCTTCACGTCTACCGAACGATGCAACGACAGGGTGACTCGTTGGCCATCTTGTGCCCGCTCGCGTTCTGAGAGCCACTGACGCAATCGTGCGGCAAGGTCCGGGTGAAGCGGTAGAACAGCATCTGTTTGGACTGTGGCCTCATCGAGCTTAGCGGCGACTTTGAAAAGGCCGCGTCACTGACAGGTAGAACGAAACTCGGATGAGGGTGCCGCCAAACTTTGGCGATCCTTCGCGAGAAGGGCTCAAAATCACAGGGGATGTCCAATGGCAGCTATCGACGCAACCGACTTCACGGCCTTGCGGCATCGCATGATCGTCGTCACCGCTGCGGCTGAAGTGTTGCCGCCTCCGTTCGCGAAGCAGTTGGCCGACGGCGGGCGTATGGTTCTGCCGTTGGGTGATGCGCACTCGCAAAGCTCGTATCGCTTCACGAAGGATGGCGAGCGTTCGGTCTCCGAGGATCTGGGGGTCTTTGTGTTTGTCCCGTCGATCGGCCGCCTCGGACGTATTTGTTGAGAAAGTCGCGATTGACTTTCGAAAGGGACGATCATGTCTGCCGGGCGAATTTGTGTTCGCGAAGTGGTAAGCCTCAGTCCGCTAGCTGGCAATCTCGCTCAACAACGTGGCCAGCGGCGGAATGTCGAGCGGCTTGGGGATCACGCAGCGCATCCCGGCGTTCAGGCATTCGGCGGCGAGGGGATGGTGTGGCTCGCCGGTGATCAGCAGCGCGACGGTCTCAGGGCACAGCTTGTGGACCGCTTGGAAGAGCAGCAGTCCGTCCATGCCCGGCATCATCAAGTCCAGCAACGCGATGTCGAAACATCCGCGGCGCGCTTTCTCCAAGGCTGCCGGACCATCGAGGGCCGTCTCCACGCGGTAGCCCAAGTCCGAAAAGATATCGGACAGATTCGAGCAGGTGTCGGCATCATCATCGACAACCAGCATCGAACGTTGTGTGAAACTCATGGTGCGTCCTTGTTGAGGTGAAAGCACTCCCGTAGCCACGCTCGCCAAGAGCGTGGGGCACACGGGCAACCCACGCTCTTGGCGAGCGTGGCTACCACTTCTCTTCCGTGGATACCATTAGCCGACGACGATGTTGTTGGAAAGGATCGGAAACTCGGTCGCGTCCATCACGGCATGTTGGACCATTTGTTTTCCGTAGTAGGTCTTCGTGCGGCCTTCCAGGATTAATCCCTCATCAGCGGTGCGGATCCGAAAGTTGTTGACACGCAGCGAAAAATCGCGGCGAATCGCTTGTTGGATTTGAACCAACTCTTCTGAGGCCGGAACTTCAAGCAGTTCGGTGTCGAATGGCAAATACATGAATCACCTCGAATGGGGAGACGCTTGGAAGCAATTCCAACTTCCAATGTCGCGGCAAGGTCACGCGAGCGATCCGTGCCCGCGAATCCATGAAAACGATGTTCAACGTCAGGAACAAGCGGCTTCGAATTGTTGGACACGTCGCAACGAACGCTCGCCACCGGAGACGTCTGACTCGATGGCGCGAATGCACTCCAACAGCCGGCCCATCAGGAATGGTTTGCGGAGGTAACGAAAGACGCACGGTTCTTCGCGCAGCTCGGAGACGTTCTCATCCGCCGTGCAGCCGGTCAGGATCACCGAGGGGCCGCGACGTTCGCGTGATTCTTCTTGCAGGCAATCCATCAAACCGTCCGTTCCGCCCCACGGCAGGTTTACCGAAGCCACAATCACGTTGGGCACGTCGTTGCGAATGATCGATAGACGACATTCCACACCGCCCGACGCGGAGAGCACTCGATAGCCACAGCGGGCCAGGTAACACTGAAACAACTCGGCCAACTCCGGATCGTCGTCGGCAACCAGGATCGTTGTTTCCATCGCAGTCGTCCTTTCGTACTTCCGGTTGATGACCTCGGTCGGGAGAGTTGCGAGCGACTCTGATGCAGGACTCCCGTCTCGTGATTCCCGGCTCGCAACTCTCCCACCTTGAGGCTCGTGGTTGACGGGCGTGATTGTGCCACCGATTTCCAAAATGCAAATCCGTTGTTGCCTGATTCTCGCGTAGGCAATTCCATTACCCCTCGCAACGGTCAAGAGTGACGCACGCAATTCCGTAGGATGAACGATCAAGCAGAAGCCGCGTCCGGCATGGGCTTGAATATCATGCGCTACCGAGCCAGCCAGATCGGCGCGACGCTCAACGTGGAATCGCTCGACGATGGCAGCTTGCTGGTGATCTGCACGGTCGCAATGGAGCAACCATGACGTAGCCACGCTCGCCAAGAGCGTGGGAGTCTTCACGGAAAACCCACGCTCTTAGCGAGCGTGGCTACTCGGTCTTCTGAAGGTCGGCGAAGTCTCGCCGCACTTGCTCGATCCGCAGGCGATACTGCTCGGCGTCGCCGAAGTCGAGAAAGTGGGCATAGCGGCTATGTCTGGCTTTCAGCCCGATCGCATGTTTGACGGGACACCAGTATTGCTCGGTGCGGCCGGCGATCTCCTGCACATAGGCCAGCACTCCGTTGGCGTATTCGCAATAGCCGCAATTCAATCGCTCCAATGGATTGAGATACTTCAGCAGGCGGCGGTCCATGACGACGTAATCGCTCCGCCGCACTTTGGGGATGCCATACACCGGGAAGCAACACCACTGAAAAACGCTGGCCGTCAGGTGCAACAGAACGACGGGCACAAGCACCACCCAGATGAATGGCGTGGTGAGAACATTGAACAGGCTCGACTCACGCACATAATTCGCCACCGTCTTGGCCAGCTTGCGATGCTGCGCGATGACAGCGGCCGTGAAGTGGGCCTTCTTGTCACGCACTTCGTAGCTGAACTCCGCTTCCTTCTTCTTGATTTCCGCCACGAGTTCGTGTTCGAGTTGCTGAATCTTTTCGAGCAGTACAGAGAGTTTGTCGGTCATCATGGACTTTCGGAGAACGGCAGGACTGTTGTGCGGCACGAAAAGAGGCCCGGCGTTTGGAAACGCCGGGCCTGCGGACTTCGCTTCGGCAACAGCATACCGCCGTCACAGCGGAACTGGCGCGACGAAATTCTCAGTCGCATGGGCCATGACCTGCACCGCTCGCGAGCGAATGGTGAGCACCGGACAATCGGCGGTGCGGACGACCTTCTCGGCGATGCTCCCCAGGACGGCGTGCTTCAAGCCCGTGTGGCCGTGCGTGCCGATGACGATGATGTCGATGGCGTGCTGCCGCGCGTAGGTCGTGATCTCGTCGGCGACATTGCCGACTCGAACCTTCCGCACGATCGCCTTCCCTTTCGACCAGATGGCGTCGGGAATCTCAGCGAGGATATTCTCGGCACCGTCCACGATCTCCGCGATGTGTTCGGGCTTGGCCCACAGAGTAACCGCCGTGTAAGGCATCATGCTCGTCAGGTCGTGGAGCACATGCAACACATGCAACTCGGCACCAAACTGGTCCGCCAGATCACACGCATAGTGAGCGGCCGCCTTGGTGGCCTCGCTGAAATCCGTCGGGTAGAGAATGCGTCGAACCTGCATGGGATGCCTTTCACGATTTGTAGGATGGGCACTCTTGCCCGTCCGTTCGACATCGAGGACGGGCAAGAGTGCCGTCCTACTTGTGGTCAGATCGCTCAGCTCGCTTTGACGCTGATCTTCTGGCCGCGACCTTCTTTGGTCTTCGGGATCGAGACGGTCAGCACGCCGTTCTTGTACTTCGCATCGACTTTGCTTTTGTCGATCCCATCGGGCAGCGTCAGCGATTCATAGCACTCACGCTCTTCGTGATATTCGCTCCCTTTTTCTTTCGACTCCTTCTTGTGCTTGGCGCGCAGCGTCAGCCGATCGCCAGCCAGGCTGAGATCAAAATCCTCCGCTTCGAAGCCAGGGGCCTCCGCTTTCAGGACGACTTTGTCGTCCTGGTCATCCAGTTCCAGGCCCCACTTCCAGCCGTTGCCGTTCTGCGGAGCCAACGCCGGCCAGTTCTCCGAAAAGTCTTCAAACAGTTCGTCGAACTCGTTGCGCATGCGGCGCAGCACCGACGGGAAATCTTGCAGCGTGGCCACGCTGCCGCCGTTGCCGTTGCCTGCCTTTTTCTTTTTCCAGGGGATCAGGTTCATCATTCGCTCCTTGGTTGAGGTTGAGAAAATCTCGATCGTCGTGGTCGAGCACACTCGACCGCAGGTTCATTTCACACTCGCTTCACAAGCAGCGTGCCATGTCAGTGACCCCACCGAGCTTGCCTCGGTGGTTTCCAGGCTTCTGCACTACGGAGTTGAGATTTCGAGCGCAGAGGCTCGTAGTGCAAAAGCCCAATTCCACCGAGGCAAGCTCGGTGGGGTCAGGACAAAAAACAGATCAGCTCGCTTTGACGGTGATCTTCTGCGACTTCACCCGTTCGTGTTTGGGCAGATGCACGGTCAGCACGCCGAGCTTCGTTTCGGCCGCCAGCTTCGTCGCGTCGATCTCCACCGGGATGGAGAACGAGCGATGGAAGTCGCCGATGCCGTACTCCGCGTTGAAGTACTCGGTCGGTTGCGGACGCGGAGTCACCTTGCCATGCAGCGTGAGCGTGCCGCGTTCAAATCGCAGATCGACATCCTCGGCTTTGACGCCGGGCATGTCGCACTGCAACACGATTTCTTCCGGGGTCTCGAACAGATCGACGCGCGGCGTGTAGGTCACTTCGCTCGTCGCTGCCGGAGCAACATTGGCTTTCGTGGCACAGAGTTCCGTTGGCGGTTTCTTCGCCACAGCAGTATCAGCCATGAGAGGTCTCCTTTGAGAAGAGGATTTGATGTTTAACCCCAACGCCATCGGCGTGGGCGTGAGTGGCATCACGTCAGACAACTTCGCGCACGCCGATGGCGTGGCGGTTAAACGGTGTCTACTCGGCTTTGACGGTGATCTTGGTCGGCTTGGCCGCCGGGCTGATGGGCAACTTGATCGAGAGGACTCCTTGATCGAGCCGAGCCTCGACCTTGTTGGCCACCACGCTGGTGGGCAGAGCAATCGTGCGCTCAAAGTTTCCGCAGGGACGCTCTTGGCGATACCAGTCCGCCTGTGCCGGCTGACACGCTGCGCGAGAACCCTTGACCGAGAGTTGGTCTTCACCGAGGACGGTGATCTCCAGATCTTCGAGTTTGATCCCCGGCAGTTCGGCTTCGACGTACACGGTCTCGTCGTCTTCCCACAGATTCATCGCGGGGTACGAGACCGCCAGCGCCGGCCGAGTTGGCGCGGTCGCGCCCCACCGACCAAAGACTTGGTCCATCTCCTGTCGAAACTGATTCATCTCATCCCAAATCGTGCTGGCGGGTCGCCAGGGTGCTAAGAGATTCATGTCTTCCTCCAATGGAACTGAGTGAGGGGCTGGCCCAAGCGCGGGCCTGAGAATTCACAGCCCAACCCGCAGCGTCGCGAGGTGCGCGATGCTTCCTTTTCTGGTGTGCGGTTCGGACTGCACGGCGGGCCGAGTCGCAAGTGATGTGCCGAATTTGCCGGTTCAACGAAACGGCTTCGATCAGTCGGCCTTCTTCTCAGGAGTCGTTTCAGGCTTGGCACCGTCAGCGGGCTTCTTCTCTTCAGGCTCCGTCTTCTTCTCGGCGTCCTCGGATTTCTTTTCACCACTGGCCGGTGCGGCCTCGTCGGGTTTCTTCACTTCCTCCTTGCCGTTGGCCACTTTCTTTTCCGGCGTCGCACTCACCGCGGGAGGCGATGTGGAGGGTGTCACCATCGGCTCCGGTTTGCATCCGAAACCAACGGCCGTGATCAGGCCGAGCGAGAAAATCAATCTGGCGGGGAAGCGAGTCATCACAAGTCTCCTCAAAGAAGTGGTGTTGGCCGTGTCGAGACGTGCTCGGCGGAAAGCGGCGATCGTACGGCGATGCAAAGCCAGGACCACTTCGGCCCCGACATTGCATTGCAGTCCCGAGACGAGTTGTCGAAGGCGGAATCCTATGTCGCACGGATGCGCGCTGCGTGCGGATGTGCTCGGACCATTCAAAGAAAGGGCTCACATGCCCACCAATGACGAACTTCTTGCGAAGGCCAAGCAACCGGCGGAGGACGCGATGCGGTTGCATCCGTTCTACCGAGGCAAGATTCAGATCGCTCCGAAGTGTCCGATCCGCAGCCTGGCCGATTTTGCAATCTGGTACACGCCAGGCGTGGCCGCGCCGTGCAAAGCAATCCAGGCCAATCCCGATTTGGTTTATGAGCACACGAACAAAGCCAACTCGATCGCCATCGTTTCCGACGGCACGCGCGTGCTCGGCCTGGGGGACATCGGCCCTGAAGCGGGACTGCCGGTGATGGAAGGCAAAGCGTTGTTGTTCAAGCATCTCGGCGGAGTCGATGCCGTGCCGCTGTGTGTGCGCGCGAAAGACCCCGAAGACTTCATCCGCGTGGTCAAAGCACTCGAACCGTCATTCGGCGGCATCAATCTGGAAGACATCGCGCAGCCCAAGTGCTTTCAAATCCTCGATCGACTGCGGCGTGAGATGGATATCCCCGTCTGGCACGACGATCAACAGGGGACGGCCACCGTCCTGCTGGCCGGACTGATCAACGCGCTGAAAGTCGTTGGGAAGCAGCTACCCAACATCCGCGTGGCGATCATCGGTGCCGGGGCCGCGAGCGTCGCGACACTGCGCTTGCTGGAAGTCAGTGGCCTGAACGCGCGACGGACAATCGTCTGCGACAGCAAGGGAACCCTGCACCGCCAACGTCACGACATCGCCGACCAGCAGGCGCGCTTTCCCGACAAGTGGCGGATTTGCACGACGACCAATGAAGACGGCCTCACGGGAGGCATCGCCGAGGCGCTGCGCGGGGCCGATGTCTGCATTGCCTTCTCGGCACCCGGTCCTGAAATCATTCGCCCGGAATGGATCAAGACGATGGCGGCCGATGCGATCGTCTTCGCCTGCGCGAATCCAATTCCGGAGATCTGGCCGTGGGAGGCTCGCGAAGCCGGAGCACGCATCGTGGCCACGGGCCGCAGTGATTTTCCGAATCAGGTCAATAACTCGCTGGGCTTTCCGGGTCTGTTTCGCGGCACGTTGGACGTGCGTGCTCGCACGATTACGGACGAGATGGCGCTCGCTGCCGCGCATGAACTGGCCCAAGCCGCTCAGGAACGCGGGCTGCACGAGGAACGCATTCTGCCGAGCATGGAAGATTGGGAAGTGGTTCCGCGCGTCGCCGTCGCCACCGCGATGCAGGCGCAGAGGCAAGGAGTCGCTCGGCTGTCGAAGTCCGCCGAGCAACTGCTGTCCGATGCGACTGCCATGATCCAACTTGCTCGCGAGATGGCTCGCGTGTTGCAGAGCGAAGAGATCATCCGCCCGGTTCCGGAAATCGCACGCATCGGACACTCTTGAGCCAGACGAAAGGAGCAGCACTCATGCAAGTCCCCCCACAAATCAGTTTCCGCAACATGGAACGCTTCGAGGACATCGACGCCCAGGTTCGGGACAAAGTCGCCAAGCTTGAAGAGTTTTGCGATTGCATCACGAGTTGCCATGTGGTGATCGAAGCTCCGCATCAGCATCATCGCCAAGGCAACCAGTATCGCGTCCGCATTCAGATCGCCGTGCCGCACAAAGAGTTGGTCGTCGATCGGCAACCACCCCTACGGCAATCGGCTGAGGATCTTCGCGTCGCTGTGCGTGAGGCGTTCGCCAATATGCGGCGACAACTCGAAGACTACATTCGCCAGCTTCGCGGCCACACGAAACAGCACGCCGAGTCGGACCACGGTCAGGTGAAGAAATTCTTCCCCGAAGCGGACTACGGCTTCATCGAAAGCTCCGACGGGCGCGAAGTCTTCTTTCACGCCAACAGCCTTCTGGACAACCACGACGGGCTAAAACACGGAACGGAGGTCCGCTACGTCGAAGAGGCGGGCGAAAAGGGACCACAAGCGACGTCGATCCGCATTGTGGGACAACACCACCATCTGTCTTGAGAGTGGCCTCGTCGGTCGTGGTGCTGCGCGAATCCGCAAGCAGTTGGACTAAGCCAACACCGATGGCACGCCGAATGCGACACACCGAAAGACGGCGGCTCTTGTTTGATCATTCACGCGTGTCACATTTCGCAGGAGACAAACCCATGCTGACTGCATCTCGAAAAGCCAAACTGAAACCGGGTTCCATCACGGCTGCGGACATCATGAGTCGCAATCTTTTGACCGTCTCGCCGACCGACAAGCTCTCCGAAGCCCTGCAGGTGATGGTCGAGAATCACGTCACCGGATTACCCGTGGTCGATCGCAAAGGTTGTTGCGTGGGAGTGATCACGGCCACGGACATCCTGACCTACGAGCAATCTCATTCGGACGAGGCCGAAGAAGCCAACGCCGAATGGAGTCGCTATTTCGATCAAGAAGCCGGCCGCTGGGAGAGTCTGCGAGCTTCGGCATTCGCGCTGGAACACTTCGGGCACATCGCGGTCAACGAGGTCATGAACACCAACGTCATTTCGGTGCCGAGCGACGCGCCCGTGGAAGACATCGCCCGGCTCATGGTCGAGCAGGAAATTCACCGCGTCATCGTGGTCGATCGAACGCAGCACCTGCTGGGTGCCGTCTCCGCGATCGACATTGTCCAACTTGTGGCGGACAGCACGTTATCCAACTGACCTACGAACACGGGCTTGATGGAAAGCCCAAGTTGCCCGGTCCCCGGAATAGGAGAGAGTCATGAAAAGGTTCATCGGGATTCTCGTGGCGTTGTTGCTCGTTACAGGGTTTGTGATCGCGGAACGAGTCGAGGCCCAAAAGACCAAAGGCAAGACACGCGCGGCTTCGACCAAACATCTGATGGTCGGCTTGGTCGCGTCGAATTGCGGACACTTAAGGAAGGATCTTGAAGCCGCCGACATCAATTGGGACCACATCACCTTGCATGCCTCGTTGCTGAATGAAGCGGGACACTTGCTGATGGACGATGGCCGCTGCCCGGACAGCGAATGGGCGAAGGCCGCCAAAGCACTACAGGCGCAGAGTGCCGCAGTCGTGGCGGCCTCCACGAAGGACGACGTGGCCGGCGCGAAAGCCGCGTTCACGGAACTGACGGCGCAAAGCTGCGCGATCTGTCATACGGCACACAAACCAAAGTCGTAAATGGAGTCGCATTGAAGGTTCTGTCGCCACGCTCGCCAGGAGCGTGGGTTTTCCGCAGACCATTGGGAGTCAGTCACCGATGCCTGCAACCCAGAACCCCGTGACGTCGTTCGCTCAGACAGCTTTCTCTGAACGAGCGCTCGGCCAGAATGTTCCGCGTCGCGAAGGGGCCGCGAAGCTCTGTGGCAAAGCGTGCTATGTGGATGATCTGCCTCGCCAGGATGTCTGGTTTGGCGGGACCGTGCGGGCCGATGTTCCGCACGCACGCTTACTCGGCATCCGCTACGACCCGCGGTTTGACTGGAGTTGCGTGGTCGTCGTCACCGCAGCGGACATTCCGGGCGAGAATGTGGTGCCCGTGGTGATGAGCGATCAGCCGGCGCTCACCGACTCGATCATTCGCTACCACGGCGAACCCGTGGCACTGATCGCCGCTCCGGACGTGGAGACTCTGCAACAGGCGCTCGACAGTGTCACGCTGGAAACCGCGCCGCTGGAGCCGGTCTTCGAGATCGATGACGCGTTGGCGGCCAAGGTTCTCGTTGACGATTCCGACAATGTGTTTCGTCACATCGACCTTCGCAAAGGAGACGCTGTTGCGGCTCTGCAATCGGCGGACGTGGTGATCGAAGGGGAGTATCACACCGGCGCTCAAGAGCACGTCTATCTCGAACCGCAGGGGATGCAGGCCGAACCGACTGAAGACGGCGTCATCATCCGCGGTTCGATGCAGTGCCCCTACTACATCGTCGAGGGAGTCGCGCTATTGCTTGGTCTGCCGCCGGAGAAAGTCCGCGTGATTCCCTGCGTGACCGGTGGTGGCTTCGGCGGCAAAGAGGATTTTCCAACGCTGATCGCCGGACATGCGGCGTTACTGGCACACAAGGCCAAGCGGCCAGTGCGGCTGATCTACGATCGCGTCGAGGATCTGCGCTACACCAGCAAGCGGCATCCGGCGAGAGTCCGACACAAGACCGGCTGGACGCGCGATGGTCGTCTCGTCGCGATGCAAATCGAACTGGTCTTGGACGGCGGAGCCTACAGCACACTCAGTCCGCTGGTCTTGCAGCGGTCGGCGATCCATGCGGCGGGGCCGTATCAGTGCGATCACATCCACATCGCGGCCCGCGCCGTGGCCACCAATCATCCGCCGCGCGGAGCGTTCCGCGGATTCGGAGCGCCGCAGTCCTTGTTCGCGCTCGAAACACACCTCGACTATTGCGCGGCGAAGCTAGGACTTGATCCGATCGACGTCCGCCGCCGGAACGTGATCCGGCCCGGAGGAACGCTGGCTTGTGGGCAGAACGTGGGTGACGACGCTGCGGTGGGCGAAGTCTTGGAGCGTGCGCTGACCGAGTCGGATTTCGTCGCTCGCCGCCAGGCGTATGCCACGTTCAACCAACGCGCGTCGTCCTCGACAAGCGTGGAACGATTTCGACGCCGTGGAATCGGGCTGTCGCTGTTCATGCACGGCACCGGACTGAATGGGAATGCGGAGGGCTTCTTCAAGTCGGAAGTGCTGCTGCGTGGCAATTCCGATGGCAAAGTCAGCGTGCTCACCGACCTGATGGAAATCGGACAGGGGACGCAGACGATCGTCGCACAACTGGCGGCGGAAGGGCTGAGGTTGCCCGTCGAGTGGGTTGTGGCCGAGGAGCCGGACACGGCCGTGTCCCCCAATTCCGGTCCGACGGTGGCTTCGCGAACGGCGGCCGTCGTCGGAGGCTTGCTGATCACTGCCGGCCAGCGATTTCGGGCCAAAGTCGAGCACCGATCCGGCGGCCCGATCCTCGATGCGTATGCGTTCCGCTCGGCAGTAGCGGAGCTTGTCTCGCAGGAACCGTTGCAAGTCCGCGTGGCGTATCGCCCGCCGCCGGACTTCCATTGGGACGAAGAGACGCAGCAGGGCGATGCCTATCTGGCTTACACCTGGAGCTGCTGCGTGGTGGCGCTGGAAGTCGACACGCTGACGGGCGAAGTCAAAGTGCTCGACGTCACGGCCGTGCAAGACGTCGGCCGGGTGGTGCATCCACTGTTTGCCACCGGACAAGTCGAAGGGGGAGTGACGCAAGCGCTGGGCTGGGCGCTGATGGAGAATTGCGTGTGGTCCGAGGGAGTGATGAAGAACGCCAACATGACGGACTACACGATCCCCACCGCGATGGATGTCCCGCCCATGCGAGTCGTGTTCCTGGAACACCCACATCCGCGATTTCCGCACGGCGCGAAAGGGCTGGGGGAACTTCCCGCCGAAGGTCCGGCTCCCGCCGTGGCGAACGCATTGCGTCAGGCGTTGGGGATTCACTTCGACCGTGTCCCCATCACGCCAGAAATCATTCTGCCCGCCTGGGAGGACCGACAATCATGAGCGAGCGAACGACCATCCGATTCACCTTGAACGGTCACGCGGTGGAAGTGTCCGCGCCCCCGATGCAGCGATTGTTGGACGTGCTCCGCGAAACTTGTGGGTTGACCGGCGCGAAGAACGGTTGCGGTGAAGGAGACTGCGGTGCCTGCACGGTGCTTGTGGATGGCATCGCGGTCGTCTCTTGTCTAGTTCCCGTCATTCAGATCGACGGCGCAGAGATCCGCACAGTCGAAAGTCTCGCCCAGGGGGACTGCCTGCATCCGCTTCAGCAAGCGTTTCTGGAACGAGATGGCACTCAGTGTGGGAGCTGTGCCTCGGGTTTTCTGATGACCGCCTGCTCGCATCTGGAACACGGCGGAGACACCAGCGATGCAGAACTCCGCGCCGCGCTGTCGGGAGTCCTGTGTCGCTGCACCGGCTACAACCGAGTCCTCGAAGCGGTGCAACAAGCGGCGGAAGGAGCAGGCCATCATGCCGGCGATCGTCTCTGATCATCGAGTCCACACGCCGAGTGACGTGGACGACGCTCTGCGGTTCCTCGCCGATCACCGCGACGAGGGCTGGCGTCCGCTGGCGGGCGGCACGGATGTCATGGTCGGCATCTACCGCGACCACACCGGTGGTCAGCGCTGGCTCAACCTGTCTCGGCTGCAAGCACCGCTTGCCGGCATCCGCCGCGAGGACGATCTGATCCGGATCGGAGCCTTGGCCACGATGGCCGATCTGCGGAAGTCTTCGCTACTGGCCGCAGCGTGCCCCTTGATCGGTCAGGCGGCCGCCGTGGTGGGAGCGACTCAGGTCCAGAACCGAGCCACGGTCGGAGGGAACATCGTCAACGGCTCACCCGCCGGCGACACGCTGCCGGTGTGGTTGGCTTTGGATGCCGAACTGGAACTGGCCAGCACGCGCGGCCGTCGGCAAGTTCCCTACGAGCAGTTCATGACCGGATACCGCCGCACGGTCCTTGAGTCCGACGAGTTGCTCACCGCGATTCTGTTTCGCCCGCGATCGGACGAACGGTTGCGAATGTACTTCCGCAAGGTCGCACCTCGTGCGGCTCAAGGGATCAGCAAGTTGGTTTTCGCAGCGATCGCGGGATTGGAGGACGGATACTTGCATGAGGTGCGGCTCGCCTTCGGCAGCATGGGGCCGACAACAATTCGTGCGCGAGCAGCAGAACAACTCGCGGAAGGCAAACCTCCTTCACTGTCGCTCGTCGAAAAAGCGGCTGAAACACTCGCCCGCGACCTTACCCCGATCGACGACCATCGCTCGACTGCGGATTATCGCCACCGCGTCGCGAGAAACTTGGTCCGCGAATTTCTCGCCGGCAACCTCGGTGATCATATTCCGGCCGCCCGTTGATTTTGCAGCGAGTCAAGTTGTCGTCGCGCAAGTTCGATGGCGGGGGCGTTCGTTGTCCGCCATCGCATATTCCGTGAGGCGTGCGTCCTTCCCCATCACCGTTTCCCACTGGCTTTGAGTGACCTCGTACTTCGCCAGATAGAACGGCCGCGAAATCACGACGCGATGCACGGGGCGCTCGTCCTTGAGTCCCTTGTCGGAACCCATCAAGAACGAGCCGGCCGGAATCAGCACGAACTCCATCTTCACGCCGTTGCCGAGATCGACGGGGATCTCCTTGTCGAGCAGTGTTGCACTCGCACCCGTTTTCAACGCCGCGATCACTTCAGCCGACTCGGCACCCGGATCGCGTTTCTGTTGCCGGCGCGGCTCGTCGAGATCGACAGCCGGCGGTACGCCAGCCACACCATTCAATCGCAGCGCGACTCGGAAGCTCATGTGCGGATGCTGATTCGAGCGCTGCGTGATCCGCATCCCAATCGCCAACGCGAGAGCATTCGCCACCACCCAACTCCCCGCCTTGTGGACGAATTGCCGTATCGCGAAACACGAGCGGCGATCGAAGACAAGCCGACTGCCGTTCGCGAGTTTCATGACGAGCATTCACGCGGAGCGAATTCGCACAACGGTGTGCCCGCGCGACCAGCCGCTGTGTCCTGTCGAGCCGAGATCTCTGCGGGCTTACGAGCCGAAACCCGTTCAGCCCGGCGACAAATTGTGCTGCGGAACCGGAATTGCTTTGTGACACGAACAGTGCCGACGCGACATCCGCATCCGGTCCATGAAACAAACTCCAGACGAGCAAAGGACGAGACTCATGTCAGGAGGCGGCTCCAAACAGTTGTTAATCGCGGTGCTGATTTACCTTCTCGGCCCGGGCTTGGGCGTGCGGACGCTGAGCGGGGATGACGCTCCGCCCAAGAAGCAGGTGCGGATCGAAGTCTTTGTGCGTCCCGATTCGGAACGCGGTCGCCAATTGTTGGAGCTGCTCAAGAAACTGGAACAAGAGCGTTCCGGAATTGCCGTGGTCGAGCGTGACGTCGTCAACGATCAATCCGCTCGCGAGCGGTTCTGGAAGTTGGCGAAGGATCACAGCATTGAGAAGGCGGTGGTTCCCGCGTGTTACGTCTGCAACCGTTTTCAGGTCGGCTTTCGCGACGCGGAAACGACCCGACAACAAGTCGATGAGGCGCTGACGTTGCAGGCGTTTGTCCGTGAAGGCTGCCCACACTGTCGCGATGCCAAAGCCTTTCTGAGCGGCCTGCAAAAACGCTGGCCAGCCGTCCGAGTGCAACTGCATGACGTCGTGCAAGACAAAGCCGCTCTGAAACAGATGCAAGATCTGGCGACAAAGCATCGCGTTTCAGCGGCCTCACTGCCGTGCTTCTGGCTGTGTGGTCGTTTCCTGGTCGGCTACGACACTGATGGCACGACCGGCGAACAACTGGAGCGACTCCTCGAAGATTGTCAGCCGCCACGTGAACTCAATCCCAAACCTCAACGCGATCCAGGGGTCGGCGTCTTTCGTCGTGAATCGCGAATCCGGCTGGTGTCCTATTCGCCCCACTCAGCGCAGCAAACACCGCTCCCAATTCCTGACGACGCGCCGCCGGAGGACTCGCCGATTCCAGACGATGGGGATTCGGCTCGACAGGAGACGGGCAAGCTCGCAGGAGTTCCCAATCCGCCACCGGAGGAAGTGAACCTACCGGTTTTTGGGCACTTGCGCGTGCGCGACGTGGGGTTGCCCGCATTCACGATCGCGATCGGCTTGGTGGATGGCTTCAACCCGTGTGCGATGTGGGTGCTGATCTTCTTGCTGTCGATCCTGGTCAACATCCGCGACCGCAAGCGAATCGTTTTGATCGCTGGGACGTTCGTGGCCGTCAGCGGTTTGGCCTATTTCGCATTCATGGCAGCGTGGCTGAACGTGTTCCAGTTGATCGGTCTCGCGCGGCCGGCTCAGGTCACGTTGGGGCTGTTGGCCACCACGATCGGGCTGATTAGCGTGAAAGATTTCGTGGCCTTCCATCGCGGGATTTCGCTGTCAATCCCGGAGTCCGCCAAGCCCGGCATCTATGCTCGCGTGCGCGGCATCGTGCAGGCGAAGTACGTCACTGCGGCCTTGTTCGGTGCGGCGACACTGGCGGTGTTCGTCAACATCGTGGAGATCCTTTGCACGGCGGGACTACCGGCCCTCTACACACAGATTCTCACGTTGCAGCAACTGCCGACGTGGAAGAACTACCTGTACCTGGGACTCTACAACCTGGCTTACATGTTTGATGACTCAATCATGCTGACCATCGCCGTGGTGACGCTTTCGCACCGCAAGATGCAGGAGCGTGAAGGTCGCTGGCTGAAGCTGATCAGTGGAACCGTGATGCTCGGTCTGGGCCTGACGATGGTCTTTCGGCCCGAATGGCTGAGCTGACCGCAGTGAAGCAGTGCCGCGGTGGTTCAACGATCGCTTGTTGTCGTCTTCGCCTCGGAACTCTGACAACCGCTCATGCAAGTTGCCGGAGAGCCGATTGCAAGTCGCGCCAATTCGCGCGCGGAGTGGTCGCTTTTCGCACGAACGATGATCGTTGACCGCAAGAACTCGTGCTGTTTGGCCGCTTCGGCGGGGCGCGCTCCCTGAGTGACGGTCGTGCAACAATTCGGCACGTCGATTGCAAACTCGATCCGAATTTCATGGAAGGGCATCCAGGCTACGAAGAGAGCGCAATTCCGAGATATCGCTGCCCAAGCCGGGGACGGCAAAAAAGAAACCGGCGACGCCTCGCAAAGCGAAACGGAGATGACTGTTTTGAATCGATGACTCAGTAGGGGGCGGAATCATGTTTGGTCTGACGAAACACGCGAGCGTTTGGTTTTCCATCGTGGCGACGCTGGTTGTTGCCTCACAGTTCGGCGGCAACGTGGCGGCTGAAGATCCGCCGAAGTTCTCGCTCAAATTGGGGGATCAGGAGAAGTTCTCGCTCAACGTGGCGGTGAATCAGGCTCAGAATTTGTCGCAAGCGTTTCAGAAGGCGGCGAAGTCGGTGCGACCGGCCGTGGTGAGCGTCAGTTCGGTGCGCAAGATGGCCGCCAGAGGACGCGGACGCTCGCAGCCGGAACTGCCCGATGAGTTGCGGCGATTCTTTGGCGAAGATCCCTTTGAGAAGTTCTTTCAATTTCCCTTCGGGCCGGATTCCGGGGGCGAGCAGCAATCGATCGGAAGCGGCGTGATCGTGCGGGAGAACGGCTACCTCGTGACAAATCACCACGTCGTGCGCGGTGCGGACGAGTTGACCGTGACGCTGGCGGATAAACGACAACTCACTGCCACAGTGGTCGGGGTCGATCAGCGCACCGATTTGGCGGTGCTCAAGATCAACGCGACTGGGTTATCGCCGGCCGTGCTGGGAGATTCGGATCAGCTTGAGGTCGGCGAGTGGGTCGTCGCGATCGGCAGTCCACTCGGTTTCGATCAGACGGTGACAGCGGGGATCATCAGCGCCGTTGGCCGGCAGGTCAGCGTGACTCAGGGAGGCTACGAGGACTTTTTGCAAACCGACGCTGCGATCAATCCTGGCAACAGCGGCGGCCCGCTGGTCAATCTGCGCGGTGAGGTGATCGGCATCAATACGGCGATCGCATCGCGCACCGGCGGGTACATGGGGATCGGATTCGCGATCCCGGCCAAGATCGTCAAATCGGTCGTCGATCAAATCCTGACCAGCGGCAAGGTCACGCGCGGACGGATCGGGGCGATGATTCAAGACCTCACGCCCGAACTGGCGGAATCGTTCGGTTACAAGCAGTCCGGTGGAGCGTTGATCGGCGATGTGGTCCCCGACAGTCCCGCAGCGAAGGCGGGTCTGAAGGCCGGCGACATCGTGGTCAAGTTCCAGGGTCGCGAAGTGAAATCCGCCGGTGAGTTCCGCAATGCCGTCGCGGCGACCTCTCCGGGAACGAAGGCGACCATCGACATCTTTCGTGACGGCAAACTGCAAACCGTCCGCATCGAGACCGACCTCCTGAGCGACCGCGACGAGCAATCACCCGCTGGCGAGGAATCACCAGCATCGGGGCGTTTCGGCTTCTCGGTGCGAACGCTCACGCCCGAACTCGCCGCTCAATTGAGTCTGAAAGAAGGGACCAAAGGAGTCGTGGTCACGTCAGTGCAATCCGGCAGCGTCGCTTCGCGAGCCGGCGTGAAGGCCAACGACGTGATCGTCGCCGTCGGAGACAAGGACGTTCAGACCGCTGACGAATTCCATGCGGCGATGAAGTCCGTCAAACCAGAACAGGGAGTTCGACTGCGGTTGATTCGTGAGGGAGCGCGGCTGTTCCTGTTCTTCCGCGGCACCGAACCTGGAACGCCACGCTGAGACAGGTCGTTTCCGGAGTGTTGAATGGAGTTCGTTCTTGATGAGTCGCGATCAGGACAAATACCAGCATGAAACATTCTCTTCCTTCGTCAACCTGGGTTTTCGTGGGTGCCGCCGCCGCTTTCGGGACGACGATCGTCGGCAGCCTGATCGGCTCCGCTCTCGAAGGCCCACTCGGTGGTCCAGTTGTCTCTTGGGAGATGGCTCCACTCGTTGTCGGTGTGCTCGCAACTGTCGGCGGTGCCTTCGTTGGCCCGCTGTCGAGGTGGGGAGGGACTTGGCGTCGTGGCCTGATGATCGGAACTGGGGTGCATTCTCTAATTTTTGGGGCGTTACTGATTCAGACGATGGGACTGCACCACCCGCGGGCAGTCCTCTGTTGGGTGACGACCACGGGAGTCCTGGCGGGGGCGATCGCCGGATCACTTTGTGGGTCATGGCGGTCTCCGATCGTCAAGAAGAGCGAGGCCAGTCGCCGCAACGGGGACAATGGCCAACCGGTCGGTGTCGGTTGACTTCGTTGTTAGACGGTTCCAAAGGCAGTCATTCAGTCTGCCATGAAAGGGCGAATCATGAATGACCGCAACACAGACCATTGGCGATGGGTCACTGCATACCTCTGTCTTGGTGGCTCGTTCACGTTCATCGTCACGAACATCCTCGAAGAGCCATTGGGGGAGTTCTTCTTCGTTGGAAAAGTCAGTCTGGCTGCGGCTGCTGGTTTTCTCATCGTTGGAGCATTGCTCCTTTCGCCGCTGAGTCGGCGAAGAGCCACCAGTGGTGATCGCCAGAGCGAAAGTGAGCCAGTGAAGCCAAACCAGCGGTGCAGTGAGTAGGAACCAGAGTGTGTGCTGTATTGGATCGGTGCTGCTGTTCTCATCACTCCGAAGGGTACTTCCATGAAGCGCCACTGGACCTGGGCCTCGCTCGCCGCGACGGTGTTGGGCTTCGGCTTCTCACACTGGTTGTTGGCTTCCCTCCCACGGCCTAAGCGCGCCCCGGTCCTGGCAGTCATCAACGTCCTGGAAGCAGCGGCCGAGATCCGGTCGGCGAAGGCACCCAACAACAAAGCCGTGGATGCTGGGCAAGTCGGGGAGCTTCTCCAGCAGGCTCACACGTCGGCCCTTGCGGCAGATGCCGACGACGTGTTTCTGACGAAAACAATTGACGCGGCACTCCCCGGCGAGCCTGATCAGCGCTTTGCCCTCGCGCGCATGGCACTTCTTCTCAGCATCGCAAAGGCGCAGGCGCGTGCTGGCGATTTGCCGGCTGCCATGAAGATGGCCAGCGCTATCAACTTTGATCAGCCGTTGCCCCCGTCCAAAGGCATTTCTCGTCCCTGGAAAATCTCACGAGAAGAGATCGACCAGCAACTTCGAGATGCGGCCGACGGAGTTCCTGATGGGATGCCGCGGTTCGTCCACGACGCCTTGCGCCACGCACGAGCGGGAGACGTCGCCAAGGCACGAGACGTTGCCAACGCCATCAAAGGGGATCACGGCAGAGACGAAGCTCTCATGGCCATCGCCCAGATCCAGATCAGTACCAAGGACTTTGCGGGAGCCAGGCAAACGACGACCATGATCAAGGACTATCACGGAGGGCGGAAGTCTCAGATTGCGGTGCATCACGCGTCCGTCGGGGACGTGGCCGGGGCGCTCGAACTCGCTGAGACCATGCCAGGTGACTGGAAGGACGAGACCTTGCCGCACATCGCCCACGAACAGGCGAAAGCCGGGGCTGTCCGCGACGCTCTGCAAACTGCGGGCAAGATCAGCAGCGACGATGACAAACCGCGTGCGTATGCCCTCATCGCCCTGGTCCAAGCCAAAGCCGGCGACATCGCGGGCGCGCAACAAAGTCTCGACCATGCGCTTCGTTCGGCGCGGCAGTCATCCCCCAAGACGCAGTACTGGAACGACATCGCTGCGGCGCAGGCGGTGTTGGGTCAGTCCCAGCAGACGCTCGAAAGCCTGAACGAGATGGACAACGCGGCGGCTCGCGATAACGCGCTGATCCGGATCGTCGAACTGCGCGCCCGGGCGGGAGACATCCCGGGCGCGCGTGAAATGATTGCTGCCATCAAGATTCTCGAGTTCAAAGTCAATGCGATGGTGAGACTCGCGACGGTTCTGGCCGAGGCCGGAAACCGCGACGCTGCCCGCTTGGAATTCAATCGAGCCCGTCAGGCTGCTCCCGTGACGAACGCGAATTCACCCCTCTCTGTGGCGGTGGCTCAGGCGAAATCTGGTGATGCGGAGGCCGCTCTCGCCTGGGCGGCCGAGCAAAACTCCGCGTTCATCAGAGCATACGTTTTGCTCAGTGTCGCTGAGGGCCTGCTTGACCGACGGCGGGCTCAAAAATCATAGGGAATGTCCAATGGCAGCTCTCGACGCAACTGACTTCACGGCCTTGCGACATCGCATGATCGAAGCCGACCTGCGCGGTCGCGGTATTTCCGATCCGCGCGTGCTGATGGCGATGGCCGAGGTTCCGCGCGAGGAGTTCGTCCCCGAAGCTCTTCGCGACGAAGCCTATGACGATCGAGCGTTGCCGATCGGATTTCACCAGACGATCTCGCAGCCATTCACGGTGGCCTTCATGCTCGAAGCACTCGGTTTGAGGAGCGGTGACCAGGTCTTGGAAATCGGAACCGGCTCCGGTTACGCGGCGGCCGTGATGTCTCAGTTGGTGACCACAGTGCATACCGTGGAACGCATCCCCGAACTGGCTCAGTCCGCGCAACGTCGATTGCAGCGGCTCGGCTATCGCAACGTGCATGTGCATGTCGGAGATGGCAGCCTGGGACTCGCGGAATACGGCCCGTTTGACGTGATCGTCGTCACCGCCGCGGCTGAAGTGTTGCCGCCTGAGTTTGCGAAACAGTTGGCTGACGGCGGCCGCATGGTGTTACCGCTTGGTGACTCGTACTCGCAAAGCTTGTATCGCTTCACGAAGGATGGCGAGCGATTAGTCTCTGAGGATTTGGGCGGCTTTATGTTCGTCCCGTTGATCGGTCGGCACGGGCGAGTTCGTTAAGTGAGTCAGTATCCTTTTTGGAAAGGAACAATCATGTCTGCCGGACGAATTTGTATTCGTGAAGTCGATGTCGCGGAGGTCAATGAGTCGGTGCAGACTGCGGCACAGCGGATGAACTCGCGCAACGTCGGCACGCTGGTGGTGCTCGACAAAGAGAAGCGGCCGGTTGGCATGTTGACCGATCGTGATCTCGCCGTGCGCGTGTTGGCCAAAGCGAGTGACCCAATCCAAACGACTGTCAGCGAAGTCATGACCCAATCCTTGCGCACCGTCAGCGAGAACACACCGATTGAAGATGCCTTGAGGGCCATGCGACTCGGTCGCTGCCGCCGGCTGCCTGTCGTGGACAGCACCGGCAAACTGGTCGGCTTACTCAGCGTGGACGACATCATGGATCTGCTCATCAGCGAATTTCGCGACATCGGAGTCCTGCTCCGCGAAGAAACGCCGCACAGTTTGGCGAATGACTGACACGTCCCTCGCTTAACGCGATGGCCAATCCGCTGGCTTCATCAGATGGACTCGGTGGTGGGGTGCGGTGGCCGATCGGCCGGCCGGATCGGCGAGACGAAATCAGCGGGCTTGACGGCCAGGATGCTGCAATCGCAGGTCGTGAGAATTCGTTCGGCCGTATTCCCCAAGAACACTCCTTTGATGCCGCTCCGGCCGACCGTTCCCAACGCAACGAGGTCGATGTTGAATTGCTGCGCGAGTCGGCCCACTTCCTGCCACGACGTTCCCCACACCACATGCAGGTGCAGCTTCACGCCGTCCAGTGCGAGCGATTCGGCGATCGCCTCCAATCGTTTCTGGGCAGCGGCTTGAATGTCTCGCCGGAGCGGTTCGACCGGAAAGAGTGTCGCGGGTTGGTCGAAGGAGTTCAGCAAATCGTCGTTCCGGTAGTCGATCGAATGCATCAGATGAAACTCCGCGGACGCCTGACGAGCGACCCACAGTCCTTCGACGACGGCCCGTTGGCTCACCTCAGAGAAGTCCGTCGCGGCCAAGACCGCGCGGGGTGGATCGGCATGTTCGGCCTTCACCGCCCAAACGGTTGCTGGGCACTTGCGGATCAAGCGCTGCGCCATGCTGCCGATCAGAAACTGTTTCCAGGCGGAGACTCCGCGCGTCCCCATCATCACCAGGTCATAGCCCTCTTGCTGAACGGCACGAATGACTTCGACGAACGGCTCGCCGACCATTGTTTCGCGGCGAGTCGTCGGGCGACGGAGTTCCGCGAGCAATCGCTTGAGCCGTTCGTCGGAGATTTCCCGAATCCGTTGATCCAGATCCTCGATGCCACCGTAGAAGGATTCGTGTTGAGCTCGATAGGGCGAGTCCGCCACGCGGTGGCTCGACGGGGCCACATGTGCCAGGGTGAGCGTGGCATGACTTTGGTCCGCGACCCACATCCCCAACCGAGTCGCCGCATCCGCGTACAAGGAAAAGTCCGTGGCCACCAAGACTCGCTGATACCCGGTCGGTGCGTTGAACATGGAGCCCCTAAGGAACGTGACGTGATCACATGACGTGATCACGAGACGTTCAAAACCAAGGCAAGAAGAAAAGTTCTCTGATGCCGTGACCTGTTACCAGCCGCCGCTGTGTTTGCGAGGGTCCATCTTCGGCAGCAAATAGGTCGGCGTGCGGCGGGGTGCCGGAGCGCGATAGACCGGTGCGGGAGCCGCTGGCTCGACAGAGAAACTGCGATACGTCGTGCCGTCTGCCGCAGCCACGGGGGCCGGAGCCGCGACTGTCGCGGGGGCACACGGGGCTGCCGTCACACAGCAGCGGTAGGAACTAAAAATGGGCCGGCTGTACCGAGTGCCTGGGCGTTTTCCTCCGGCGAAAACGTCGCTGGAAGCCGAGATCGTCGTTGCCACAGCCAGAAACGCGACGAGTGTGTATTTCGTAAACATGATTTGTCTCCTCATTAAGTTGATTCAGATGTTGAATGGAGTCACCAGGGACACAAAACGCTCTGAAACGGATGGGAGACTTCTCCCAGCTCCGTTCACGAACGCTCCGATCACAACCGGAGCACGTTGTGTTCGTGGGATCGACTTGAGTGAGGCAAGATCGCGTGCTTCGCGAGACGGGACACGTTGACGGCGTCAGGCGACATGGACCACAGCGACACACCATCTCGCGAGAGGCTCAGTTCCATTGGTGTCCACTCGAAGTTTGCGGCGGTCGTGAAGGTTGGCTCAATCACGTTGCGATGGCAGCCGTGCTGGCAAGGGCACACCTTCTCGCGGCTAGAACGCTCGCGAACTAAAGAGGGGCAGCAGGCATGTTGGCGATCGCACGAGCAATCACAGCCCACACACCTGCTGCCAACAACCATCGCGGTACGGCCGGAGGGACAATTGCAGTCGCCCAACCGCATCGACGCGACGCACAGCAACGGCAGCATGGCCGCCATCAGCAGTGCTCTTCGTCTTGGAATGCAGGGCCGCATGATTCGCCCCTCACCAACCGAATCGCTGGGGTCACATGGCCTCAGTGCAGGGAATCTCTGTCGGGTTCCCCGACGTGGTTGTCGATCGTCTTCTGATTCAATTCGTGTGCCGAGAACCTGCTTCAGCAATCCGTCGCACCGTGGGAGTTTACAACTGCTTGATCAGTCATGAGATGACAGTGATGTTCTGCTCGAAACACGAAACATCAAGTCGTTGGCCAGTGTGCCAGGTCGCACAATGCCGTGCTGAATGGTGGCAACGATTGGCCACATCGGCGTGTTGGCCATCGTCAACAACCCAAGCTCTGGCGAGCTTGGCTACGCCGCGATTTTGCTCGTTGGCTAAGCACGGCTGAGTCGCTGTTAAGCAGGACCCATCAGGTCGCAAAACAGGGCGATTTCCCGTTCTGATTGCTCATCAGAGACTTGTGGCGTCCTGCCGTTCGCGGCACGGCGATTTCTTTGGTGAGCCGTGTGTCCAGGACCGAACGAACGGCTCTGGAGAGCCGTTCTACGAATTTCGGAGAAGCCCTTCATGCGGACGGTCATCGCGGTCTTGTGCGTCATCACCGTCTGCTCGAATGGTGGTTGGCTCTGGTCGGCGGACCCGACTTCTGCCGCCGAGCCGTCCGTCACGCTGCGACGTTCGGGCTGCCAATGCCGTCAGTGTTACATCGCCGAGACGCCGAGCTTCCAAATCCATTGCTGCACGTCGGCGGACCAATTGCGTGAACTCGCCGCAGCCTGTGAACGACTGAAGGCACGCGGTCAGACGATGTGGTTGAGCGAGTCATCCGAAAGCTGGCAACCGCGCTGCGAGGTCGTTGTGCATTCGACGGTCGGGGCTTACTCGCACACGCTGGGGCCGGGCAGCGAGCGAACATCCGGTTGCTCGACCGTTCGCCTCCACCAAGGTCGCGTTGCCGAGCGGCGGATTGATCTGCGATCCGATGCCGATGGCTGGCTCTCCGACACTCTGCCGCACGAACTCACGCACGTCGTCTTGGCCGATCGATTCACTCAGCGACGCATCCCCGCCTGGGCGGATGAAGGGATCTCGATGCTGGCCGAGTCTCCCGACAAACTGCAACGCAGGCTCAACGAACTGCGAAGCGTGATCGCTGCCGGCCGCACGCTGAAATTGAGCCAATTAGTCGCTCTGGAAAACGGACCCGCCTCGGCCGAGCGTGCCGCCTTCTACGGTCAGAGCGTGACGTTGGCAGGACTGTTGCTCGAACGGGGCACGCCGCAGCAACTGTTGCAATTTGTCGAGGCCGGCCGACGAGACGGCCACGACCAAGCTCTGCGCGACGTGTACGGCGTCACGTCCTGGTCTGCTCTCGAAGCTGAATGGCAAGCCTATGCTAGCTCGCAGCGACTGCGGAGACTCGCGCAACAGGCGTTGCCAACAATTGAGTCGAAAGCGGTTGCCTCAGCGACCGAATGATCTGCGACATCACCCGCGATCAGACCACTTCTGGCAGCGGCAAGTAGTTTTCGATGAGTGGTTGTGGGCGGCCGGCGGGATCAATCACGGGCTTCGACAGTGGGTTGATGCCGAGGTTGCGGTACAGCGTGCCGACGATCTCCTGGAAGTGGACCGGGCGCGTTTCCGCGCTTTCACCGAGGCGGTTGGTGCTGCCGATGACTTGGCCACCTTTCATTCCGCCGCCGGCCATCAACGCGCAACTGACTTGCGGCCAGTGATCGCGGCCGGCGTCTTTGTTGATGCGCGGCGTGCGGCCGAATTCGCCCCAGGCGATGACCGTAACATCGTCGAGCAGTCCTCGGTGCTGGAGGTCTTCGATCAACGCGCTCAAACATTGATCGAGCTTCGCGCCATGGTCGCGAACCAATGAAAAATTCTGGCCGTGGCTGTCCCAGCGGCCGAAGGTCAACGAGACGCAACGGACTCCCGCTTCGACCAGTCGCCGAGCCATCAGCAGTTGCTCGTTCGCCGTGGGTGCTCCGTCGTACTGATAATTGAACGGCTTGCCGGTCCCGTAGCGGGCACGGACTTCCGCTGGCTCCTTCGACAGGTCGAGCGCGTCCACCAGTTTGCTCGACGTGAGCACGTCGAACGCGGACGTGGCGAAGGCATCCATCGCGACCATCTTGCCTCGTTGATCGGCTTCACGCTTGAGTCCATCGAGATTCCGCAGCAATGCCTTGCGGTCGTTCAATCGCTCCTCGGCGATGTTGCCGCATGGAATCATGTCCGCCATTCCGGGGCCTTCTGGTTTGAAGGCCGCGACGGCACCGCCTAAGAAACCGGGGGCACCGGAATCGGACCACGGCACATGCTGTGTCGTCGCGGTCAGGCCGACAAACGGCGGCACCGCTCGATCGACCGGCCCCAGCACTTTCGACGCGACGGCTCCGACGCTTGGACGACCGCCGACAAGTGCCAGATCCCGCGACGAAAAACCGGTCATGCACTGATACGCGTCGTGTGCTCCAACCGATCCGACGACCGACCGCACGATGACGCATTGGTCCATGACGCTCGCCATCCGCGGAAGGACTTCGCAAATCTGGATGCCCGGCACTTTCGTTTCGATCGGTGAGAACTCGCCCCGAATCTCGACGGGAGCGTTCGTTTTCAAATCCAGTAGATCCTGATGCGGCGGACCACCACCCAAAAAAATGTTGATCAGAGCCTTGTGCCGCGGCTTCACCGTCGCTGGTTCTGCTCGCAGCAAGTCCGACAGGCCGAGCGTTCCGAAACCGAAGCCCAACGCGCCGATCTGCAAAACGTTGCGGCGAGTCACATGGTCACAGAACTGAAAATGGTCGTTGTTTAAGAGCGTGATCATGGTTGGTTCTCACGAGGCAGGAGACGTGACGGGTGGCTTGTGTCACATCCGAAAGTGGCAGGATCAGGCATGATTTGTGCGAACATCGTGCCGCAGCGGTTGGCTCGCCGCCCAGCCGTGGCCTGGCTCGCCGGAGTTTGGGTGCATGTCACGACAAACACACAAGCTCAGGCGAGCCGGGCGACGAAGTCGTGAATTGGCGAAGCGCGCCCGCTGAGCGCAGTGGTTGCGCGCGTTGAGCGGCTCCGCCCATTTGAAACTCCAAGGAAGGAGGCAGTCTGCCAATGCTCGAAGGAACGACTGCACGCGACGAGCCTCGAACAATCATCCCCAATCCCGCGTCTCCCCCGAAACGCAGAACTCGCCGACCGAGTTTGCTGAGATTCGCGTGGTGGACGGTCCCGATTCATGTCGCACTCGGGTTTGGATTCTGGTGGATGATGGCCAACGAACCGGACGACTTGGGTGCGGCTCTGCTTTGGACTCACATCGGTTTTCCCATTCTGTTGGTGGTCAGCATCCGCGTGTGGTGGGATCGCTGGGGAGAACTGCTGGCTCTGCTGGCCATCAATCACGCGGCCACATTTGTGGTACTGCTTTTCCTGCCGTGGTCGTGACCCAAGCGTGACAGAAGTCTGAATCTGTCGTGACTGTCACGGCGCAGGCGCTGCTCGGTTGGTCGAACCCCGGCGCGGAGACAGGTTCTTGTTCACCTCGACGAAGCCCGCGCGGGCAGGAGTTGCGTCATGAGTACTCAGGTTGAACTTGTCGATATTTCGAGCCCTTCGCTGCCAACGTCGGATACCGATCGTCCCCCCATCGAACGCGCGAAGATTCAGGAGTCGTTTCGTCGCGCTCAATTTCGTTGGAGCCATGTGGATTGGATCGTGCTGATTTGGATGTTGGTGATGCATGTGGGCGCGATCGCCGCGGCGTTCTTCGTCGAATGGAAATCGGTGATCGCCGCCATCGCGTTGCACTGGCTGACGTGCAGTGTCGGCGTTTGCTTGGCGTATCACCGCTGTCTGTCTCACGATTCGTTCCGGCTCGCTGGGCCGGTGCGATTCTTCGTCACGCTGTGCGGAGTCTTGTCGGGACAGGGCTCGCCATTGATGTGGGCGGCGACTCACCGAGTGCATCACAGCCGATCCGATCGAGACGGCGATCCGCACTCGCCGCGCGAAGGTTTTTGGTGGTCGCACCTGTTGTGGCTGTTCGTCCGGAGAACGCCGGCCGAACGACAGCGCTTGTATCACGTCTTCGCTCCGGACCTTGTTCAAGACCGGATGCTGCAATTCTTCGAGCGGACCTACTCATTTTGGCTGGTGTCATTCGGCGGGCTGTTGTTCTGGCTGGGTGGTTGGAGCCTCCTGCTGTGGGGAGGCTGCCTGCGAATCGTGGTCGGCTACCACACGACCTGGCTGATCAATTCCGCATCGCACGTTTGGGGCTATCGCAATTACGAGACGTCGGACGGTTCACGCAATCTGTGGTGGGCAGGGCTGCTCGCGTATGGCGAAGGCTGGCACAACAACCATCACGCTTGGCCTCGTGAGGCGTGCTACGGTCATCGCTGGTGGGAATTGGACCTCACCTGGCAGACGATTCGCATTCTGAAACTGGTCGGCCTGGCGACTCAGGTCGTGCAAAAGTCTCCGCCGGCGAGTTTGCCGCACCGTTGAAATGGCGACTGGTGGGGGATCGAGTCTCCGCCTGTATTTGGTTGCAATCACGGCCGCGCGACGCTCGATTTGAGCAATCGCAGTGCGTTGAAGACCACGGCCAGAGACACACCCATGTCGGCCGCGATCGCGGTCCAGAGACTGGCATGTCCGAGGATCGTGAGCAGCACGAACACGGCTTTGACGCTCAGCGAGGCGACGATGTTTTGGCGGATGACTCGCATCGTGCGGTGCGAGTGAGCGATCAGCCACGCGATGCGCGAGAGGTCGTCGCTCATCAAGACGACGTCAGCGGTTTCGAGGGCAGTGCCGGTGCCGACGGTTCCCATCGCGATGCCGAGACTCGCGCGGATCATTGCCGGCGCGTCGTTGACTCCATCGCCGATCATGCCGACTTGGCCGTGCTTGGCCAGCAGCTCTTCGATGGCGGCAACCTTCGCTTCCGGGAGCAGTTCCGCTCGGACATCATCCACGCCGAGTGCCTGGCCAACGGCCTGAGCCGTCGCAGAGTTATCGCCGGTCAGCATCACGAGCGGACGAATGCCGGCGCGATGCAGCGCGGCGAGCGACTCCTTCGCGTTGCTGCGGACGGCGTCGGCGAGGGAGATCAGACCGCAGACATGCTCGTCGTTCGCGATGATGACGACGCTGTGTCCGCGCGCGCCGAGTTGTTCCAATCGCTCGTGAAGTTCCGGAGTCTCTTGGCAGCGCGGCTCGAACGCGCAGTGCGAGCCGATCCAGAAGCGTTGCCCCGACAGCATCGCGGTCGCTCCTTGTCCGGGGAGTGCCTGAAAGTCGTCGCACGGCGGCGGTCGCACGCCGCGCGATTCGGCATAGCGGACAATCGCGGCGGCCAGCGGATGCTGCGAACGCGATTCGATCGCGGCGGCGATGTCGAGCAGTTCGCGTTCATCGTGGCCGCTCAGCGCGATCACCTCGATCACTTCGGGATGACCCGCCGTCAGCGTGCCGGTCTTGTCGAACGCGATCGCTTTCAGATGCGACGCCCGTTCCAAGTAACTGGCCCCTTTCACCAGCACTCCCTGCCGAGCGGCCGAGGTCAACGCGGCGACCATGCTGACCGGCGTCGAGATCACCAACGCGCACGGGCAGGCGATGACCAGCAACACCAGACCTTGATAGAACCAGTCGCTCCAACTTCCGCTGAACAGCAACGGCGGCAACACCATGATCGCCACCGCCAAGCCCATCACCGCCGGCGTGTAGAACCGAGCGAACGTCTCCACCCACTGCTCGGCGGGGGAACGCTTTCGCTGAGCGTCGTCGATTAACCGCACAATGCGAGCGATCGCCGAATCATCGGCCAACTTCGTCGTGAGGACTTCGATCGCTCCGTCCTGATTGATCGTCCCGGCGAAGACGTCATCGTCCCGACGTTTCACGACCGGCAACGATTCGCCGGTGATCGGCGCTTGATTGACGGTCGTTTCGCCCAGCGTCACGCGACCATCGAGCGCGAATTTCTCACCCGGCCGCACCACCAACGTACTGCCGACCGCGACCATGCTGGCCTGAACCGTCGATTCCGTCCCATCTGCTTGCCGCACGCACGCGGTTTCGGGTGCCAACTGCATCAATGCCTCGACCGCGCGCCGCGCGCGGCTGATGCTCCACGCTTCCAGGACCAGCGACAGCGCGAACAAGAACGCGACTGTCGCCGCTTCCGAGAACTCATCAACCCCGATCGCTCCAGCAATCGCCGCGAGCATCAACACGTTCATGTCGAGCCGCACTCGACGCAGCGACGACCACGCCTTCGGCACCACCAGACTGACCGCGAGCAACGTCGCCGCGAGATTCAACGCCACGACAATGCCCGGCGTCCGCGATGAGCCCTGCCCCAACGCCACCAGCCATCCGGTCATGAGCCCATGCGTCACGAACGCGGCGGCCAGAAACAATCCGCTCACAGCCGTCAGCCACGTTCGCGAGCGACGCCGAGCCTCAATGGCATCGGTGACTTTCGCATGGTCCGACTGCCACGCTTCCGCATGCATCCCGATCTGAGCGACCGCAGCAATCAACTCGTCTCGCGAGATCTGTGACTCATCGTGTTCGACAAACATCACACCGCGCAGCAGGTCGAACGACAACTGCATCACCCCCGCGCGCGACTGCAAGGCCGTGCGCAGCTCGGCGGCTTCGTCAGCACAGTCCAGGCCGTGAATCTTGAGCGTGGTCGTCATGGGCATGGCAAATGGTTTCCCGCAGGAGCACGATTTCATCGTACTCGGATGCCGCCGATTTCGGCACGTTGCGACCACGCAGAAGTTCTTGGAGTGCCGCTGAGGTTGTGCTGACAGCATTTCATGTTTTGCCGCTGTCGCCGTTCTCGCGGTGAATCACCCGAAGCAGCCTGATCCCCAGGAACACCGAAGTCATTAGTCCCAGCATCCCCAGTGCCGACACACCCAGAACGAGCGGAGGCAGGTGATTGCTCAGCAGATTGGCCGAACCCAGGAACAAGGCCGCCACCAGGATTCCTACCACGAGGTGATTGATCGTCGTCTCCAGCCGGCGATGCTCGTGATGGATTTCCAACGAGCCGTTTCGGAAGCGACGCAACAAGTCGGAGAGATCGCTCGGAAGCGAGACGAGCAGGCGGTCCCAATCGCGGTACGAGCGGCGGACTTTTCGCAGGAACCGCTGCGGCATGAACCGACTCGAACCGGCTCGCTCGTAGTAACTTTGAATCACACGGATCAGACTGAATTGCGGGCTGAGTTGCCGGGCGCTCCCTTCCAAGATCACCAAGGTCCGCAGTAGTAACGCGGCTTCCGTGGGAAGTGCGATGTGATAGCGGCGAATCAGACTGGTCATCTCCATGAGCGCTCCGCTCAGGTCGAATTCGTTGAGGGGTTGGTTGCCGTAATCGCTCACGAATTCGGAGACCTCCGCCCGCAGCGCATCGAAATCCAGATTCGACGGCGCGGAGCCGAGTCGCACGACGAGATTCGACAACTCGCGCGCGTCTTGATCGACAAAGCACAAAATCAGGGCCTCGAAGTCCTCACGCAGCGTCTCATCCAGCCGGCCGATCATGCCGCAGTCCAGCACTCCGACCACGCCTTTCGGCATGACCATGTAGTTTCCGGGATGCGGATCGGCATGATACAGGCCATCGTGGAAGATCATCTTCACGTACATCTTCGCGGCGCGCCGAGCGAACTCATTGAGGTCGCACCCCGAGGCGGCCAAGCGCGCGTGATCGGTGCCGGGAATGCCGTCGATCAACTCCATCGTGAGCACGCGCCGGCTGCTGAATTCCGAATAGACGGCGGGAAAGTGAACGGTCTCGTCGTCGGCGAACCGGTTGGCAAACGCTTCGAGGTTCCGGCGTTCAACCGTGAAATCCATCTCCTGCATCAGCGTTCGCCGAAAGCGACGAACCAGCGCCGTGGGCTTGTATGCGCGAAACTCGGCCACATGCTTCTCCAGCAACTCGGCCAGACCCGCCATGATGTGTAAATCGCGCTGAATGCGGTCTTCAATTTCGGCGTGCTGAATCTTCACGGCCACCGGCTGACCCGACTTGAGCCGAGCTCGATGAACTTGTCCGATCGAAGCGGAGGCGATCGGTGTGAAATCGAACTCGGCAAAGAGTTGTTCCGGAGACTGGCCGAACTCACCCTGAATCGTTTGACGGATGGCCTCGCTGGAATCCGGCGGTGTGTTCGCCTGAAGCTGACTCAACTCGGCCACCAGCGGCTCAGGTAACAAGTCGGGGCGCGTGCTGAGAATCTGCCCCAGCTTGACGAACGTCGTGCCCAGTTCCGTGAGCACGAGCCGAATTCGCGTCTCTTGCGTCAGCGTATTGAGCCGGACTCCATCCACGCTCACGAGCCGTGACTGGAGCCATTCGTATTTCAGACCACCCAGCCAATTGGCCAATCCATACTTCGTAAGTACGGAGATGATCTCCTGAAGCCTCCATGCGCTCCGTTCGATTTTGGAAATCGATTCCAACAGCATGATGCGCTCGTCAACTGCGAGTTCCGGTGGCCGCGATGAAGGCTCAAGCAACCGCTAGGAGCGCGGTTCGTTCAGCGTCTTTTCCAGCAGTTCCACACGCGACCTCAGTGCTTCCACGTCCTCGCAGCGAGCGACACGCAGCGAGGTCAACAGCTTGTCGAGCCGTTCGTCGATGAGAGCCTCCCCTTCGTGCCGCGCCTGTTCGCTAACTTTCACGATCCCGGACTTGACGATGCCAAGCTGAATGAAGGCATGATCGATGCGGCGATCAATTTCCGATTCCAGATTGTGACGCGCCTCGGCCGACTTGTTGACCAACTCCTCCTGGAATTGCTGCGTTTGCTCCTGGGAAAGCTGAGCCCGGGTGGAGATCTCTTTCCCCAACTCAGTGAGCTTTTCGCGAGTCAGACTGGCGAACCCCATGCCCAAATAGAGCGACTGCTTGATCAAATCAAACATCATCAAATCTCCTGAATGGTTTCCGGACGCTCGTCACCAGCAAGCCACGCGCCACCTTGGAGAAACTGCCCGGATTACACCGTCGCATCGTCATCGTCGCTCCAGTTCCTGTTTGCTCGACGTCGTCCGTCTCGTTCGCCCCCGACTTGATTCGCCACGCTTCAAATGTTTCCGCATTGGTTGGACCTGACGACGCGCTACGTCGACTGGCACACCGCGCCGCGCAAAACTGAGCCTCAACGCACGGGTTGTTTCAATGACGTGCGAATCGGCGCGCCCCTGGTGACGAGCCGGTCTGTCGGAATCACAGAGCGATGTCAAAGGCAAGCACATCCACTCGCTCTTGATTCTGCACGTTGTGGATCGACCAGACACCAAGGCCCGGTCGGATTGGCACGCCGGCGAGTTGACGGAAGCCGGTGTGTCTGCCAAGGTCGTCGCTGCCGAAGGGAAGAATCACGGCACAATCAATTCCCAACTTGGACGGCCCGACGACAAACGAACGCAGGAACTGTTTGAGTTCCTGGATGGCGTATTCAAGAAGAAGTGAATCCCACGGAACATGACCATGCACCGCAGAGCATTCCTCGCCAGCAGCGTGTTATCGGCACTCGCTTTGACGTCTCGGATCAGGGCCGAATGGGAACCGAGTCAACGCTATCCCGATCCGCGGATCAAGATCATTGATCCGAGCTTCACGAAGTATCGGCTGAATCTGGCCAAGGTCGAACGCATCGCAACGGGCCTGCGCTGGAGCGAAGGACCGGTTTGGTTTGGCGATGGGCGGTATCTGTTGTGGAGCGACATCCCGAACAATCGGATCATGAAATGGGAGGAAGAGACCGGGGCCGTCAACGTCTTTCGCAAGCCGTCGCACAACTCGAACGGCAACACGCGCGATCGGCAGGGGCGGCTCGTGACCTGCGAGCATGAGTCGCGGCGAGTGACGCGCACCGAGTACGACGGCTCGATCACGGTCATTGCCGAACAGTTCGAGGGCAAGCCGCTCAATTCGCCGAACGATGTCGTGTGCAAGTCCGATGGCTCGATCTGGTTCACCGATCCGCCGTTCGGCATCCTCGGCTTTTACGAAGGGCAAATCGCGAAGCCGCAACTGCCGACCAATGTCTATCGCTGGGATCCGAACTCCAAGAAGTTGACGCTCGTGGCGGGCGACATCGATCGCCCCAACGGACTCGCGTTTTCGCCCGATGAAGCGCAGCTCTACATCGTCGAGGCGGGCGTCTCGCCGCGCGTGATTCGTGCCTTCGATGTCATCAAGAACGGCATCGAGTTATCCAACGGCCGCACACTGATCACCGCCGAACCAGATGGCACTCCGGACGGACTGCGCGTCGATGTGGACGGCAACCTGTGGGTCGGTTGGGGCATGGGCAAAGAGGGACTCGACGGCGTTTCGATCTTCAATCCACAAGGGACACTCATCGGCCGCATCGATCTCCCGGAACGCTGTGCGAACTTGTGCTTCGGCGGTCGCCACCGCAATCGCCTCTTCATGGCCGGCAGCACATCGGTGTATTCGCTGTTCGTGAACACGCAGGGCGCAGTCGGCGGATGATGGAGCAGGCACGATTCGGAACTGATACGGATTTCGAGAATTAGCCGCGCGGCGCTAGCCCCGGTTCATCCTGAAAAACCGGGGCTAGCGCCGCGTGGCTAATTTCTGCCAAGCGGATGAGCGCCGATTTCACGCCAGCAACTCTCGCACGACCTTCGCTCGGGTCAGATCCGTGTCCGTCAGCGTCTCTTGGCGTCCTTCGTGATCGAACGCCAAGCGTTGGTGATCGAGACCGAAAGCGTGGAGCAGCGTCGCGTGGAGGTCGTGCATGGTGACGACCTGGTCGATGGATTCGTAACCGAAGTCGTCGGTGCCGCCGTGGGCATAGCCCTGTTTGATCCCGCCGCCGGCGAGCCACATCGAGAAGCCACGGCGGCTGTGGTCGCGGCCGTTCGCTCCTTGCGAGACCGGCGTGCGGCCGAATTCCCCCATCCAGACAACGAGCGTCGAATCGAGCAGTCCGCGCTGTTTGAGGTCACGCACCAACGCGGCGCTCGGTTGATCGATGCCGGCCGCGACGTTCTTCGTCGCGTTGGCGTTGTCGGCGTGAGTGTCCCACGGTTGGCTTTTCAAATAGACACCGACGAATCGCACACCGCGCTCGACGAGCCGCCGGGCCAGCAGGCAGCGCGCTCCGAAAGCCTGCGTCGCTGGCTGATCGAGCCCGTACAGCTTGCGAGTCTCCTCCGTCTCTTGTTGGAGATCGACCGCTCCGGGGACTGCCGCCTGCATCCGGGCGGCGGTCTCGAAGTCGCGCAGCCGGGCTTCGAGATCCGTGTTCTCCGGAAACCGAGCGGCGTGTTCTTGATTGAGACGCGCGACCAGATTGAGTTGCCGCGCGCGGGCGGCGGCAGTGATGCGATCGGGCGTGCGCAGGTTGAGCACCGGGGCAGAGGCGTCGCCGACACTGAAGGGCGTCCCCTGATGCTGAGCCGGAAGCCAACCAGCGGACCAGTTGAGCGTGCCGTTAATCGGCAGCCCGCCGGGGTCGGGAAGAACGACGAACGCCGGCAGATCCTGATTGCCGGAACCGAGTCCGTAGGTGAGCCACGAACCGAAGCTCGGCCGGTCGGTGGCCAGTGGATGTCCGCTGTGAGCAATGCGAAGGGCGGTCTCGTGACAGACCGATTCCGTCGTCATCGAACGCACGAGCGTGATCTCGTCCGCGATCCCCGCGATGTGCGGAATGATCTCCGACAACCGCATCCCGCACTCGCCGTATGGCCGAAACTTGAACGGCGAGCCGAGCAGGTTCCCTGAGGCCGACGGCGACAACGTCTCGACTTTGCTCTGCCCCGGATACGGCTTGCCACTCAGCTTCGTGAGTTCCGGTTTTTCATCGAAGAGGTCCATCTGACTCGGACCTCCGTTTTGGAACAGACACACAATCCGCTCCGCCTTCGGCGCATGATGCGGACCGACCGCCGCGGCGCGTTCCGCCGCGTGCGACTCCCGCGCCGTCAGCCACGACAGCGCGATTGATCCGAGGATGCCGCTGGCGGACTGTCCGAGGAATGCTCGGCGTTGTGCTCGCAAAATGTCGTTGAGGATTTTCATCACAATCACTCTGCTTAAAACATTTTCTGAAATCAGCCGGTGCGTGCTCGCGTCGGGCGTGTGCTCGACAGCATCGTGCGGGCGAATCCCGCTCGGATAGTTTATCAGGCTCGCCGCCATTCGTGTTGATTTCGGTGTCTCGTGAGCCGCGAGGCGCTAGCCGCGGGTTGTCTTCATCGACCCGCGGCTAGCGCCTCGCGGCTCACAAATTCGTTTTCAACACGGAAGATGGAGCACCATCGTGATTCCGGTCTTCATCGACGAGATGCGAGCAGCATCCGGAGAGATCAAGTATCGCCATCGGTGCCACTTTTTTTCGACAACTTGCAACGAAAGTGCCAGGATTGCACATCTCCTTGAGGAAGGAACAGAGCGACGCCGGTGTTGTCGGAAATCTGTGATCGGGATCACTCGGAGCGGCTCGGCGGTCCAACCGTTATGCTGGGCTTGTTTTGATGGCAATCGACGAGGTGATCCATGACGCTTGATGATTCGGCCACCGAAAAGTTGATCGATCTGGCCCGACAAGGTGATCGAGAGGCTCGCGACCAATTGCTGGCGGTGCATCGCGAGCGATTGAAAAAAATGGTTGCCCTGCGGATGGATCGGCGGCTTTCGGCCCGAGTCTCCCCGTCGGACGTTGTCCAGGACGCGCTGGCAGAGGCGAGCCTGCATTTGACGGACTACTTGCAGTGTCGTCCGCTGCCGTTTTATCCGTGGCTGCGGCGGCTCGCGTGGGAGCGCGTGGTGGCGATGAGCCGGCAGCACATTCAAGCCGGTCGGCGGAGCATCATTCGAGAGGAACCAAGGGCCGTGGCGTATGACGACGGTTCGGTATTGCAACTGGTGGATCGCCTGGCATCTAACCAATCCAACCCGAGCACGAAGGCGATCCGCGAGGAATTGCGAGTACGGGTGCAGCAAGCTCTGGCGGAGCTGGACCCGCAAGACCATGAAATTCTGGTGCTGCGGTTTCTCGAACAGCTTTCCACGCGCGAGACGGCGGCCGTTCTGGAAATGTCCGAAAGCGCGATCAAATCCCGTCTGATGCGGGCGCTGACGCGGTTGCGATCCCGGTTGGACGAAAGAAAGAAGGGCAGGCCCTCATGACTAGCCTCCGCAGCGCCGACGTCAGTTGTTCCAATCCCCTGCTCGCCGAACTCCTTGAGGAATTGACGAACAAACTGCAACTGGGCGAGCGGGTCGATCTGGACGAGTACGTCCGGCAGCATCCCGACTTTGCCGAACCGCTGCAGCGCCTGTTGCCGGCCCTGGAAGTGCTGATTGATCTGGGGCAATCGCAAGCCGTTTCTGTTCCACCGGACACGTCCGGATTGCCGGATCAAACCTTGGCAATTGGTGTCATCGGGGACTACCGCATTCTGCGTGAGATCGGCCGCGGCGGAATGGGAGTCGTTTATGAGGCCATGCAGGTTTCGCTCGCTCGGCGGGTGGCGCTCAAAGTGCTGCCGTTTGCAGCGATGCTCGATCAACGTCAATTGTCGCGTTTCCAAATCGAAGCTCGGGCCGCGGCGCAACTGCATCATGCCAACATCGTCCCCGTGCATGCGGTCGGATGCGAGCGGGGTGTGCATTACTACGCGATGCAATACATCGACGGGCAGACGCTGGCGCAAATGATCGCCGGCTTGCGGCACGAGGCGGGCTTGGACCAGGACTCAGGGTCGGCTGACCTGAATTCGTCCGCCATGCCGCGCCCGTCCGCCACGGAGTCAACTCTTCCTGAACTGCGCGCGGCGGCAACGACGCAGCGGTTTTTGACTCGGGACCGACTTCGAGCCTTAGCCGAGCAGGTGCGGCAGGTGGCGGAGGCGTTGGACTACGCGCACATGGAAGGTGTCGTCCATCGCGATATCAAACCCTCGAACCTGGTGCTCGACGCGCGCGGAAAAGTGTGGATCACCGATTTCGGTTTGGCGCGGTTCGATGCGGGAGTGACCTTGACCGCCACCGGTGACATCGTCGGAACGCTGCGCTATATGAGTCCCGAACAGGCGCTCGGCCATCGCGGCGGAGTCGATCATCGAACCGATATCTACGCCCTGGGTGCCACCTTGTACGAGCTGCTGTCGCTCGTGCCCGTCTTCAGCGGCACAGACCGCCAAACGCTGCTGCGGCAGATCGCTCAGGATGAGCCACGTCCGCTTCAGCAGATCAACCGGGAATTGCCGATCGAACTGGAGACGATCGTCCACAAGGCCCTGTCAAAGGATGTGGCCGCACGATATGGCACCGCTCATGAATTCGCAGATGACCTACGACGGTTCCTGGAACACCAGCCGATTCTCGCCAGGCCGCCTTCCGTGGTCGACCGGGTCCGGAAATGGTGCCGCCGACATGAGCCGGTCGTCTGGTCGGTCGGCGGCATGTCGCTTTTGGCTGCCGTCGGCTTGGCGATCAGCACGGTCGCGATTTTGGCAGAGCGATCCAAGGCGCTCCAGGAAAGAGACCATGCGAATGCAGAACAGGCGCGGGCGGACATGAATCAAAGTCGTGCGATTAAAGCCGTTGACCAGATGTCGTCTGTGGCGGCCATGTTGTCCGGCCCCGACCGATCCGTTGCCGCACAACAGGAATTGATCGACCATGCACTTCGATTTTATCGGCAGCATATCGCCGACAATCTCCATGATCCCAAACGGCACTACGACATCGTCCGATCCTATACGCGCGCGGGACAGATCGAGGAATTTCTCGGTCATTTCGCTCAGGCTGAGATGGAGTTTCAAGCAGCCTTGAAACTCATTCGCGAGCCTCCCGCAGAAGCGTTGGAACCTCCTGAACCTCGGTCGAATCTGGCACGCGCTTTGATGAACCTCGCAAACTCATATCGTCCCAATCCCGCCCTGCGGCCGAAAGTTGAGGAACTATTCCGTGAGTCCCTCGTTTTGATTGACGAAGCGGTCGGGCGACATCCGGCCGAGTTCATACCACGTCGCTTTCAGGCAGAGATCTATGGCGCGTTTGGCTATGATCTGATATCGCAGCAAAAACGAACCGAAGGTGAACTTTTCTTACGTCGCGCCGCGGCGATGTATGAACGGATTGAGCAAGATTTTCGCGATCAGCCGACGTCGTTGACCTGCGGACAAGCCACCATCTGGAATTCGTTGGGTCTGCTGCTGCGTCAAACCGGCCGTCCAAGCGAGGCGGAAGCGGCTCATCGGCGCGCATTGAAATTGTTGGAAGGTCTCCCCATCGGAACTGACGGTGTCAAAGCGGAACTGGCCCGCGGCCATTGTCATCTGGGGTACGCGCTGATGCGCCTCGACCGCCTCCTGGAAGCCGAGCCGGCCGTCGTCCAAGCGTTGGCATTGCGTGAAGAGTTTTATGCCAAAACTCTCAATCAGTTTTGGCTCCAGGAACTCACGCTGACGCACTTGCAACATGCCAATCTGCTGGCCATGAGCGGTCGAAACGTCGATGCCGAGAGGGCGTTTCGACAGACGCTGATTCTTCAACAAAAACTTCTCGATCAATTTCCACAATCCGACGGACCTAGAGCACACCAGACGACGATTCAATTGGATTGGGCCAGGTTTCTCGCACGGCAAATGCGGTCCATGGAAGCGCTGTCGGCATTTCGATCAGTCCTCGAAGCGCCCTCGAATACGGCGGAGACCCACAACAATGTCGCGTGGTTCCTGGTCCTCGAAAACTGTCCCGAGTTGAAAACACAAATGTCGTCGGTGGAATTGGCGAAACGGGCGACCGAATTGGGGCCGAACGATGCCCGCTATTGGACCACGCTCGGCGCAGCCCTCTACCGCGCGGAGAACTGGACCGATGCCGTGATCGCGCTGCGACATTCGCAAAAAATCGCCGCAGATGAATCCGGTTACAACGTCCTGTTTCTGGCGATGGCTCAATGCCGGGGCGGAGACCAATCGGCGGCAGAGCAGACGCTTCGTGCGGCGGTTGCCTGGTTGGCTGCTCACAAGCGCTACGACAAAGCCCTCGACCGCATCGCCGCCGAAGCCGCCGCCCTGATCGGCATCTCCGCCGTGGCGACTCCCCCGGCCGCGCCCGCAGCGCTCTCGTCGGATCGCTAAACCGGATTGTTCCTGCTTCTTCGCGGTGAGGCGGCGCAACGGCCGTAGCGGAATTCGCGAGAATTCCGTGCAAACCTGCTCCGCAAACGGAATTCTCACGAATTCCGCTACCGCACCGTGAATGACCAGGCTTTAGCAAAGCGAGGGGAATCTTGAAAAATTCGTGCGACCAAAGACCGCGACTCGCACATGAGGTGATAAGAGCATCACCCATTGATCACGACCGGTCTCACGCGTGTCGCTGCCGGACACGTCGTGCGACTCGCACATCCCGAAAGGCCCAGCGTCATGTTGATTACGCCCTGGTTTCGCGCGCTCCAGAGATTGATTTCACCGTCCTCTAAGGCACGCGTTCGCCAAAAGGATGATGCGCACCGACACCTCGGACAACGCATGGAATGCCTGGAAACCAGATCCATGCTCACAGCGCCTCCAGGACTAGGACTCGTGAGCTGGTATCAGGCTGAATATGATGCGAACGACTCCGCGGATGGCCATCATGGAACTCTGCAGAACGGGGCCACGTTTGACGTAGGCCAAGTCGGACAGGCGTTCCGTCTCGACGGAGTGAATGACTCAGTGGACTTAGGGAATTGGTTCAACTTCCAGACCTTCAGCGTCAGCATGTGGGTGAATCCCGGTAGTTCGCAAGTCGCCCATGCGGCCATTCTTGACAACAATCACACCGACTTTCGTAGCTGGTCGCTGCAGTACGACAATGTCGGAAGTCAGTACCACTTTGGTGTCGCAGATGGTGGAGGTGGAAGCCCCAATACCACGATCACAATGACTCTGACACCAAATAGCTGGCAACATCTGGTTGTTACTCGCGACACAGACAGAGCGCTTCGGCTATACATGGATGGGCAATTGGTAAGTACATCCAGCTTCGGAGCCGGCCCGATGCAATACGACGGCACCCAGTTCTTGCGTCTCGCGCGCTGGGGTGCCGGTGGGAGGAATTGGAATGGGAAACTGGACGAAGTGGAGTTTCACAACCGCGCGCTTTCCGCTGGGGAGATCCAGTCCGTTTTTGATGTCGAAAACTTGGGGAAAGCTCCCCTCGTTGTCACGACAACTGCCGACATCGTGAATGGCGGCGACGGTGAGACCTCGCTGCGCGAGGCGATGCTCACGGCCAACGCCAGCTCGGGTACCGATTTGATCCGATTTGACACCACAGTGTTCTCAACGGCACAAACAATTGCTCTCGGCGGTACGCCGTTGCCATCGGTCACTGGAGACTTGACGATCGCCGGCACCGGAGCCGATCAACTTGTGATCGACGCGCAGAATAACTCACAAATCTTTGTCATCGACGGCGTCACCAATGGCTCGATCGAGGTGGCACTTTCGGGCCTCACGCTGCGTGGCGGCAATGCCAACGGTGGAACCGCTTTTACTAACGTCGGCGGCGCGATCCTGAACGACCACGCCATACTGACTCTCACTGATAGCATCGTCGTAAATAATTCAGCCGCGATTTACGGTGGCGGGCTGTTTAACTACGTCGGCACGCTAACGATCGCGGGCAGTACGGTCGCGGACAGTTCCGCGCTTGTCGGCGGTGGGGTGTTTAACTATGCAGGCCCGCTGACAATCACGGCCAGCACTATCTCGAATAATTCGGCCCGCGATTTCTTCGGAGGTGGATTGTTTAACTGGGACGGCACGGCGACTGTCCTCAATAGTACTGTTTCGAACAACATTGCCGACGGCGAGGGAGCTGGACTGTACAACTTCAGCGGCACACTGAGCCTCGTCAACAGCACCGTGACGGGCAACCGTGCCGATGCGGACGGCGACGCGGTCGGCTTGGGCGGAGGTATTGCTGCCGCCGACAATGCCACCACGAAAACGATCCTCAACAACTCCATTGTCGCCGGCAACGTTCGCGGAACCGGAAGCACGCCTGACGATATTTCGTTTACCAGCGGCTCCAATGTCGACACAACCAATAGCTTCAACAACTTGATTGGCGACCCCGCCACCGCGGGCGGACTTGCACACGGCGTCAATGGAAACATTGTGGGGGATGGCAGCGGGAGTCTGTTGCCGATTAGTGATGTTCTCGACACAACGCTTCGGAACAACGGCGGTCGCACTTTGACACATGCCCTGGTCTCAGGTAGCGCCGCACTCAACGCGGGAGACAACACCCGCGCCCGCGACCCTGGGATTGATGGCATTCCCGGAAACATGGACGACGGAGCGGTTTTCACAACCGACCAACGCGGAGTCCCATTTCTGCGCATGATCAGCGGCGTGGACATTGGATCGTTCGAGTTCCACCCAATTAACCTAGTTGTGGACATCACGGCCGATGAGGACGACGGTAACTACGATGCTGGCGACCTGTCATTGCGCGAGGCAATCAAATTGACCAACCTCATTGTTGGGGCAAATACGATCATGTTTGATCCGATGGTATTTGCCACGCCGCAGACGATCACGCTGGCCGGCACCGAGTTGCCGACGATCACGGACGATCTGACGATTGCGGGACTGGGTGCCACTCAACTTGCGGTCAGCGGTAACAACCAGAGCCGGGTTTTCAACATCAAGGCCGGAATGGTGAGCATTTCGGGGTTGAGCATCACCAACGGATCATCCGACTTCGGTGGCGGTGTCCGAATTCAAAACGGTAACGTGGTGCTCGCCAACTGCACGCTGGCTGGCAATTCGGCCATCGGTGGAGGCGGTCTCTACAAAGATGCTCCCGGCACAACGACGCTTATAAATTGCACTCTGGATGGGAACTCCGCCGCCTCATTTGGGGCTGGGATCGTGAATCGTGGCACGATGATGCTCACCGACTGCATTCTGTCGGGCAACTCGACCACTTATGGTGGCGGCTTGGTGAACAGTGGCTTCATGACCCTTGCCAACAGCACACTGTTGGGGAATTCGGCCTACTATGGCGGCGGCATTTTCAATGACCCTGGCAGTAGACTGATACTCACAAACAGCACTCTTTCCAACAACTCAGCATATCTTGGCGGCGGGATCTCCAACTATTACTCCGGCACGGCGACACTCAACAATTGCACGTTGTCGAACAACTCGGCGAACTACGGCGGCGGCATCTTCAACTTTGACGATGCTCAGGCGACGTTGACCAATTGCACGTTGTCCGACAACTCGGCCATCGACTATGGCGGCGGTATCTCGAACTATTATTCCGCTACGGCAACGCTCACCAACTGCACGTTGTCCGATAATTGGGCGACCTATGGCGGCGGTATTTACAATTTCGACGACGCCATGGCGACATTGCATAATACGATTGTTGCCAATAGCGATTCGGGCGGCGACATCGCTGGCAACGGAACCGTTATCGGCAGCAATAACCTCATTGAAGACGGTAGCGGCGGCTTAGTCGATACCGTCACGGGCGATCCGCTCTTAGGTCCACTTCAGAACAATGACGGGCCAACGCAAACGCATGCTCTGCTGGCTGGTAGCACGGCGATCAACGCGGGTAACGACGTTCTGGCCATCGACCCGCTGACCAATGCACCGCTCACCACCGACCAGCGCGGCCTCGGCTTCCCGCGCATCATTGGCGGCACGGTGGATATCGGCGCGTATGAAATTAACAACCAGCCACCAACCTCCGATGCCGGTGGGCCGTACCAGGTTGCCGAAGGGAGCAGCGTGCTGCTGGATGGTTCGGGCAGCATGGACGCGGATCAACTTGCCAGCACTCTGACCTACGAATGGGATCTGGATGGCGACAATCTCTTCGGAGAAACGGGAGTGAATGCCGCTCGGGGTGACGAGGTCGGCATCAATCCGACGTTCTCGGCAGTGGGTTTAGATGGCCCGAGCGATGTCGTGGTCTTTCTGCGCGTCTCAGACAACGAGAACGCGACGGACATCGCTTCGGGCATCATCCATGTGACGAACGTGGCACCGATCGTCAACACGCTGACGAACAGCTCGCCCGATTGCGGTGACGCCGCGGAAGGCCAACAGATCACGATCGCGGCGACCTTCACTGATGTGGGCACACCCGACACGCACTCGGCGGTCATTGACTGGGGAGATGGCTCAGTGACCACGGCCGGGACGATCACCGAATCGAGCGGCAGCGGAAACGTTGCGGGGAGTCATGCCTACGACGCGGGCGGCATCTACACGATCACGATGACGCTCACCGACGATGACGGCGGCAGTGTCATTCAAACCACAACCGCGATCATCACCGGGGCCGGAGTCCACAACGGCGTGCTGCAAATCATCGGCACCGGCGGCGACGATCATGTGACCGTGAACAAGCAGGGGAACGGCTTGTTCAAAGTTCACGCGGACTTCTTTGGCCGTCGTCGCCACGACGATGATGATGACTGCGGCGATGATGATCACGGCCACCGGCAGGGCCACCACGGCCATGACGACGACGATGATGACCATGACGGTCGTAGTCAGACTCGGACCTTCAGCACAGCCGGAGTCACTCAAATCCTGGTCATGCTTTGCGACGGTGACGACCACGCCACGATCGCCGACAGCATCACGACCAGCGTGATCCTCGACGGCGGCGCGGGGAACGATGAACTCAACGGCGGCGGAGGACTCAACATCCTGCTGGGCGGCAGTGGGAAGGACGAACTGCTCGGCGGCAAAGGCCGAGACGTGCTGATCGGCGGACTCGGCAAGGACCGCCTGGTGGGCAACAACGGCGACGACCTGCTGATCGGCGGCACGACGGCCTTCGATGGCAACTACTCGGCGCTGAACGGCCTCATGTCGCAATGGGCGGCGAATTTGAGCTATACGCAGCGAGTCACCAATCTCTCCACGACACTCAACGCGACGAGCGTCTTTGATGACGCCGCCACCGACAAGTTGACCGGTAGTGCGGGACGAGATTGGTTCTTCGCCAACCTTGATCTCAGTGTGCTCGACAGCATCACCGATAAAAAGAACGACGAGTTCGCCAGCGACGTGGATTGAACGTACCGTGGTGTCCATTGATGGGTCTGCGAATCTCTGAGCTTAGAACCCGTCCAAGAATAACACCGCGTTTTTGTAGGCCGGACAATCCTGTCCGGCATTCACTCGTCGTCGCTGACGACGGCACGGACAGGATTGTCCGTGCTACGGACTTATTCTTGGACAGGTTCTTAGCAGACCCGACCGGCCAGACGACCTTGGGTTCGTGCCCTTGGTCGCCGAGCGACCATCGCGGCGAAGCTCGCCGTGGGTTTCAACCCATCCGCCGCCCAAGGGATGCGTGTCGTCGTCTCCACGCATCCCCGCGACGAACGATTTGCGCGTCATCAGCGAGTCGGATGGCCGCCGTCACCATCGCTGCGAATGGTGTCAGGACATCTCGCCTGCTTCGCGCAGAGCGGCTTCGATCACTCGGTCGCTCAAGAAGACGCCGGCTTCGCGCATGCGGCTCACGGCGTCGGAAATGCAGAGCGAGTGTCCTTCGCATTTGGCTCGAATCAAGATTCCCGGCGACACGCAGTCCGTTCAAACGGGCGACACGGCGGTCCTGGCGCTCGTCGATGCAAACCGTCTCGACGCCGACGAATCGCCGTGATTGCAAAATCAGCCGACGAAATTGGCGAAGTGGCGTTGAAAGCTCAAGACGTGACCGGGACTGCGGCAGAAAGTCGTCGGCGTTGTTCGCTCTCAAGAGCCTTGGTCAATGGCCGGGGTAAAAGTTCTTCACCACAGTGGGCACAGTGATGCCACGTCGCGTTCGGGATCACCATCGGGCCGCCGGGAGTATTGGCGGGAGCCGTTGCTTGATACTCGCCGCGACGCTCTTCGAGCGATTCGCTTCCACAAAGCGGGCACTGTGTGACAACCATCATTGGCTCCTTCTGGCTCGGTTCATTCAATGGTCGGGATGAGCCGAAATCAACAGCAAGTATTCTCCCGGCTGATAAAGTTTGATCAACGCCACTTTCAAATAGAACACGACGCCGTCAATGCGGGGCTTCATCTCATAGGCCGGTTCGCCTTGGAGTCCCGGAAAAGAATGCAGTTTGGTCGGTTTGACACGCTCGCCGGCATCAATCCAATCCACAATCGCCGCACAAATGTCATCGACCGTGAGGCGTCGAGCCAGAAGGTCGTCCGCGGCAGTTCGAGTCACCACAATGTCGTCGGCCGCCAGTGCCAATCGTCGAATTTCGTCAACGATCTGCGGATCAGCCGAAGGTGCCGCCATGACTCGCATTCTCCTCGGTCAATCGCTTCAAGTGTCGCATACTCGTCAATCACACGCCGCTCTGTGATGGTCGCAAAGTCGCGTTGCCGAGTTGGGCTGTCACGTTCACTCTGGCTCGCACCGCGCTGATGACCGGCTGCTAATCCACAACGGAAGTTCTTACGAAATCCAAATGGCGATCACTCCAGATACAAGAACGAGTTGCTGGCGAGCAGCATCTGACAAAAATCAGCCAGCCCCCACTCAGCCGCTTGTTCCCCGGTGTATTGAGCACGCTGTCCCGCGAGGAACTCGGCAGAGACCTGCTGCTCGGCGGCGGTCGGTGCGCGAGCGACGGCCAGCAGCCACGCGCGCTGAATGAGAGCCGCATCGGTCCCATCCGTCTCGGTGCGCAGCCGCTTGGCGAATGCTTCTGCCGTGACGACTGCGAAATCGGAATTGAGCAGGGACAGCGATTGCAGCGGTACGGTGGAAGAGGGCCGCGTCGTGCAGACGGTTGCGATCGCTGGGGCGTCGAAGACTTTGAGCATGCTCAGCGTTTGCGAACGACGTTGTTGTAGATAGACCGAACGGCGGCGTGATCCGGCGTCTTGCGGATTGACGACGACCTCGCCGACGGCCGTCTGTCGCGTGGCGACGTACGGGCCGAACGGTGTTGCGTCGAGTTGACCTGAGATCGCGAGCATCGCATCGCGGATCAACTCTGCCTGAAGTCGGCGCACCGGGAACCGCCAGTAGAGCCGGTTGTCTGGGTCCACCTCCAACGCTTGAGGACGCGGTGCCGAGGACTGGCGATAGGTCGTCGAGAGCAGGATCTGACGATGCACCGATTTCTGGTTCCAGCCCGATTGAATGAAGCCCGCAGCGAGTTCGTTGATCAGCTCGGGATGCGTCGGGAGCGAGCCGCTTTGGCCGAGGTTGTCGGTCGTCGCCACGATGCCGCGGCCGAAGTATTCGCTCCAGATGCGGTTCACATGCACTCGCGCGACGAGCGCCGCCGGACGTCCCTCCGAACGGAGCAACCAGTTCGCGAATCCGAGCCGACGGCCGGTCGTCGGCGCGTCGCTCGGCAAGGCGTGCGGCTGATACTCATGCCCCGCGTCGGACAGCATCGCCAGCGCTCCCGGCTCAACGCTCGGTCCACGCAGGTGGTACAGGCCGCGCGTCAGCAGCGGAACGGTCGGCGGCTTCGTTGTTTTGTCTGTCACCCACGCGATCGCTCGACCCGGCTCTTTCGTTCGCTGATCTTCCAACTTCTTTCGCTGTTCGTCGTACGTCTTCCGCTGCGTTTCGATTTCCTTTCGCAACGCCGCCACATCGACTGACACGCTGGGTGTCGCGAGGCTCTGTTCAATGCGGACGTTGTCCACGATGTAGCTGCGATTGGAACTGTAGAAGAACGCGAAGCCGCCGTTAGGAAGATCGGCGGCGGTGACATCGTGCGACTTCCCTTCCTGCAACCCATCGACGACGTGCTCCAAGCGAAATCTGTCGTTGCCGAGATTCGTCACGCGCATGCCGTAGTTGCGTCCCGGCACATAGCCTTGCAGACCGATGAGACCGTTCGGCTTGCTGTCGCTGCCGGGGTAGTCGGGATAAAGCTGAGTGGAAGTCGTCGGGTTGCCGTCCACCAAGATGTTTCCGCCGACGGTTGCCCCCGAGTCATCGAAGTCGTGAGCCGCGATCGTGTAACCGATCCGCTCGGAAGGGTTCGCTCCGACTTTGTTGTCGATCAAGTCAAACGTGGCCTGCACCCAGTCGCCCGTCTTCTCCGGAGTCCAGTCGATCTCCATTGCCGTTGAGAGCCACGCTTCCGTCGGCCCCACGATCACTCGCAACGCACCGTCCACCACTTGAGCGGCGTTCGGACTCGCGCTCGTCAGCGAGACTGTCCCGCCCGGCTTGTCATCTCCCGGAGCCGTGCTGCTCCAGCGCGTTCGCCAGCCGTCGTCCTCGAAGTTTTCGTTGAACAACAACTCCGAAGGCTCACGATGCTTTGCCAGCCAGTCGTTCAACTCAGTGCGTATCCGAGCCAGCTCGCCTTTGATCCGTTGCTCGTTCTGTTCCCACGTCTCTTTCTCTCCCGGCAGGTAGGCGTAGGCGATGCGATCTTTGGGGTTCATCCAGTCCTGCGGATTGAAGGCTGGAAAGAGGACCGCTTGCAGCCGGTAGTATTCTTGCTGAGTGATCGGCTCGAACTTGTGGTCATGACACCGCGCGCAGTGCGCGGTCAGTCCCAGCAACGACGAGGCTGTCACCTGCACCGCCGCTTCGAGCGCCGCGCGACGGTCGATCTCGAACGCCTCCGGTTCCTGCACGCCGATGTCGGTCCCGTCCTGCCCGTTGCGCAGGAAGTGCGTCGCTATCAACAGCTCGATCGCTGCGGAGGTCGTCGCTGTCCCTGGACGAAACGCCGCAAGCTCATCCCCCGCAAGTTGCTCGCGCAGGAACCGATCGAACGGCTTGTCGGCATTGAGCGACTGGATGACGTAGTCGCGATAGCGATAGGCGAGCGGCCGATCCGTGTCGGCACTGAAGTAGCCGTTCGAGTCGGCGTAGCCAGCGGCGTCGAGCCAATGCTTTCCCCACCGCTCACCGAAGCTCGGCGACGCGAGGTAACGCTCGACCATCCGCTCATAAGCACCCGGCTCAGCATCGGTCAGGAACTTCTCGACCTCTGCTGGCATCGGTGGCAGCCCGGTCACATCGAGACTCACGCGCCGCACGAGCACCCGTTGATCCGCGTCCGGCCCAAGGCTCAAACGCTTCCGTTCCAATTGCGCCTGCACGAACCGATCGAGCGCATTCCGCACACGCTCCGTTTCACGCACCTCTGGCTCAGCCGGTCGAACCAACGGCAAGAACGCCCAATGCACCGATCCGCTCGCCTCCAGCCCTACGGCTCCCTCCAGAATCCACGTCCGCAAGACGGCCTTTTCGGCTTCGCTCAACGCGCCCGTCGGCGGCATCTCTCCCGCCGCGACTCGCTGCCACAACAAACTCCGATCCAGCTTCCCACCAACCACCACCGCCCCACTCTCACCGCCGCGTGAGAGACCAGCCAGCGAACTCAGATCCAACCCGGCCTTCGGCTTGTTAGGCCCGTGACACTTCACGCACTGCGCTTTGAGCAGCGCTTGCACCACCGGCGAAAAATCAGCCGCATCCGCCGCCACCGGCAATCCATGAACCTCAACCAACACGCAGAGCACCAGCCCCACCGCGGCCACCAGCCCAGGCATCTTTTCGTCGGATCGACTCGCCATCCGGAAACACTCCTCACAAGAACCCAGCCGGCCATCGCAACCAGATTGATCGCCGATTGATGATCACTGAAGCGAGCGGAAGCGTTGCGTCACCTTGTATCTGGTTGGCTCGGTCTCTGAAAACTTCGCCGCCACAAAATCTGTCACTCAGGGCGGCGAGGAATTCGTGACGTCGAGCAGCCAAAACAAGGATCGCCACTGTACGATCCGAAGCGTGACCGATCCCGACGGCGCGGAGAGTCAGCCTTTCGCAGAATTGAAGGAGCAATTCATGTTCGCTCGTAACAGATGGGTGGCGATTGTTTGCGGGCTGGCTTGGCTCGGCGTCGTTGGTCGAGCGAGTGAATTCGCAGTCGCACAGTCGAGCAAGGACTCGAAGGGCGCGGCGGGACCACGGTTCGAACATCTCCACGACATCCGATACACGGGCGTGGAGCTGCCGATCACGATGATTCACGACGCCGCGAATCGACCGTATCTCTACGTCGCGTCCAAGGAAGCGGGGCTGCGAGTCTATGACGTGAAGGACGCGCCGCGGCTGGCCCGCGCGATTCCGATTTCGGAAATGGAGTCGATGCACGTCATGAGTCTGACGCAGCTCGACAAGCGGATTTACCTGGCGTTGGGAAATCATTGGGGGAAGCACGAGCCATCCGGCCTCGCGGTGATCGACGTCACCAATCCGGAAAAGGCGAGCGTCGCTGGCGTCTGGAAAGACACGGAAACCAATGGCGGCGGAGGTGCCGTCTTAGTCAACGGGAGCACCGCGTATCTGGCCGCGATGGGAAACGGACTGATCGTGCTGGATGTCGGCAACCCGGCGGCGATTCGCGTCGTCTCGCGATTGCAACCTGAGCTGGCATTTCCCGACGCGCGGCCGGATCGCAATAAGATCAACGCACGCGGCTTGGCGCTTCAGAAGAATTTTCTTTTCCTGTGCTACGACGCTGGCGGAGTGCGCGTGATCGATGTCGCCGATCCTCAAAAGCCGGTCGAGATCGGACGCTTTTCCAACCCGGCCATGAACGGTCGCCCGCGAGCCTACAACAACATTGTCTTGAACGGTTCGCTGGCCTACGTGACCGCCGACTATGTCGGCCTGGAGATTCTCGACATCTCCAAACCGCGCGAGATCAAACTCGTGGGATGGTGGAATCCCTGGAACCCCAAGCTGGAGGGCTTGCGCTGGTTCTCCAGTCCGGGGCACGCCAACGAGATTGCCTACGACGCCAAAAGCAAAACGGTGTTGATGTCGGCCGGCCGCAGCGATCTGGTCGCCATCAACGTCTCCGACCCGGCTCACCCGCGCCAAGTCGGCAGCATCGGCGACGTGGAGGACACGCAAGCCACCTGGGGCCTGTCGCTGCACGGTGACCTCGTCTATCTGTCCTACATCCGCACGCTCGGCATTCCGTTCCGCGCGGACTGGCCAGGAGTGAAGGTCTACCGATATCGGCGATGAACCAGACACCGACGATATCAGCCACGACCCCTGACATAGGATTCCCCAATGACGGCCCGATCTTGCTTGCTCAGCCTGTTGAATGCAGTCGTGCTCATGTTGTTGTCACTGGCAAGCTCGATCTACGGCGAGGATTTGCGCGAGTACTTTCATGCGGACGGATCGCTGGCGGGAACTCTGAAGAGTGACCGACCGCTGCCGCTGTATGACGCCGATCCTCAGCACCTTTGGAATCGGATGTATTCGGCGTTCTACATTCGCCCGCGATCATTGCCGGCAAGTGACGGGCAACCGGCAACGACGCGATTTGAAGGGGGCGATGTCATCGAGTTTCTGGCGTGGGGCAAGACCGAGTATTGGTCGGGGACCGATGTTTTCGAGAAGGTGAATCCGCTGCTCGACGAGTTCTTGCAACGAGGTGGCGAGACGTCGCTGCGCGACCCGCTCAAGCGAGCCGTGTTTCAGCATGACCTGTGGGCGGTTTACGATCATCTCATCGACCAGAACATCAAACGCTCGGCCGATCGGGCTACGCGAGCACGGCGTGATGTCCTGTGCGGCAAGCTGGCGAAGTGCATTCGACGGCTCGCACTGTCCGCCACCGAAGTGGCCGAGTTGCCCGACACCTACGCATTGGCCATTCAATCCGGAGCGTTCGCAGCCCGTCATGATTTTGTGGCCGAGCGAAATTATCTTCCGCCGGGCCTGTTGACTCAGCCCGATGAATGGGTGGAAGTCGATTTCCATCAGCCGAATCTTCACGAAGACCTCTCCGATCGCTTCGTCACGCTGCACGCTCAGTCGCTGCAGGGGCGATCTTACTACCGCATCTTCTATCGGTTTCCGCAGGGACGTCCGCAGGTCGTCGACTATCTCAAATCGTTGAGCGAGAAGGGCATCGACTGGAAGCAAGCCGCCAACGATGGGTTCGTGCGGTTGCGGAAGGACGCTCCGCCGATTCCCGTTGGAACGGAAGTCGGCCTGTTGCAGTTGATGATGACCGTCAACGATCAGTTACGACCGGTCCCCACCAAAGTCGTCGAATCGTTTCAATTTCGCGTGTTCCGCAACATCGACGGCGGCAGCGAACCGCCGACGAACACGGGCGTCGGAATCAATATGCTCGACTATCGGCTCAAGCGGCATTTGCTGTTTGATCGGCACCGCTCTGGAGGTCTCGAACGCGAACCGGAAGGGATGCCGCAGTATCGCGTCGCCATCGACGGCCTGAAGGGGACGGCACCGGACTGGGGCTTTGCCGACAAGTCCGTGTTGTTCCAGCAGTGCGTCGATTGTCACATGTCGCGCCGCAATGACCGGCTCGGTGTTGCGAGCATTCCCTCCATCATTCACTCCGGCGGATTCGACGCGGGCGCTCAAATGGGTGTCGTGCATCCGCTCACCGCCACCGAATCAGGGCTCACCGGCCAGCGCGTCGCCAAATACAAATCCCGCCATGAAAGTTTTCGGCGAATGTTGGAGCATCTCGGTGAATGAGCTCGTGAGTTTCGTTCGTGCGCAAAACTAAAGACGCCGTCCCAGGACCGAATCCGTCTGCGGTAACGCACGCGATCGATTGAGTCTCCACCACGGCCTGCTTTACTCACGATTCGACCGGTCCTAGGATCGCTGCGAACAGGCGGGTGTAGCCACGCTCGCCAAGAGCGTGGGAGATTCGTGGAAAACCCACGCTCTTGACGAGCGTGGCTATTGATTTGCGAACCCTTTTTGGAAGGAACAATCTCATGCGTCGAGTTTTTTCAGTTTGGGTCATGACCCTCGTCATCGGAACGGTCTTCTGCGCGGGCGGCAGGTCAGCCTCAGCGGCGGATGAATATGCCTACGATCTGGTCCATTCCTCGGTCAGTTTTAAGGCGCGGCATCTCGACATCAGTTGGATTCACGGCCGGTTCAATGAGGTTGAGGGAAAGTTTTCGCTCGACCGCGAGAACCCCGCCAAGTCGACGTTTCAGCTCACCATCAAAACTGACAGTGTCGATACGGCAAACAAGGCTCGCGACGAACACCTCCGGCAACCCGACTACTTCGATACGAAGCAGTTCCCGACCATCGAATTCAAAAGCACAAGCACCAAAGCCATTGACGGCGGATACGAAGTGACCGGCGACTTCACGATGCACGGCAAGACCAAGAAGATCGTCTTGGTCCTGAAGGGTGGCAAAGAACATACCTTCAAAGACGTGAAGCGCGTCGCCTTCTCCACCGAACTTGCGCTCAAGCGCAGCGACTACGGTTTCGACAAGAACGCCATCGGACCGATCGGTGACGAGGCGTTGATCATCATCGATTGCGAAGGCATGCGAAAATAGCTGATGCCTGAGCCACTGCTTTATCTGAAAGCGATGGTCGCCGCCGCCATCGTCAGCGCGATGACCGTGCTGGCGATGGTGCTGGCGCGACGGCACACCAGCACGACGTGGCTGAATTTGTCCTGCGTCTTGGGGATTGGCCTCGGCCTTGTGGTCGGCTACGGCGTGGTGTCGTTGCGATTGGCCTGGCCTCCCGTGAACGGTCTCGACCGGTTCTTAACGATCACCGTTCCCTTGGCCCTCGGCATCGAACTGATCGCGGGATTCCAGAACGTACCGCGTTGGTTCGCGTGGCTCTTGCGGATGAGCCTGGCCGCAACGATCCCAAGAATCTTATTGCACGGTTCCGTTTACTTGAGCGATTCGGCCGAAGGTTGGACTCCGTGGCAGACCGGTGCGGTGCTGGTGTTGTGCGGAGCCTTATTGGCTGGTGTGTGGAGTCTGCTTTCCTGGTTGTCCCAGCGTTCGCCAGGAATCTCGATTCCCTTGGCACTCTGTCTGCCGATCCTGTGCGCCGGACTGACCGTGATGATGGCCGGTTACATCAAGGGAGGCGTCGCGGCTTTCCCCTTGGTGGCGACACTCGTGGCCACGACGATCGCTGCCAGACTGCTGGCGCAACGCTCCGTCGCACTGGCCAACTTGAGCGTGCCGGCGATCGTTGGAGTCGGCGTGGTCGGTTTGTTCGGCCTGTTGTTCCTCGGTCGTTTTTTTGGCCGGCTCTCGACCGAGTGTGCGCTGGCCATGCTGCTCGCGCCACTTTTTTGCTGGGTGACCGAGATGCCGCCACTGCGGCACCGGCAGCCGTGGCTTGTGGGATCGCTCCGATTGGTGCTGGTCGCGATCCCGCTGCTGGTGGTGCTCGCTGCGGCGAAGCGTGATTTTGACCGGGATATGGCCCCGTTGCTGAGAAACACCGAGGCACCCACTTTTCGTCTTCCCCGCGAACATTGAACTCAGGCTGCGATGGCCGTTCCTTCGGTCCGAAGCAATGCCGCAGGACACCTCGGCCAGTCTGATTTCTGCCGTTCGTCCAAGAAAACATCGGCCGGCCAGGCCATCACCAAACGAACCGCCAGCGAGCGCGTTGTTCGACTCGATGTCCAAGAACAAGGACGGGAAGCTGGTTCTCGAAGAGTTCCTCGCCAACCACTCTGTACCCGACGCCAACTCGTGGATCTTACGCGGCTCGCGACGACCCTCGCTGTGCTCCAGGCCCTTTCGCGTTCTGTTGGCCGTTTTCAACGGGAACCCTTCGGAACTGAAGGATCAAGACCGCAGCCGGAATCAACGGCGGAACGCTGAAGACGTGAATCCCGTGGTGTGTCGGAACAAGATTGACAGTCGCCTTCCGTCGTGAAATCCCGACAGACCGATGCACGCGATTGTTTTCGGCATGAGATCGGTAAACTTCGGTGGCTGGGGCTGCGGAAGGGTTTTGACCTGAAAACGCCGTGTCGCAAATCGACAAAAAAGTTACGCATTTTGGCATCACGCATGAGGAACGCCAATGATTCAATTGTCCGAAACAACTTTGGTGGTGGCTTCGCCGTGGTAGGAGATGAACCTTGAGCACTCTGTCTCGACTCGCTGCATCGTTTTCCCGGCGGGCACTCTTTCTGCTGGCGATTCTCGGTCTGACAAAGGCAGGTCTCTCGACCGCCGAGTCGGCGGAGCGTGTCGCGCAGGATTTGTTGGTGCTCTATACCTTCGAGCGGCCGGTGGATGACGTTCTTCGGGACCGGTCGGGAACTGGAGAGCCTCTGAACCTACGGATCGAAAAGCCTCAGGGGATCGCGTTTCGCAACAGTCGGCTGATCGTGACTTCGTCCGCGAGAATCTCGTCGGTCGAACCGGCTCGCAAGATCGTGGCGGCCATTAAGAAATCGAACTCGCTGTCGATCGAGGCTTGGGTCAAGCCACAGGACGCGCGACAGGCGGGGCCGGCTCGCATCGTGACACTCTCGGCCGATCCGGGACAGCGGAACTTCACGTTGGGGCAGGACGCGGGACGCTACGACGTGCGACTGCGAACCACCTCCACCGATGGCAATGGCATTCCTTCGACGCCTAGCCCGGAAGACTCGTTGGGGACGGAACTCACGCACGTTGTCTTCACGCGCGATGCCCAGGGTTTCGCACGGATCTCTCTGAATGGGAAAGAAGCAGCGACCAAGCCGGTCGCGGGACAGCTCGGCAACTGGAGTGATGATTTTCGTTTGTCGCTGGTCAACGAATTGACCGGCGACCGGACTTGGCTCGGAGAATTGTCCCTCGTGGCGATTTATGGCCGTGCTCTGTCGGCGGCGGAGGTCGCTCGCAATTTCGAGGCGGGAGTTCCGGCCGCCGTGAATTACGCGGCGTTGCTCCCGCCGGCCAGTTCGCGGCAGGTTGATTTCGTCAAAGACGTGCAACCATTGCTGCGCAAGCATTGCTTTGAATGCCACGCGGCGGGGAATGAAGAGGGAGGCGTCAATCTCGGCATTCGTCAGCGCGTGTTGGAAGGAGGCGATCATGGCGCGCTGCTCATCAAGGGGGACAGTGCGAACAGCCGCCTGATTCATCTGGTCGCCGCGCTCGATCCAAAAGAGGTCATGCCTCCGTCTCCCGATGGGAAGCTGTTGAGCAAAGAGGAAGTCGGCTTGCTGCGTGCCTGGATCGACCAAGGGGCCAAGTGGCCAGACGGCGCGGACGTGCTCGATCCGCGCGCTGAGCGGGCGAAGAGTCACTGGGCGTTTCAACCGCTGCGTCCGGTTGCGGTATCCGAGGTGAAGGATGCGGACTGGACTCGCACGCCAATCGACCGCTTCATTCTCGCGCGTCTGGAATCGGCGAAGATCCAGCCGCAGAGTATTGCCAGTTCTCGGCAACTGATCCGTCGGGTCACGTTCGATTTGATTGGTCTTCCACCGACGCCTGACGAAGTTCGCGAGTTCAGTGCGGCTGCCGAACGTGATCCGCAAGGGGCGCTGGCCGCTCTGGTCGATCGTCTCTTGAAAAGTCCGCACTACGGCGAGCGCTGGGGACGGCATTGGCTGGATGTCGCTCGCTATGCAGACAGTGACGGCCAAGAGACGGATCGGGATCGGCCGCTGGCGTATCTTTATCGCGACTTTGTGATTCGCGCTTTGAACGACGACATGCCGTTCGATCAGTTCGCACGCTGGCAGTTCGCGGGCAACGAGTACGAACCGGACAATCCCGCCGCCGTGGCGGCGACCGGATTTCTGACCGCCGGAACCTTTGCGGGACTGGGAGACAATCTCCTGGAAGACGAGCGATTGCGCAATCGGTACAACGAACTGGACGACATCGTTTCGACAATCGGCACCGGGCTGCTGGGACTGACGCTCGGTTGTGCCCGTTGCCACGATCACAAATACGATGCGATTCCCGCTCGCGATTACTATTCGATGCTGAGCGCGCTGCACAGTGGCGACCGAGGCGAGGTGACGCTGGCCTCGAAGGACAGAGTCTACGCGTATCGAGATTCGAGTTCAGAACCGAAGCCAACCTGGCTGTTCCGACGCGGCGATTTCTACGACCACGAAAAACCGGTGCGGCTTGGATTCGTCTCTGTCCTGACGCGAGACAAAACGCCCGAGGACTACTGGAAGCAGGCTCGTGAGAGCAGCCCCGCAAAAACCAGCACACGCCAGCGCCGGGCGCTGGCCGAATGGATGACCGACGTCGAACAAGGTGCCGGTGCGCTGGTCGCGCGAGTGATCGTCAATCGCATCTGGCAGCATCATTTCGGTGAGGCGCTCGTTCACTCGGTGGGAGACTTCGGAGTGCGATCGGATCCGCCCACTCATCCGGAACTGCTCGAATGGCTGGCTCACGATCTGGTCGAACACGGTTGGAAGCTGAAGCGACTGCATCGCCTGATCTTGACCAGCGCGGCGTATCAACAGGCGAGCACGAGTCGCCCAACTCGTGAGAGTTCGGATCGAAGTCTCACGACTTCGGCTGCGCCTGCTGCCGACCCGGACAACCGGCTGTTGTGGAAGATGCGTCCGCAGCGATTGGAAGCTGAGGCTCTGCGAGACGCGATGCTGGCCGTAAGCGGAACGTTGAATCTGCGGCAGTTCGGCTCCGGTTTCAAACCGCCGATCAGTTCCGAAGCGATCGTCGCACGCAACACCAAGGATCCGTACCCGGCCAAGGTTGAGGATTCGGCGGACGTGCGTCGGCGTTCGATCTACATGTTTCACAAGCGAGTCGTTCCGTATCCGCTGCTGCAGGCGTTCGACAAACCGGACGCGCAGCAAAGCTGCAATCGGCGAGACCCGACCACGGTGGCTCCGCAGGCACTGGCTCTGCTCAATGATCCGTTTGTCAGAGCGGTGGCACTCGACTTTGCCGATCGCTTGATCAAAGAATCCAAAGAGGATCCGCCTCGCTGGATTGATCGTGGCTCCCAATTGGCGCTCGGCCGATCTCCGAGCGAATCGGAACGGAGTGCGTCGCTGGAGTTCGTGCAGACTCAGATCAATGAGCGAACTCAGCGATCTCCGAAGAGTCCGCCCGAAGAGCATCGACGAAGAGCGCTCGCCGATCTCTGCCAGGCATGGTTTAGTTTGAACGAGTTCCTCTACATCGACTGATCGAGATCATGCAGACACACAACAGTTCTCACTGCGGCCGATTTGAGCGGATCGTCAATCGACGGCACTTTCTGCAGCGAGCCGGCGCAGGCTTTGGTTCCGTGGCACTCCTCGACATGCTCGCGCATCAGGGCTTGCTGGCCGCGGACTCGACCATCGCAGGCCCCATGACACCGCGCACGCTGCACTTTCCGGCGAAAGCCAAGTCCGTGATCTGGTTGTTCATGGAAGGTGCTCCAAGTTCCGTGGACATGTTCGATCCAAAACCAGAACTCACCAAACGCGATGGCCAGAAGATTCCAATTGATGTCTTCAACGGCAATCCCGGCCCGCTGATGAAGTCGCCGTTCAAGTTTCGGCAGCATGGCGAAAGTGGCGCGTGGGTCTGCGACAAATATCCCGGCGTCGCCAAACATGTCGATGACTTCGCGTTCATCAAGTCGCTGCACAGTGAGTCGAATGACCATGTGCCGGCGCTGTACCAGATCAACACGGGGTTGGCGCGGCCCGGCTTTCCGTCGGCCGGTGCGTGGGTGACTTATGCGTTGGGAAGTGAGAATCAAGACCTGCCAGGTTATGTCGTGCTGGGAAACAATCAGGGAATCAAAGGCGGACCGCTCAACTGGCATGCCGGGTTTCTACCTTCGACGTTTCAGGGAACGCTGTTTCGCCCCGACGGGAATCCGATCCTCAATCTCAACCGGCCGAGCGATGTCACGCGTGAAGATCAGCGACGCCAGCTTGATCTGCTCGCTCGGCTGAACGACGAACACCTCCGATCGCATCCGGGCGAAGCCGACTTACTGGGTCGCATCCAGTCGTTCGAACTGGCCTATCGGATGCAATCGGAGGCGGTGAGCCTGATCGACTTCTCGACGGAAACCGAGTCCACACGCAAGTCGTATGGACTCGATCAAAAGGAAACGAAGTCGTACGGATCGAAGTGCCTGCTGGCTCGGCGACTGGTCGAAAGCGGCGTGCGGTTCGTGCAGGTCTACAGCGATGGCGAGTGGGATGCTCACAGCAATCTGACTGCCAATCACAGCGGCCACTGCCTGGCGACCGACGTGCCGATCGACGGCTTGCTGACCGATCTCAAGCAGCGCGGTCTGCTCGATTCAACCCTCGTGATCTGGGGCGGTGAATTCGGACGGATGCCGGTCTCGCAGGGTAAGGATGGTCGCGATCACAATCCTCAGGGTTTCATGGCGTGGATGGCCGGAGCGGGAATCAAGGGAGGAACCAGCTTCGGCGAGACCGATGACATTGGCTACAAAGCGGTCGTTGATCCGGTCACCGTTCACGATCTGCACGCGACGATGCTCCACCTACTGGGCCTCGATCACAAACGGCTGACGTACCTGCACAACGGCCGTCACTTTCGACTCACCGACGTCGCGGGGAATCTGTTGACGAAGATTCTCGCGTGATACCTGACTTCGATATTGCCGACGCGGTTCTGTGTCACGCGGACTCTCCTCATCGAAACGTCTGGGCATTGGGGTTGAGCAGCTGAGTCACTTTGAACTTCCAACAATTGACCAATTGACAAGGTTCGCAGCAGACCGATTGCCACCGCCAAGTGACACTTTTTCTCAAGTACAATGCGGCCAAAGTCCCTGCTGATACGGATCGCGGAAATGCCTTCGCGTTGTTCTGCTCCGCGTGATGAGCCGAACGCTTCACGACGCGTGGAATTCTCCTGTGATCCGGATGAGCGACACGTCTTCGCCAACGCCGGGCACGGCTTCGGGTATCGCCACAACGCCAAACTCAGCGCCGCTCGCTGGTCCGATTTTACTCCTTAGAGCAGCTCCTTGATCGATTCGCGATCCTCCACCAATGCGATCGGGCGACCATTGTGGTCCGGAAGGGTCGCTGCGGGATCGATACCGAAGACCTCGCGGTACAGCGTGGCCAGCAGGTTTTGCGGGATGTACGACCGACCGATCGGCTGCTCCGCACGGGACGTCGTCGCTCCAATGACCTGGCCCATCTTGAACCCGCCGCCGGCGACGAGAGCGAAGCTGGATTGCGGCCAGTGATCGCGCCCGGCATTGGCGTTGATCTTCGGGGTCCGACCGTACTCGCCCCAGACCACGACCGTGACATCCTGGTCCAGGCCACGCTCGTGCAAGTCGGTCACCAAGGCATGAAGTCCCTTGTCGAATTCGGGGAGCATCTGCCGCAGCGAACTGAAGTTATTCGCGTGAGTGTCCCAGTAACCGGGGGCCAGCACAGTGACCACTGAGACTCCCGCTTCGACGAGACGCCGGGCTTGCAGAAACCGCGAGTGAGTGCCGTATTGTTCCCGAACCTTCTCCGGTTCTTGGCTGACGTCGAAGGCGTCACGGGCGCGCGACGAACTGATGATGTCCAGGGCCTGAGCGGTGAACGAGTCCATCCCGGCAAAAGTGCCCTGAGTCCGCTCAACGGCGCGGTTGATGTTGTCGAAGGCACCCAGCAACGTCTTGCGTTGGGTCAATCGGTCGAACGTCATCTCATGGGCCAAACTCAAGTTGGCCACCAAGCCCGGCGAGCCGGGATCGAATGGCTGATGGGCCAAACCCAAATAGGCCGGTTCGAGTGCCAATGACCTCCGGCCGCCGTGGGGCATTTGTTCCATGCCCAACGTGACGTACGGCGGAAGGTTCGTGCCGTTACTCGGAAGGAGCTTGCTGATCACCGACCCAAAGGCGGGCCGAAGACCGGGTTTCAAACTGAACGAGCCACCTTCTGGCCCCCAGGGATAGCCGCACAACAACTCTTCGGGCACATGGGTATCAGTCGCGAGGGCTCGCAGGTTGCGGATGATGGTGAACTTGTCGGCAATCTTCGCCTGCAGCGGCATCAGCTCGCAAATCTCCATGCCGGAGATGTTGGTCTGAATCGGCTTGAACTCGCCTCGGTACTCCGCCGGGGCCAGCGGCTTCATGTCATACATGTCGATGTGCGAAGGCGCGCCGCACAAATAGACCATGATGAGAGACTTGTGAGATGACTTGATCTGCTGCGCCCCCTGTGCCTTGAGCCGCAGTAAATCGGCCAGGGTTAGGCCACCAAGACCCAGAGTACCCACTTGCAGAAAATCGCGGCGCGAGACGCCGTCACACAGCGGCTTCTGTTTCGTTCCCCAAATGGTGAGCATGAACAGACCCTCGAGCACGATGCCGATGAAAAGCGAGACCAGTGATTGATCAACGCGTCAAGTTGTGGGTTGACGCGGTTCAGCTTAACGGAGGGGGACTGCCACGCAATTCCGAAAGATTCAGCACCACTGCTGAATCCCTCAAACAGCCGGTTTCGGACTGCCCGACAAATGACCCGTTTAAGAGACCGTTCATGCCGCGCCGCGACTGCAAGACGATTCGTCCGGAGCAACTTCGTCCGGAGCAATACGGTGCAGTGATCGATTCTGTCCGCCTGACAAACTTCGCGGCGACCGGGTTCGCCCGTGGCCTCGACCGCACCAACGTCTGGTCGCAATCAAATCCTTGGATCAAGACCTGAAGGGGGCCGCGCACTCTCTACACCGCCCGTCGCTCGAACGATGGCACCAGTCCGCCGGCATACGATCGGACCTCGACCTTGTCGAGCGTCGGAGTGAGGACTTCTTCCGGAGCCGCGCCGTGGCGGTGAGAGGCCATTCACACAAATGCGCTGATCGCTTCTCAATGCGTTTTTGTGTTACGGACGAATGCGGAGAATGGTGCAACAGTCTGCGACTTCCTGCCATGGTTTGCCACGATTTGCGATCGCTTGCAGCACACGGATGTTCGTGGTAACAGTCACAAAGACATTTTGGCGTCAAAGCCGTGCGTTAAAATCGAGAATTCCGATCCGCAAGGTAAACGAAAAAAACTCAATCGGTCAGGACCGTTCTCTGGCATCGGGCGGCGATGCTGGCGGGGGAATTCAGAGAAGGGGGAGGGTGGCCAGAGCTGATTCTCCCCTTTGCGTAGTGGCAATCGGTCGCTTCGCTCACAACCAGGGAGTATGCTCATTCCGCATTTCGTGCAGGAAGTTTGACCTTCAGTGGAGTTGGTGCATATGCCCGCGATGTTGGTGCCCATTGAGTCAGGTAATCCGATCGTGCTGGATAAGCCGATCGTGTTGGTCGGGCGGCACGCCGACTGTGACGCCGTGATTCTCGACCACCGCAAAATATCGCGCAAGCATTGCGTGGTCGCCTTGGTCAACAACAACTTCGTGGTCCGCGACCTCGGCAGCATGAATGGAGTCTGGGTCAACGGCATTCGTGTCGAGGGGCAAGCCACGGTGGGCTTTGGCGACGAATTGGCGATTGGCGACGCACATTTCCGGTTGGAAGCCGGCAAACCACTCGAAGGTGCCAACCTCGAAGCCGCTAACCTCGAAGCCGCCAAGCTCAAAGCCGCAAAGGAGGAAGCCGCGAAAGCCGAAGCCGCGAAAGCCAAAGCCGCGAAAGCCGGAGCCGCGAAAGCCGGAGCCGCGAAAGCCGAAGCCGCGAAGGCCGAAGCCGCGAAGGCCGAAGCCGCGAAAGCCGAAGCCGCGAAGACCGAAGCCGCGAAAGCCGAAGCCGCGAAAGCCGAAGCCGCGAAGGCCGAAGCCGCGAAAGCCGAAGCCGCGAAAGCCGAAGCCGCAAAGGCCGAAGCCGCGAAAGCCGAAGCCGCGAAAGCCGAAGCCGCAAAGGCCGAAGCTGCGAAAGCCGGAGCCGCGAACGCCGAAGCCGCAAACGTCGAAGCTGCGAAGCTCGAAGCCGCGAAACTCGAAGTTGCCAGACTTGAAGCCGCCAGACTTGAAGCTGCCAGACTCGAGTCCGCCAGGCTGGAAGCCGCGAAACTCGAAGTCGCCAGACTCGAAGCCGCCAAACTCGAAGCTGCCAGACTTGAAGCGGAGAGGCTTGAAGCGGCCAGACTTGAAGCCGAGAGACTTGAGGCCGCGAAACTCGAAGTCGCCAGACTTGAAGCCGAGCGACTTGAATCCGAGCGACTTTTAGCCGCCAAACTCGAAGTCGCCAGAATTGAAGCCGAGAGAATTGAAGCCGAGAGACGTGAGGCCGAGCGAATTGAAGCTGAGAGAATTGAAGCTGAGAGAATTGAAGCTGAGCGAATTGAGGCCGAGAGAATTGAAGCCGAGCGAATTGAGGCCGAGAGAATTGAAGCCGCGCGAATTGAGGCTGAGCGAATTGAAGCCGAGAGAATTGAAGCCGCGCGAATTGAGGCCGAGAGACTTGAAGCCGCGCGAATTGAGGCTGAGCGAATTGAGGCTGAGCGAATTGAAGCCGAGAGAATTGAAGCCGCACGAATTGAAGCCGAGCGAATTGAAGCAGCACGAATTGAAGCCGAGAGACGCGAAGCCGAGCGAATTGAAGCCGAGAGGCTTGAAGCCGCGCGAATTGAAGCCGAGAGGCTTGAGGCCGAACGAATTGAGGCCGCGCAACTTGAAGCGGAGCGACTTGAAGCCGAGCGACTTGAAGCCGCGCGACTTGAAGTCGCACGACTTGAGGCCGCGAGACTTGAGGCCAAGCGACTTAAAGCAGAGCGACTTGAGGCCAAACGTCTCGAAGCGGAGCGACTTGAGGCCGAGAGACTTGAGGCGGAGCGACTTAAAGCAGAGCGACTTGAAGCCGAGAAACGTGAGGCCGAGCGACTTGAAGCCGATAGACGTGAAGCCAAGCGACTTGAAGCCAAGCGACTTGAAGCCAAGCGACTTGAAGCTGAGAGGCTAGAGGCGGAGCGACTTGAAGCTGAGCGCCTCGAAGCCGAGCGGGTTGAAGCTGCGAGACGTGAAGCCAAGCGACGTGAAGCCGAGCGTCTCGAAGCTGAGCGGGTTGAAGCGGCGAGACTTGCAGCCGCTAGGCGTGAAGCGTCGCGAATTGAGATCGCCAGAATTCCGCGCGGCGGCAGCACTGTGATCAATCCCTATCATCGAGAAGAAGCCGCCAAAGTCGAAGCCGCCAGACTCGATGCCGAAAAAGCCGCGGCTGCGAAAGCCGCAGCCGCCAGGCTCGAGGCCGAAAAAAACGAAGCGGCCCAAATCGAGGCCGCCAAACGCGAAGCCGCCAGACGGGCAGTCGCCAGAGTCGAAACCCCAGCCCTCGAAGCCTACCGAATCGAAACCGAAAAACGCGCCGCCGAAAAAGCCGCCGCCGAAAAGGCCGCAGCCGACAAAATTCGAACTGCCAGACAGGAAGTGATCAAAGCCGAAGCTGCGAGAATCGAGGCCAACAGACGCGAAGCGGCCAGACTCGAAGCGGCCAAACTCGAAGCGGCCAAACTGAAAGCCGCCAAGTCTGCCACCCCTGAGAAGCCGGAAGGTGCCGGCAACATGGTCGAGGGCGATGAATTTATTCCGCTCTGAATCGCGGCGGTTTGGTGAGCCGGTAAGGTCTGATCCTGGCATCGCCGCCGCTCAAGCGACGTTTCCAATGACGCGGGAATTGTGGTGACCGTCGAACGCGCCGAGTCTCGAGCCGCGTTGCATCGATCCGGCAGATCGTCTGGCGGTGCATTTTGGAGAACGTGCGTTTTAGGGAGGCGGCGACCATACTGCTCGCCACTGTTTTTCGGCCCTCATACCACTCAGGAGTCGCGAGATGACACATCGTTTGAGTTTGCTGCTGTGGAGTTGGATGCTCTTCGTCCCGGTTGTCAGTTCTGCTGAGGAACCCGCTGTGAAACTCAAGGCGGGCGACCGCATCGTGTTCCTGGGTGATTCGATCACTCAAGCCGGAGCTGGTCCCAACGGATACGTCACGATGATCCGGCAGGCGCTCGACAAGCAGCACACCGACCTCAAGATTGAAGTCATCGGAGCGGGCATCAGTGGTAACAAAGTCCCGGACCTGCAACGCCGTGTCGATAAAGACGTCATCGCCAAGAAGCCGACGATTGTCTTCATCTACATCGGCATCAACGACGTTTGGCACGGCGAGAAAGATCCGGCACGCGGCACGCTGCCCAACGCTTTCGAGTCCGGTTTGAAGGAAGTCATCGGCAAATGCCGCGACGCCGGAGCGACGGTCGTCCTCTGCACGCCCACGGTGATTGGCGAAAAGAACGACGGCGAGAATGCGCTCGATGCGAAGCTCGATCAATACTCGGACATCAGCCGGAAGATTGCCAAGGAACTCAAGCTGCCGCTGTGCGACTTGCGGGCGGCATTCGTCGAGCAACTGAAAGCCCACAACAAAGACAACGCCGCGAAAGGCGTGCTCACCTCCGACACCGTGCATCTCAATCAAGCGGGCAACGAATTCGTCGCCAAGACGATGCTCAAGGTGCTGGGCTCGCAATAGTGACGTGGGGCAGGTTTCCAACCTGCCCGGCCGCTCGTCGCATCCTCTCCTGGCAGGTTGCAAACCTGCCTCACGAAAATCCATGAACCACGCTGACAACGCTGCTGTTTTCACACGCGACGACGCGCGCACGCACTGGCACGACCAGGCACTGTGGTTCGTGCGGGCGAAACGCGATCGCATGGCCAACTCGCTGCCCGAATGGGAGACGCTGCGCGAGACGGCGGCCGCGATCAAGAATCACACGGTGTCGCGGCTGGCGGATTTGTTGGAGCAATTCGAGGCCAATGCGACGAAGCTCGGTGCGACGGTGCATTGGGCTTCGACGCCGGCCGAGCACAACGAGATCGTGCTTGGCATTCTGCAAAAGCATGGCGTCACACGCGTCGTGAAGAGCAAGTCGATGCTCACCGAGGAGTGCCATCTCAATCCGTTTCTCGAACGGCACGGGATGGAAGTGGTCGATACGGACCTCGGCGAGTGGATCGTGCAACTTCGTGGCGAAGCGCCGAGTCACATCGTACTGCCGGCGATTCACATTAAACGGGAAGAAGTCGGAGAACTCTTTCATCGCGTGATCGGCACGCCGGAGGGACTCGCGGAACCGAAGCCGCTCGTTGAAGCAGCGCGGATTGAACTGCGGAATAAGTTCATGCAAGCGGAGGCGGGCATCACCGGCGTCAACTTCGCCATCGCCGAGACCGGCGGATTCGTCGTCTGTACGAACGAAGGGAACGCGGACCTCGGTGTGTCACTGCCATCAGTCCACATCGCCTGCATGGGCATCGAAAAGCTGATTCCCAAAGCCGAACATCTCGGAGTCTTCCTGCGGTTGCTGGCGCGGTCCGCGACCGGGCAGCCGATCACGACATATAGCTCGCACTTCCACGGACCGAAGCCGGGGGGCGAACTGCATATCGTGCTGCTCGACAACGGCCGCAGCGACATTCTCGGCAGCGAAGATTTCCGGCGGTCGCTGAATTGCATCCGTTGCGGAGCGTGCATGAATACCTGCCCGGTCTTCCGACGCAGCGGCGGACACAGCTATCAAACGACCGTCCCCGGCCCGATCGGCTCGATCCTCGCTCCGTCGCGAGATGCTCAGCAGTTTCATTCGCTGCCCTATGCGTGCAGCCTCTGCGGCAGTTGCACCGATGTCTGTCCCGTGAAGATCGACCTGCATCATCAACTGCTGACGTGGCGCAAGGAGATCGCCGTGCGGGGTCTGGTGCCGTGGTCGAAACGCTTCGCGCTCGGTGCGGCGAGTTTCGTGATGCGACGCCCCAAGCTGTTTATTTTCGCCGGTTCCGTCGGCCGAAAAGTCCTGTCGTGGCTGCCGAGGTTTCTGGTCTACAATCGGCTGAACCCCTGGGGTCGCCAACGCGAATTGCCAGTCCCTCCCAAACAAAGCTTTCGTGAGATGTATCGACTACGAAAGTAACCCGAAGCGTCAGCGAGGGCGAACGCTCAAGCGACTGCGAATTGAAGGCGTTCTGAAGCCTTCGCCCTCGCTGACGCTTCGGGTTACATCGCCTCCTCAAATCACGGAGAACGATGATGAATCTCAGAATGCTGCTGACCGTTTTGGCCATCTCCGTTTGTGGGGGGGCCGTCTCGGCGGCCGAGCCGATCAAAGTGCAATCGGCGCTGGTCCGGGTGCTCGACGAAGCGGAAGTCCCCGCGCGGGAGGCCGGCGTATTGGAACTGCTCGATGTGCGTGATGGGGACCAGGTCAAAGCTGGGCAGGTGCTTGGCCAATTGGATGCGGAGGACGCCAAGTTGGCTGTCGCGCGCGCGGAACTGGATTTGGCGATCGCCGATCGGCAAGCCAAAAACGCGCTGCCGGTGAAGACCGCCGAAGCGCTGTTAAAGGAAGCCGAGCAAGATCGAACTCAGGCGGGCTTAACGCAACGCATTGCCGCTTTGAAGGCGGAGAACGATGTCGCCGTCCGGCACGCGACGAAGTCCCGCGACTCCTCCAAGGTGGAATATGAGCGAGCCGTCCAGGCGCGCAAGGCCTTCGAGAAGAGCGTCTCGCTGACCGAAGTGGATCGCTTGAAGCTGATCATGGAACGGAACGAACTCGAAATTGAGAAGGCGGTCTTCGACAAAGAGCTGGCCGACCTGCTCAAGCAAATCGAAGACTCGACGATCACCGAACAAGATCAAATGGTCGCGCGGCTGAAGCTGGCGGTCGAGCAGGCGCGAGTGCAAAAAGAAGTCGATGTGCTGACTCGTGATCTCAAGGCCCGCACGCTCGATCAGGCACAATTGCAATTGGCTCGGCGTCAGTTTAAATCGCCGCTGGATGGCGTGGTCGTCGAAACCTTGCGGCACCGGGGCGAGTGGCTCGAACCGGGACAGCGCGTGTTGCGAATCGTGCGACTGGATCGGCTGAAGGTCGAAGGCTTCGTCGAGAGCCGGCAAATCACTGGCTCGCTACGCGGAGCCGCCGTGCGGGTGCTCGTGCAACCGTCGGATGAAGAGAAGCCGATCGTCGTGAAAGGCAAAATCGTCTTCGTCAGCCCGGAGATCGACCCGGTCAACGCCCAAGTCCGCGTCTGGGCCGAAGTCGAGAACCCCGACCTCTCGCTGCGTCCCGGCCTGCAAGCCGAAATGATCATCGACCCAGCGAGCCGCACGGCGACGAATCCCGCCACTAAGATTAGCGGAGGTCGTTAATCACCATGTCCTCTGCGGCAAACACCTCCGCGCCGCCGTCGGATGCGATCATCCCCTGGCGGATGCGTCGCGACCTGATCGCGCGAACGAGTGCGGGTGGCGAGGACGCGGGTTGGACGTTGAAAGACCCGCTGTCGCTCGCCTACTTCCGACTGCGTGAAGCGGAATACGCGGTGTTCTCGCTTCTGGACGGGCGCGTGACCTACGGCCAGATGCTCGAATCGCTGCGACGAAAGTTTCCGGCCGAGCCTTGGTCGATCGACAACTTGAAATCGTTTGTCGGCTCATTGGTGCAGTCCGGATTAGTGTCGTCCCTGCGGCCGGGACAAGGACGCCTGCTCTCGCGGCAGCAGGAGAGAACTCGACAACGGGCACGGTGGAGCGCGCTGACGAATGTGCTGGCGATTCGCTGGCACGGAATCGATCCGGAACCGTTGCTGCGGCACATGGAACCGTGGACGCGCTGGCTGTTCCGACCGGCGTTCCTCGCCGCTTGTGTGTCGTTGATCGCCTGGGCGTTGCTGCTGGTGACGCTGCGCTGGGAAACGCTGGCACGCCGGCTGCCCGAGGCGACGGACTTGTTTGGCATGGGGAATCTGTTGCCGCTGGTGGTCGTATTCATCGTCATTAAGGTGCTGCACGAATTCGGGCATGTGCTGACCTGCCGGCATTACGGTGGCGAATGTCACGAGCTGGGAATTCAAGTGCTCATGTTTATGCCGCTGCTTTACGGCGACGTGACGGACGCCTGGATGGTCTCGCGGCGTTGGCCACGAATCGCGATTTCGGCGGCGGGCATCTTCGTCGAGCTGGTGTTAGCGTCGATCGCAACGCTGCTGTGGTGGCAGAGCGTGCCGGGACTGCTGAACTCCGTATTCTTGAACGTGATGCTGGTCTGCTCGCTCAACACGTTGCTGTTCAACGGAAACCCGTTGATGCGTTACGACGGCTATTACGTGCTGGCAGATCTGCTCAACCTGCCGAACCTGGCGATGCAGGCTCGGCAAACCGTCATGTCGCTCTGCGAGCGATTGATCGCGGGAGTCAGCGACGAAGAGATCGACCTCGATTCGCGGCGCTGGTGGACGCTGGTGGTTTATGGAGTGGCTTCGGCGGTCTATCGGCTGTTCGTGACGGTCGGCATCGTATGGTTCCTGCATCACTTCTTCGGCCGCGGACTCGGCCTGCTCGCAACCGGGATGTCCGTGATGTTGGTGGCCGGAGCCGTCGTGACTCCGCTGCGCGAGTTCATCGCGCGCGTCCGCCAGCAACAATCCAATAAAACGTTGTCACCGCGCCGCTTGCGAAATGGCCTGACCACTTGCGGAGTGCTGCTTGCCGCGTTGCTGTTGATCCCGCTGCCGTATTCGGTGAGCGCGCCGTTCGTGGTCTTTCCGGGAGATGCACAGCCGGTCTTCGTCACCGTTTCCGGGCGCATCGAATCGGCTCTTCCCGCCGGGACGCGAGTGCATGTGGGGCAACCGCTCGGCCAATTATCCAACCACGAGATTCTGTTACATCACGAACGGCAAGTCGCCGAGGTCGCTCGATTCGCTGCGCGGCTGCGGACGTTGGAAGCTCAGCGCGGCAGCAACGAATCGGCGGCGATCCGTTTACCCACAACACGCGACGCGCTCGTCAGTGCCCAGCGCAGGCTGCAACAACTCAGCGACCAAGTGCAGCGGCTGCGTCTGAAGAGCCCAACGGACGGCATCGTGTTGCCGCCACCGAACCTCGCTCGCTCAGCACCGACGGAAGAAGTCTTGCCCGATTGGCACGGCACACCTTTGGAAGCCATCAATCGCGGCGCGACCGTCCGCGAGCAAACACTGTTTTGCTACGTCGGCGATCCAGCGCGGCAAGACGCGGTGTTGCTCGTCGATCAAAACGCCGTCGAATTCATCCGCCCCGACCAGACGGTACGACTCCGTTTTCTTTCGGACCCCGGCACGGTCCGCGAAGGCCGCGTCGAAGAAGTCGCCTCCACACGCTCTGAAACAGTGCCCCGCGAACTGACCGTCACACACTTGGCCGCCGTCAAACACACAAGCGCCGGAGCGACTCCCGCCGAAGTCTCCTACGAGGTCCGCGTGCGGATGAACGACGAATCCGCAACAGCGCTCTATTCACCCGGCCAAGCTCGCATTGAATGCGGCACGCTGTCACTGGCTTCGCGCCTCTGGCGTCTGCTGCGACACACGTTCTCGGCAGAGTGGTCTCCCAGAGAATGATTTGTCCGGCCTCAGTCGTCATCTGGCAGGCGGAGCACCGGTTCGTCGTCGTCCTCCTCCTCAGCGATTGCCTTGTCGGCTGTGAGGCTGATTAGCGGCTCCTCATCGAGCAATCCGGCGAGCTTGCGACCGGCAACGGGGACTGTCTCTGACGATTCCAGAGGCATGTCACCTTCGATTTCAATCTCGATGCCATCAAAATCGTCCGACGCATCCGCCTCCGATTCGATGTTGTCGAGCTTGTGCCCCTCTTCTTCGATTTCGATGCCATCGAATTCGTCCTCGACGACCTCCGGCTTGGGGAGCGGTTTGGACGCAGTGGACTTCGAGGAAGGTTTGCCAGTCGGACTCTTTGGCGCGGAGGCTGCGCGTTTTTCCACAGGGCGCAATTTTGGCTCGGATTTGGATGGCTCGCGTGTGCCGTTGGCTGTTGAAGATTTGACCGGGACCGCTGTCGGTTTGGCCTTCGGTGGATCGCTGCGGGTCGGTGCGTCGCCGAGCAGGATCTGTTCAAAGAAGGCGTCGTCGTCCGCGGTTTTCTTCGCCTGGGCGGCGGTGGGAGATTTGTCTTTGGCTTTCTCTTTACTCTTCGCTTTGGCGGACGCGGCCTTCATTTTTCGTTCGAGCGATTTCTTGGCTTCGATCTCTTCGTGAACCTTGCGCAGCGGGATCAACAGCTCGGCCATCGACTGCCAACGGTCGTTGGGGTTTGGCAGCAGTCCCTTCATGAGGATGTCGGCGACACGCGGGTCGATGTGCGGGGCGAGACTGGTCAGCGGCTTCGGGGGCTTGTTGATGTGCTGCAAGACGGTGTCGAGCGTTTCTTGATCGGGGACATCCCAAGGGAGCCGCTTCGAGCACATCTCATAGGCGGTGACCGCGAACGAGAAGACGTCGATGCGCTGGTCGGTCTTCTGCCGCTTGATGAGTTCCGGAGCCATGTAATTGGCGGTCCCGGTGCGGTTGCCGGGCTTCTGGAAATCCGGCGTGTTCGGCACGACGAGGCCAAAGTCGATCAGCTTGACGGTGTTGTCCGAATCGATCATCACGTTTCGCGGACAGAGATCGCGGTGAATCCAATTTTGCTTGTGCAGATAATCCACCGCCTCGCCGAGTTGAATGATGTAATTCAAGCAGTTGTCCTGCATCTGCTCGTTCTGCGTATCGACCAGATAGCTCAGGCTCAGGCCATCGACGTAGTCCATCATCAAGTATTGTTCGTCGGTCGTCGTCGTGCCGAATTCGATCGTCTTGACGATGTTGGGGTGCTGCAAGCTGACAGCAACCTCCCCTTCGCTGGGCTTCTTCAACCCCAAGAAGCGGCTCTCAAATCTCTCGGTCTTGACCTTGTCGAGCACTTTGATGGCCAGCATCCGGCCGGTCATGGAATCGCGCGCGCGCCAGACCTTCGACATGCTCCCTTGGCCGACCCGAGCCAATAGTTCGAAGCGCCGAGCGATATCGACTTTCTCGACTCTCGACTTCTTGTCGAACAGATTCTTCAGGAAATTCGCCATCGCAAGATCATCTCGGAGAACGAGGTTCAGGCTCCGCAGTAGTCGATGATCCGGGCAATCTCCGTCCGCATGTGCTGCCGATCCACAATGCGATCGACAAAGCCCATCTTCAACAAGAACTCGCTGGTCTGGAAGCCTTCGGGAAGCTCTTGTTTGACGGTCGCGGCGACGACGCGCGGGCCGGCGAATCCCACGAGTGCTTTGGGTTCGGCCAGCGTGATGTCGCCGAGCGATGCGAAGCTGGCGGCCACACCGCCCATCGTCGGGTTTGTCAGCACCGAAATGAACAGCCCACCCGCATCGTGAAAACGGCCCAGTGCGGCGGAGACTTTCCCCATTTGCATCAGCGACAAAATCCCTTCGTGCATCCGAGCACCGCCGCCCGAACCGCTGACAATTACCAACGGCAGCTTGAGTTCGGTGGCCTGCTCGATTCCGCGAGTCAACTTTTCGCCGACGACCGAGCCCATGCTGCCCATGATGAACGCCGAATCGGTCAGCCCCAGCACCAGCGGCCGGCCGCGCATGTAGCCTTTGCCGATGACGCAAGCGTCCGTCAGGCCGGTCTTCTTCTGTTCTTCCTTCAAGCGATCCTTGTACGGCTTCTTATCCACGAAGCCCAACGGGTCCACTGGCCGAATGTTGGTGAACCACTCTTCGAAGCTTTCCTCGTCCAGCAACTGGGCGATGCGGGCTTTCGCCGGTACGTAGAAGTGATGATTGCATTCCGGGCAGCAATACAGGCTCTGCTGCATCTGCTTGCGATAGACCGTGGCTTTGCAGCCATCACACTGAATCCACAGTCCTTCGGGCACGCCGCGCTTCTGGCGTTTGCCGTTGGTGTTGTCGGGATCAGTGGCGGAGGGGCGGCTCATCGGTGCGGGTCTCTAGGCGTTTTGTTTTTTGATTTTTGATTGATACTGTGGTTCAATCGAAAATCAAAAATCGGCAATCGAAAATCAGGTTGTCTCGTCCGCGTTGCTTTGCCGGATGAACTCGCCGTCGCGGCTCGATTCAAACACTTCGATGATCGGATCGCGCGGCTCTTCGGAAAATGCGGTCGTCAGATCGGGTGGTTCGCCGGTCAGCAGGGAAGATACAAGACTCGCCAAAGGCTCGGAAGCGACGATCACCAGCACGCCGAACTTGCGGAGCGGCTTCTTGAGCGCTCGTTGCACGCGAGCGACCGCGGCTTCCCACGGTTCGCCTTCGGAGGGGCAGACGGTCTCCGGAGCCTCTTGCCACTGATGAAAGATACGTGACATACGCCGGCCGATGTCCTCGATGGTCGAGCTTTGCCACAGACCCAGATTCAAGTTCGCGAATTCCTCCGACTCGCGAACCGTCAGGTCGAACGCCTCGGCGATAGCCGCGGCCGTCCCTTTCGCCGGCTGAGCCGGACCACTCACGATCGCGTCCGGTGACTTGGACAGTGATTTCAGCCGCTTGATCGACGTTGCGAGCTGCGCTTCGCCGCGCGAATTCAGCGGCAAGTCGAGCGAGCCAATCAGCCGATGCTGCTCGTCGAAATCAGTCCAGCCGGGCCGAACCACGGCGACAATCGTCATAGAGTCACGCTCACAAGGGGTCGGGAGTCTTTTTCCGGCCGCTGCATTTGAAGTCGGAAGCTTCCACGAACCAAGGGGCCGGAAAAAGACTCCCGACCCCGTCGCTCAACTCGCCAACCGAGTCAGTTCCTCGACGGCGACCGAGTAATCACTCTGATCGAAAATCGCGCTGCCGACAACGAACAAGTCCGTGCCGGCTTGGGCACACGCGGCGATCGTCTTCACTCCGATGCCGCCGTCCACGGACAGAATCGAGTCGGCCGAAATCATCTGCCGAGCCTGCCGCAACCTCTCGACCGACGCCGGAATGAACGACTGCCCGCCGAAGCCGGCTTGCACACTCATCAGCAACAGCAGGTCGATCTCATCCACAAACGGAGCGACGTCAGACAGCGGTGTCTTGGGATTCAACACCAATCCCGCGACACGCCCCGCCTCCCGAATGCGCCGCAGCAATGCTGTCGGCTGCGGCACCGCTTCCAGATGAAAACTGATCGCGTCGCAGCCCGCCTTGAGATACTCGTCGAGATAATGGTCCGGGTCGGAGATCATCAAATGCGCATCGAAGACCATGTCGGTCAGCGGCCGCACTTTTTCGATCACCATCGGCCCGTACGACAGGTTCGGGACGAAGTGCCCATCCATCACGTCCCAATGCAGAACCTTGGACTTCGCGGCGGTGAGCCGTTCGACCTCGCTTGCCAAATTGCCAAAATCACACTTGAGCATCGACGGCGCGATGATTGGCCGAGCGGCTCGCATCCGTCGCAGAATCTCATTTCGGTTCATGATTGTTTCTTTCCAGGCAGTTTCCAGCCAAAGGCCAACGCCAGCACCACAATAGCGACGGCGGCGGCCACCATCCAACGATCGATATGCGACCAAAACCAGTGCAGGACAATCGCCATCAACGTCAGTACCGTCGCGCTCACCAGCGCGAGTCGCTCGATCGTGTAAAAACGACGCAACCACGGCAGACAGAGTCCCCAACCGGTCAGCGGACGGAAGATCAACAAGCCTCCGCCCCAGAAGAGACCCAGGCCAATGAATGTTCCCAACCAACTGATGATTGTTCCCGACGAACCGGTCTTGATTCCCAAATCCTGTTGAGTTTTCGCAGTCGCGTCCGGCAGAGTGGCCGTTGACTCGGTGGAGTTCTGCGAAACGGACTGGCTGGAATTCGCTTGCGCCGACTGCGTCGCGCGAGCATCTTGATTCCACCACACCACCAGCCACGCCAGCACCCACACGATCAAGCCGGCCATGAATTGCCGGCGAGGTTCGGAGGGAGCACCGTCAGCGTGAGTTCGGAACCAGTCCAAAGGATTGAAGGCCATACGGAATTTGTAGCAGCACGTCAGAAGGCTCGACAGTTCGGCCGCTCAGCGTTGGATAACTCAAGTAGCCACCAATGATGGTGACATCATCGACGAACGGAATTCCCACTCGACCATCATTGGTCCCGAATCGCATTCGATGCCAGCCAACGAAAAAGCCTCATCTCCCAGCGGGAAATGAGGCATTTCGTGAGACCGAAGACTCAGAGGCGTCGGTGGGAGTTGAACCCACGCGTGACGGATTTGCAATCCGTTGCCTTAGCCACTTGGCTACGACGCCTGATGCGGGGCGGAATCTAGTTGTGGCTGAAAAGTGGGTCAAGGTGGCTCGTCGAAGCGGGAATCGCATTGCAAATTGCAAAATGAAAATTGCAAATTGCAAAATGACGAGCAGCGATGGACAGTCTCCTGTCACGGAATTTGATTCCCGTTGGAAGGGTTGGTTTCATGCCGCGTGATTTCAATAGCGAGAGTTTGTCGCACGATCCGATTCACGGTTACATCCCGTTTGTTTCCAAGGACGGAATTCCGACTGGAGAAGTCTCCGAGCAAGAGTTGATTGATCATCCGTGGGTGCAGCGGATGCGGCAGATTCATCAATTGCAGACGGCGTGGTGGGTGTTTCCGTCGGCCGAGCACATGCGGTTTCAGCACATCCTGGGCGCGATGCACCTCGCTTCCGTGTGCATCGAGCGTTGGTACGAGTCGCTGGTGGCGTCGTGCGCGAATGTGCCCTCGCGAGCTTGTGTCGAAAGCCTCGTCCGGTTGGCCGCGCTGTTGCACGATGTCGGGCATGGGCCGTTCGGACATTTCTTTGATGACCATTACCTCGGCCAATTCGGCGCGACGCATGAAGACATCGGCTCAGCGGTGATCCAGCAGGAATTGGGAGACTTGATTCGCCGAGTGCGCCGGAATCCGAACGGCAAGTTGGGACCACTGGAGGAACTCGATCCCAGCCAAGTCGCGTGGCTGATCCGTCGCCCGACGGGACGGCCGGAACTGGAACAAGGGCATCCCGTGTGGCTGCGGCGATTGCGGTCGCTCTTCAGCGGCATCTACACCGTGGACAACATGGATTTCGTGCTCCGCGACGCCTACATGTCGGGATACAACACGAAGGCATTCGACCTCTCGCGGATTCTGCATTACAGCTTCTTTTCGTCCGAGGGGCTGACGATTCACGCGCGCGGGCTGCCGACGCTGGTGAACTTCATCGAGACGCGGGCGAATCTGTTTCGGACGATTTATTTCCATCGAACCGTGCGCGCGATTGATCTCGCGTTGGAAGAAATGTTCGGCCCGACGATGCTGCGGTTGTTCGGCGGTGCGGATGGGCAGCCGATGAATCCGCTGGAGCATTTGGACGAATACCGCCGCTTGACCGAATCGACGTTTCTGGTCGATGTGCAGCGCTGGTCGCGGAGTTCTGATCCGGAACTCAAATCGCTCGGCGAGCAGTGGGACGCGCTGCTGGCTCGGAACGTGACCTGGAAGATGGCGGTCGAACGAACCTTCAACTTCCACGCCGGTCAGGCGGAACGGACTTCGATCTTCTCCGAGCCGGACTTGGTCGAGAAACGGATTCGCGCGCACCTGCCGGCGGACTTGCGAGAAATGGAACTGAAGATCGACGTGGCTCGGCACTATCACCGGCCGAGCGGCCGGCTTCCCGCGGGTGGTCAGAATTTCTTGCTCGATTCCGTCGGCGGAACGCCGCGTGAACTGCACGACGACGAGCTGTTTCAGGCATTGCCAACCAGCTTCTCGATCTTCCGCGTCTACTCGAAAGATCATCGCCACGACGCGGCTTTGCACGCGGCCGTCAATTCAGTCTTGGGCGCGGTAGCGGACTCCAAGACGAACATGTGAGAGCCGTCGGCATCGAGGCGCTGGACGATTCGGTCTTCGAGGCTGCCCGATAAGTTCGTCGCCTGACTCTCCGAGTCAGGACTTCTGCGAGAACGCGTCCGACTCAGAGAGTCAGGCTACGAATGAACGATTCTCCGCCTTTGCTGTTGGATTTTCGATTTGCCAAAGAGTTCTCGTGCCAAGGCACGAAGCATGGGATAGTCTTAATCACTCAAACTGAGCGGTTTTTGAGTCCCGCTGGAGACGTATCGAAAATAGCCCAGCACGTCAGTGCTGGGTTTCGTGGCGACAATCCTCACAAAGTCCCATCAGGGACGACAGAAAGCGAATCTGTTCTGTCGTCCCTGACGGGACTCAAGAGGCACGTTGAACGGTCATCCCAGCACTGACGTGCTGGGCTATTTTCGAGTGTCCCTAACGGGACAAAAACAAAACTTCTCAGTTTGAGTTAATCAATTCTTCTTCGCGACGTAGCGTCTTCGCATGAGACTTCTGTCAACAAATGACTTCTCACGAGTCGTCCTCAATCGTGCTTGAAAGCTGACCACATGCAATTGACTGACTGGGTTCAGCGGATGTTCGCTCGGACGACTTCTTCGCGCATCCGTAGAATACACGCAGGGACACGCCGTCGTGGGCGGGCGTTGGCACACAGTCAGCGTTGGTTGGAGTGTTTGGAAGCGAGGACGCTGCTCACGACCGTGCTGATTGACTACTCGTTGGACGCGAACAACTTCTTCGACACTCAGGCCAAGAGGGATCTTCTGCAAACCGCCGCCGATTCTCTGGCCAACCGGCTGACTGACAATCTGCTGGCGATCTCGCCGGGACCATCGGGATTCGGTTTCGATAACACTTGGGACGCGATCTTCGATGACCCGGCCACGGGACTCGATCACAGCATTACTGACATGACGGTGGCCGCGGACACGATCATCATTTACGCCGGTGGTCGCGATCTGCCGGGATCGACTGTCGGTCAGGGCGGCCCCGGGGGCTTCAGTTCTTCGGGCACAACCGAGTTCAACGAAATTGTGGCCGCGCGTGGTCAGGCCGGAGCGCTGCTGGCGACGGAAACAGACTTCAGTCTTTGGGGCGGTGCGATCACCTTTGATACGGCCAACGACTGGCACTTCGGGCTGACGACCGACGGACTGGACTCAAACGAGACCGACTTTCTCTCGGTCGCTCAGCATGAGATCGGGCATCTGCTGGGTATCGGCACGGCAAGTTCGTGGCAGAATCAGATTACCGGCAGCAGCTTTACCGGAGCGGCCTCCGTGGCCTCGTTCGGCGGCGATGTTCCGCTCTTCGGTGATCTGTCGCACTGGGACGAAGACACCACATCAAACGGTCAGATTGCCACGATGAATCCCAGCCTGTTGAACGGCACTCGCGCGCTGTTCACGAGCTTGGATGATGCCGCGTTGAGCGACATTGGCTGGGAAGTCGAACCGTCAGGCCCGACTCTCATGCTGGGAAACGCCATTGAAGATCAAAACGCGATGGAAGATTCGGCGTTTACATTCGCCTTCGCGGAAAACACGTTTGTGAATGCGGAAGGCTCGCTGACTTATGCGGCCACGAAGTCAGACGGCAGTGAGCTACCAAGCTGGCTGACGTTCACCGCGGCGACGCGCACGTTCTCCGGCACGCCGCTCAACGCCGACGTCGGAACGCTGTCGATCAGAGTCACGGCCACGGATAGCAGTAACGCCACTGCGAGCGATACGTTCGACATTGTCGTGGCCAACACCAATGACGCGCCGACTGTTGCCAATGTCATTGCCGATCGGAACGCGACGGAAGATTCGGAATTCACATTCGCCTTCGCGGAGAACTCGTTCGCGGATGTGGATGTGGGCGACTCGTTGACGTACTCGGCGACGAAGTCTGACGGAACCGCGTTGCCAACCTGGTTGACGTTTACAGCGGCGACACGCACGTTTTCCGGCACTCCACTCAACGCCGATCTCGGAACTTTGTCGATCAGGGTCACGGCGAAAGACGGCAGCAATGCCACCGCGACCGACACCTTCGACATCGTCGTGACCAATACCAATTCCGCACCGACGCTGGCCACCCCCATAGCCGACCAGAACGCGACCGAGGACTCGGCGTTTTCATTCCAGCTTCCGGCGAACACGTTCGACGATGTCGATGCGGGCGACACGCTGACATTAACAACGGGCACATTACCGAACTGGCTGACGTTCACCGCGGCGACGCGGACATTCACCGGCACGCCGTCCGACAATGATGTCGGCCCTTTCGACATTCAGGTCACGGCGACGGATGTCAGCAACGCCGCCGTCAGCGATACGTTTCGGATCACCATCCTGTCGGTCAACGACGCGCCGAGTTTCACGAAAGGCCCGAATGTCGTCACGCTTGGCGACGGAGTGCAGAAATCGTTCGCCGGTTGGGCCACGAACATCAGCACCGGCCCGGCGGACGAAGCGGGACAGTCGATCGACTTCCAAATCACCAACGTGACAAACGGCGTGCTGTTTACCGTGGCACCGACAATCTCGTCCAACGGCACTCTGACCTATACGCCCAAGGCCGGCACGCTGGGGACTGGCTCCTCGACCGTGACCGTCCGTGTCCACGACAGCGGTGGCATCGAACGCAACGGAGTGGACCTCAGCGAGCCGCAGACTTTCACGATCACACTGACCGGGTTGAATAAGGCTCCGAGTTTTACCAAGGGGCCGAATCAACCAGCGTCCGGCCAGCCACTGGTGCTTGAAGATTCTGGATTGCAGACCGTCACGAATTGGGCAAACGCCATCAGTCCGGGAATCGGCGAGAATGCGATTGGCCAAGTGCTCAACTTCATGGTGACGAACAACAACAACTCGCTGTTCACGGCTCAGGGACAGCCGGCAATCTCGGCCGACGGGACTCTGACTTACACGCTCGCCAACAATGTCAGCGGCCTGGCCACCGTGACGGTCATCTTGCGCGACGACGGCCTCCGACTGGGGGGTGCCGCGGCCAGGGACAGCAGCGCGGCTCAGACCTTCAGGATTATGGTCACTCCGGTCAACGACGCGCCCAGTTTCACGAAGGGGGACGATCAAACCGTTTTGGAAGATGCCGCCGCTCAGTCGGTCACGAACTGGGCCACGTCCATCAACAAAGGTGCGGCGAATGAATCCACTCAGGCGCTCACGTTCGTGGTCACGAACAACAACAACAGCTTGTTTGCCACTCAGCCGGCGATCACGGCGGCTGGCAAGCTGAACTACAAGCCCGCCGCCAATGCCAACGGCTCGGCAATCGTGACGGTACGTCTGCAAGACAACGGCGGCCTCGCCAATGGCGGCAGCAATACCAGCGCGGACCAGACGTTTACGATCAACGTCACCGCGGTGAACGACGCTCCGACAATCACCGTTCCGAGAGCCCAGACGACGAACGAAGACATCAACAAACTGATCCCGGCAATGACCGTGGCGGATCTCGACGCCACGATGCTGGATGTCACGTTGGCCGTGGCTCATGGGCGGATCACTTTGGGAACTGTCACCGGATTGACCTTCCAAAACGGGACGACCAACGGCAGTGCGACGGTCGAGGTCCAAGGCAGCAAAGCGGATTTGAACGCCGCTCTGGCCTCCCTCAATTTCCTGCCGGACCAGGACTTCAACGGCAGCGATACTTTGACCGCCACGGTTTCCGATCTCGGAGCCACCGGAACCGGCGGAGTTCTGATGGCGAGCAAGACGGTCGCGATCACGGTCAAGTCGGTCAACGACGCACCCAAGTTCACCAAAGGTGACGACCAGACGGTGAATGACGACGATGGCGTGCAGTCCATCGCCAATTGGGCCACGCTCCTCGATCCGGGAGCAGCAAACGAGTCGAGCCAGACGCTCAAGTTCACGGTGACGACCGACAACAAAGCGTTGTTCGCCACTCAACCGGCGATCTCGCCAAACGGAACGCTGACGTTCAAGCCGAACTTGGAAGTTGCCGGCATCGCAACCGTCACGGTGAAGCTCAGCGACAACGGCGGGAAGGCCAACGGCGGAATTGACACCAGCGCCGCTCAAACCTTCACGATCACCGTGACGGATCAATCCGTTGATCTCACCGCCACGCTTCAGGACGGCGGGGACACTGTGACCGTGCTGCGCGACGGCAACAATCTCGTCGTGCGGCGAGGCACTACCGATCTCGTCCCTCCGACCAGAGTGGAAGATGTCGGCCTGCTGACCATCAACGGTGGCAGCGGCGGTGACAGGGTGACTTTGGATGCCTCGTTGAATACGGCCGGCCCGGCGAGATTCCGTTTCCATGGCAACATCCAGTTCAACGGCAACGCGGGCGACGATCTCTTCGACGCCAGCAAATACACCGGCACAGTCGCCAAGGTCGGTGTGCAGTTCGAGGGTGGCGATGGCATCGATTCGGTCTTGGGCAGCGGCGGAAAGGACACGCTTGCTGGAGGCAACGGCAACGACACGCTGAAGGGACTGGGCGGCGACGATGCCATCACTGGCGGCAACGACAACGATGCCCTGCTCGGCGGCGACGGCGACGATCAATTGGATGGCGGCGATCACAGCGACATCGTCATCGGCGGCTCAGGTAAAGACACGCTGCACGGTGGCGACGGCGACGATACGGTCATTGGCGGTCTGGGAGTCGATGCGGTCTTCGGTGATGCCGGCAACGATCTCGGCCTGGGTGGCCGCGGCGGTGCTCCGCGCGGGAACGGTCAGAAAGACGCTGGCGATGCGCTCGACGCTTCCCTCGAAACCATCAACGAAGCCTTCGCCACGGTCTTCGGGTTCGAGTCATTGTGAGACGATCGAGTTCAGGAGTCCGACCGACATTGGCCGAATCAACATTCCTGGTCGATGTGCAACGCTGGTCGCGGAGTTCCGGCACGGAGTTGAAGTTGCTCGGCGGTGAGTGGAGGCGCTGGTCACGACCTGATGTACGGCGAAGATGGCGACGACACTATGCATGGTTGGGGCGGAAACTGCACGATGTATGGCGGCACTGGCAACGACTACGTTCACGGTGGTTCGTATTACGACACCATCCTCGCGAGAGTTGATGGAGAGGATTGGATCTACGGGGAATGTGACAACGACACGGTGAGTGGCGGAATTGGTCCTGATCACGTTTGGGAGTAATTGAAGCAAGAAACTGAAATCGCGATCTTCGACAGCCCGGCGGCATCTGCTGTCGGGCTGCTTCATTGACGATTCAATGTCGCACTCATCCTCGCTCGGCTGAGGCAAAGGGTCGTGCGTTCAGAATTCAAAATTGGCGGGATTATTGAATTGCCGATGCCACACGCTTCGTCCGCCAATTTTGAATTTTGAACGCACGACCCCTGGTATCTCGGCAATTCAGTTGGAGAGAAACTTGGTGAGCATGGCTCGGAGTTGACTGGCTTCGAGAGGTTTGGCGAGGTAGTCATCCATGCCGGCGGCGAGGCAATGTTCGCGATCCCCGGCGAGGGCATGGGCGGTCAAGGCGATTATGGGGCGGTGGCCGATGAGTTGGCCATTGGCTTCGCGGCGGCGGATTTCGCGCACGGCGGTGAAGCCGTCCATGTCGGGCATCTGGCAGTCCATCAGGACCAGGTCGTAGTCGTGACGCTGAATCGCGGCCAGAGCTTCGTCGCCGTTCGAGGCGACTTCGCAGGTGCAGCCGCAGTATTTGAGCAACTCGGTGACAAACATCTGGTTGATGCGATTGTCCTCCGCGACCAGCACATGGCTGGAGACGATTGGCTTGGCGGATCGCGCGGGCGATTCCGAAAGCGGCGGTGTGAGCGAAGCGGCAACGTTCACAATCTCCAGCGGCACTTCAAACCAAAACGTGGAGCCGTGTCCGATTTGGCTGTGAATGCCGATCTCTCCCTGCATCAGTTCGACCAGTTGTTTGCAGATGGAGAGTCCCAGTCCGGAGCCGCCGTAATTGCGTGCGGTGGAGCAGTCGGCCTGAGTGAATGGGCAGAACAATCGGTCCTGGCGATCGGCGGGAATCCCGATGCCGGTGTCGCTGACCGAGAATCGCAAACGCAACCGCTGACCTTCGTGTCGCACCGATTCCGCACGGACGCTGACCGAGCCGGTGGCGGTGAACTTGATCGCATTGCCGATGAAGTTGACGAGGATTTGTCGCAGGCGATTGCCATCGCAGCGGGCGGTGACATTCGCCGTCGAATCGACGTGAGCGATCAAAGACAGGTTTTTCTGCGCGGCTCCGGGGCCAAGTGCCTCGACGACCTCCTGCACCAGTGACTCAATCGAGCATTCCTGTAGATCGAGTTCCAGTTTGCCCGTTTCGATCTTGGACAAGTCGAGCACGTCGTTGATGAGTTGCAGCAGCAGCTTGCCGCTGGTCCGACTGGCATCCGCGAACTACCGCTGCTTCTCCGACAGCGTTGTGCCGAGCAACAGCTCATTCATTCCCAGCACGCCGTTGAGCGGCGTGCGCAGTTCGTGCGACATGCTGGCGAGGAACGTGCTCTTGGCTCGGTTGGCAGATTCGGCTTGAGCCTGTCGCATGGCCAGTTCTTGAGTGGCTCGGCGGATTTGCTGGATCGACAAGACGAGAAACACATTCTCGAACGCGATCCAGCCGGCATCGTAGCACCGCGCGATCGACGCCGGCGTCATTCAACCGCGAGCCGCCGCAGGCAGGAGGCGACGCTGGCGCAGCGCGCCGTTCCCTTCCTCGTAGGTTGGGATTCCATCCCGACCGGTTTCCGGATTTTCAGATTCCCTTCCAACTGGATTGGTGAATTTGGAGTCCTTTCCAACCGGTCGGGTCGGAGTCCCAACCTACTTTGGCCGCGGCCTGCGGCGGCCTGATGCTCCGATGAGTTCGCATTCATGCTTACGTTCTCCAAGCCATTTTCATGCTCTGGAGAACTTTGCCACCGACTTTCAAAACATGTCAGCAGGCGAACCCTGAAGGCGGGTTACGATTTTCCTGAAGTCGGGAGAGGCTTGGCTCTAGGGTGATGCACAGTTGGAGTTGACGATCGCGAGTGATCGGGCGGGATTTGTTTCGCGGTCTTGGCCCCAACGGGGTCAGACTCGATAGCCCAGGGCATCGCCCTGGGTTGCCGATTTGTCAGAGTCTTGGAAGCCCTGAAGGGGCGTCACTCGCTCGAACGTCCAACGAGTTGCGCCCCGTTGGGGCTTGGAGTCGGCGGTGGGCACTCCAACCCAGGGCTAAGCGCCCTGGGCTTTCGAGTCTGGCCCCGTTGGGGCCATCACGCGAAACAAATCTCGCGCAATTTCAGTTCCCAAAGGCATTCCGCAAGCCCAAGGCAATGCCCACCGCCGCATTCGCCGTTACGGCTCCGAAGAAATCATCCCCGTGCGCATTGCGTACTTCACCAGACCAGCGGTGTCGTGGATGTCGAGGCGGTCCATCAGCATCGTGCGGTACGTCTCGATGGTCTTCACGCTCAGATTGAGCAGGCGGGCGATTTCCTTGAGTGCCTTCCCCTCGGCGATCAGTTGCAGGATTTCGCGTTGCCGTCGCGTGAGCAGGTTGGTGGTCGTCGTCTCGCTCTCCAGGCGTTGCATGTAAGTATTGACGACTTGCGTGGAGACGTTGGGCGTCAGGTACGTCTTGCCGGCCAGCACCGACTTGATGGCGAGCGCGAGTTCCGCCGGATCGGTGTCCTTAATCAAGTACCCGGTTGCTCCGGCCTTCAACGACTGCCAGACGTATTCCTCGGATGTGTGCATCGAGAGCATGATCACGCGGACGTCCGGAACCTCTTTCACAACGTGCCTGGTGGTTTCGAGGCCGTTCATTTCCGACATCGAGATGTCGCACATCAGCAGGCTGGGCTGATGCTGTTCGATCAGCGCGATGGCTTCGCGTCCGTTGCTGGCCTGGCCCACGACCTCGATGCCCCCCAGCGTGGCGAGCATCGTGCAGATCCCGGTGCGAACGACCGCGTGATCATCGGCGAGGACGACTTTGATGTTGGGCATGTTGGAGGTTTTCTAAATGAGGCGGCTTATCGTCGGCACGAAATCCATTTTGTAGCGGAACGGCGCGAGCCGTCCGGTGTCGGCACATTAGAGCCCAAACACCGGAGGGCTTGCGCCCTGCCGCTACATTGAACCTGTCGTCTGCTGTTCCGGTCGTGTGTTCGGAAACCGCGCGTGGATGGTGGTGCCAGAACCGGGAGTGGACTCGATGTCGATCAAGCCGCCGACGAGTTCCGCGCGTTCGCGCATGCCGAGCAATCCGAGGCTCGCGCCGCGAGTCGCTCGTTCGGTCGCGGCCTGGACGTCGAAGCCGATGCCGTCGTCCTGGACCTGCAAGTCGAGAGCCGTCTCGTACTGATGGACTTCCACACGAACGTTGCGAGCGTGAGCGTGCCGCGCGATGTTCGTCAGACATTCCTGCACGACGCGGAAGCAGGTAATGGCGATTTCGGGAGTCGTGGCGATCTCTGGTGGCATGGCGAAAAACTGCGCGTGAAAACCGGCTCGATGAGCCTGCCGGTCGAGACACCAGCGCAGTGCCGCGGCCAGGCCGATGTCGTCCAGTATCGAGGGCCGCAGATCCAGCGCCAGGCTGCGGACCTGTTGCAGCGCATGTTCGGCAACCGCGAGCGTGTCGTGAACCAACTCGGCATCGCTTGGCGACGGCGATTGCAGGTTCTTGAGGTTGAGCTTAATGCTCGTCAGCTCTTGCCCGATCTCGTCATGCAGTTCGCGAGACAGATGCCGCCGCTCGGATTCCTGAGTGGCGATCAATTGGCGCGACAGCGTTTCCAGGCGTTCGCGGCTGGCGGCCAATTGGACTTCGTGTGCCTTGCGGTCGGTGCAATCCCGCACGCACGACAGGATGCAACGCTCTCCGCCGAGCATCAGTGGCTGGGCCGCGACCTCGACGGGGAATTCGTGCCCGTCCTTACGTCGATGTCGCCATTCGAATCGAGTCTCGTGTTGAATCGCCTCGCGAATTCGTTCCGACGCGAGATCCCGAATTTCGAGAGCCGCCAAGTCGATCGGTGAGAGTTGCCGCAGCTCATCGCGAGTGTACCCGTAGCGGGCAATCGCGGTCTGATTGACGTCGCGGCATCGTCCAGTGGCATCAACGATGAACAGGGCGTCCGGGCAGAAATCGAAGAGCTGGCGATGTCGCTCGTCCCGTTCACGCAGAGCAATTTCTGCCAGCTTTCGCGCGGTAATGTCCTCGGTGAAGATCACGATGCCGCCGATCGTGCCGTCGGCGGCAGTCCAGGGACGCACTTCCCAGCAGACGTAAAGCTTGGAGCCGTCGGCCCGCTCGAAGTAGTCCTCATCGGCCCGCTCGATCTCGCCCGCCAGACCGCAGCGATGTGCGGCTTTCCAACGTTCGGGAAGATCCGGGAAAATGTCGTAGTGCGATCGGCTGATGATCTCGGAGTCACGCAAACCATAGTCATTGATCCAACGCCGGCTGACGGCGAGATAGCGCATGTCGCGGTCGAACATGGCCAGGGCCGCCGGTGCGTGTGTGATGAAGAGTTGCAGCCGCTCTTCGCTCGCCCGCAGATCCGCTTCGGCGGCATTGCGTGCGGTGATGTCGTTGAGCGTCGTGAGGATGCAGTCCTCACCGTCGAGCGTCAGCCGCTCCAACGAACGTAACGAATGCCCAACCGTCCCGTCCTTGCGACGGAACTCGACTTCCCAATCGCGCACCGAACCATGATCCAGCAACGTGCCGTCGGCCGCGAGCGACTTCACGCACTCCGGTTCCGAATCGAGGATCGCTCGCAGATGCCGCTCGCGTTCCGACAACTGCTGCACCCGTTGCTTGAGTTCGGCGTTGTCCGCTTGCAGCTTGGCGGCGAGTTCGCGGATCGACTCGATGTTGTCGATGACCGGAATCTTGGCGGAGGAGGCTTCGTGGTTCCTCATGAAAGGTTCTTGACGACAGACGGGAAATCCGGGCAAGGGTGACACCGCTTTCAGACGTGACGTCCAATTTCGGCGGCGGGCCGCGTCCTGCTCAATCCAGATATGGGTGAGAGTCTTCTGAGAGGCTCGTCGAACGGCAAACCGACGCCATCGGCCGGCCCTTCAGCAAGAGGCCATCCGAGCCGTGGCTCGACCCTGTAGCCCGACTCGGAGAGTCGGGCTACGCGGTTGTTGGCGAACTTTGCGGGCTATGTCCGTCGTGCGGCCCGGATGTGTCGCAGCGGTCGTTGCAGTCGTGTCGGTGGATCGCGCGGGAGTGAGCATCGGGGTCGTGCCGGCCGATACCCAGCGTCATGCTCGACCTGGATTTCGTAGTGTTGGACGCTCATCCCGAATGGCGGCAAGTACTGCTGGCCTACGGCGAAGGCATTGATGTCGCGGCCACCGCCGATGCCGAGACCGCTGAATTCGTGGCTCGCGGCTTTCGTCCACGCCTTCGAGAAGTGGAGGGCGTGCCGGCCGACCAGATGGCTCGCGTGCATGGCAAGCTGATCGCTCACGGACTGCTGCAAGTGGAGATTGCCGGTCGCACGGGCGGGATGCTGTATCAATTGACGACCGCCGGTCGCCGCGCGTGTTTGCAGGTCGCCGAAGGCATTGAAGAAGAGTCGCTGGAACCAGCTTTGGTTTAAGCGGCCCTCCGCCGGTCGCGTCAGTCCAGTGACTCCAGAAACCATTTCGATTTGACGTAATTGACCGGAGGACCGGGTTCCGGCAACGTTTCTCCCGTGAGTTCGTGGATCGCCCAGCGAATCGCCATCGAGGTGGAATCGAGTTCGGTGTTGGGGCCAAGGAACTTTCGCATTGGCTCCACCTGAGATTTGGCTTGCATCCGTCCTAGTGAAATCGCACAGGCGTGACGGACTCGGAACGATTCCTGGGGAATCGCGTCGAGCGGTTCGGTGAGGCGTTCGGTCATGAGTTGTGCCAGCGGTTCATCCAATTTGTCTGCGTGCAGATGCCCCAATGCCCAAATGGCTCCGCCGCGAGTGAGCTCACCCAGCAACAGGTTCTTGGGGACGTAACGTCGCAGCACCGGATCGGCGGGAGCGTATTTCATCAAGCCGAGTGCTTCGCACAAATGTGCGATTTGCGCGTCGTTGGCGTGCGTCGGTGTTCCCAATTTGCTCCGCAGTTCGAATTCCTTCTGAACCTTTTCCAGAATCGCGGGGAGCGTGTCCGGAACGGCGAGCTTGCGCAGTCCCCAAGCGGTCGCGACGATCACCTCGCCGCGCGGCGACTCCAACAATTGCGTCATCCGCGCGGCGGCGGGCTTGTGATCGAGCGCTGTGAGCAACAGCGCGGCTTGCTCCTGGCCTGGCCAACTCTCGCCGGCCAAAACGTCGGAGGCCGATTGAATGATGGGAGCGAATAGCTCGGCCTCTTTCGCCAACACGAACAACCGTTCGCGGACCTGACCGCGCACACCCGGATGCGGATCGTCCAACAACCGCGCGAGACGAGCGACACGATCCGGTGTCGCGAGTGTCACGTAAGTCGCGACTCCCTGAAGCCGGACATTCGCATCGCGATTGCGTAAGACCTGTTCGCCAATCGGCAGAATGAGTTGCGGGGCAGTGAAGTTCAGCGCGGTGAGCGCCGCGGCCGCGATGGTGGGTTCTTCGTCCTGTGCCAGCCGGACCAGGCGGGATTGCTCGGCCTGACTGCGATGCTGCTTGAGGAGCGATGTGGCACACAACCGATTCACAATCGAGGGAGCAGGTGACTCCAGGAGCTTCTCAGCATCCAGCCCAAGACCTGTACTCTGAATTTGCCCGGCCGCTCGCGCTGCCGCCAGCCGAGTTCCGCTCGGACGGAGTGGGTCATGCACGATCAACAACAGTGCCGGAATCATGGAGCTGTCGCTGATGACCTGCGCGCCGTTGATCGCCAGCATCAGATCGCGATGCCGTGTCTCGGCGGCGTCCAATCGCTGCTGCCAAACTTGGCGGATCGGCTGATACTTCCACTTGGCCAAAGCCGGTTCGATCAGTTGCCGCAGATCGGTTCCGTACTTCTGCGAGACCGCGAACAACGTCTCGGCCGACTCACGCGCTTCCAACACGATCAGCGCCCGCGCGGCCGCCGAACGAGCGGCTGGGTGCGTACTTTCGGCAGAGACAATTTGGACGAGCGCCGGTTTCGCCTCGCCGAGGTCGGGAGTGCCGAGCAGATGCGCCTCGGCAATCGCCTCAGCGGCCCGGCGTTGCAGGTCGATCTCCGGCCGAGCTAGGGCCTTCAGCCAGAGCGGCCGGTGCTGGACTGGAAAGACAACGATTGGTTCCGGAGCCTTGAGCAAGGGATCGGAATCCATCGCGAATTCGGTCCGAATCTCGGCACACGCGACCGCTCCCGTAGTCAGCCACAACGTCATCAGCAGAATGGTCGGTCGCATCATGAATTCCCACCGGACGCCACCCCGCTTGTCGGGGTGGTTCCTGCGCTTTTGCACTACGGAAGTGGGTAGTGCAAAAGCGCGGGAACCACCGGGACAAGCCCGGTGGCGGTTGCTATTTGAATTATTGCGGACGCGAGATGCGATGAGTTTGACCCATCAGAACCAAGAGACACACCACCGAAGCGATTCCGAGAAACCACCAGTTGCCGGGAATCAATTCGTAGTCGCGGAATCCCGGCAGCCGAATCACGGAGAGTGCCGCGGCCACCGGATTGATGAGCAACGCCTTTTCGACCGTGTTGTGGCCGAACGGCGCATCGCGTCCCAACCAGATCAGCAACGGTGTTCCGCACACGGCCAGCAACGCAGCGTAAGACGCGGCGGTGGCGGTCGCCGTGCGCTGAAACAAACTGCCGACGGCCGCGCTTAGCAGCATCGCAAACCCGGCGGTCGCGAACAGGCAGATCACCACTCGTTCGACTTGCAGCCGCAGACCGGGTTCGATGTAGACCATCACCACATAACCCGGCAACGTCGCACACAAGACCAACAGCAAGGTCAGAATCACGCTCAGCAGTTTGCCCCACACGATGCGACTGGGAGACAACGGAGTCATCTGCAACAAGGGCCAGCCGCCGCTCTCGCGTTCGGTGCTGAGCAAACCCGAGGCGAGGCTCGGCGTGATCAGCACCAGCAGCGCCACTTGCATCAGCACCAGGATCGCGCCGATCGTGTCCACGCCCCAGTCGATGGTGCCGGTCACGGTGGCATAGGTCAGCATCAGCGACAACACGGCGCAGACGGAGACCAGCCGCAGCAGCCAGTGCAGGCGGCCGAATCGGCGGCAGCGAAATTCTTTGACCATCACCGGATTCACGAACGGTCCGATGGCGCGCGACCGGCGTTGCGGATCGACGAGAAACATCACTCGCCGCCACAACTGAATTCCGAAGCTCTGATCGTTGCTGATCAGGCCCGCGGCGCGCGCTTGATCGAAGATCGTGTGATTCAACCGGCTGATCGTCCCCAGCGAGCACACGGCCGACAGGATCAGTGAGACGACGGTGAATCGTCCCGGCACGTCGCTGGTCGAGATCAAGCCGGAGGCACCCAGATCACCGGCTCCCAGCAGCGCCATCATGGCGGCGAACGGCGACGCGCAGCGCAGCCAGTCGCTAAGGTCCGCCAACGAGGTTTCGGTCCCTTGAAAGAATTGGTGCGGAGCGAGCAGCAGCACGCTCAACAGCAACACCAGTCCGTAAGTCACACGAACCGCCGCGTCGGTGGTCGTCGCGTAGGTGCTGACCAACAGACCCAGCGTCGCGAATTGCAGAGCGGTCAGCAGCAGCATTCCGTAAACCGCCAGCAAGTCGTGTGTCAGCGAGATGCCGCCCAGCGCATAACACGCTGCGGCGGCAGGCAGGCTTAAGGAGAGCATCAGGCCGGCGAGCGACAGAACGCTCAGCAGCTTGCCCCAGAAGATTCGCCACGGGCCGAGCGGTGTGTTGAGCAGCAACGCCAGCGTGCCGGCGTTGCGTTCGCGAACGATGCTCGTCGCCGGGAAGACCGGCAACATCAACAGCAGCGCGGACAACAATCCATAGGCGAACAACCGAAAGACTTCTTGCGACCGCGTTCCCGACAGAGCCATGCGCGGCTCGGTCGGCCAGCGGAGAATCACCAACAGCGAGAACGACAGCGCGAGACCGCATTGCATCAACAGCATCCGCCGCTGCCGGAGGGTCGTCACCAGTTCGCGTCGCGCGATCGGATTTGCCATGTTATTCACTCACGACTTCTGATTTCGACTGTCTTACTTTTGCCCCCAACGGCCTTGTGCCGTTGGTGAAGCAGATGGTGGGCTAGTTGATGCCGTCGCCCCCCAACTCTCCCGTTCCTCCGCCGAAGGCGGAGGAACGGGAGAGTTGGGGACATTCGTGGGTCTCCGCCTGTTAGCTCTCCATCGTTTTCACCATCCGGGCAAGCCGGATGGGGTCATCAACCGGGCGTGTGAACGACAGGAACGCTTCTTCGAGGTCGGTTTGCAATTCTCGGAACTGAGTCACTCGCACTCCGCCCCGCACCAGGGACGCGAGCAATTCGCTCAACTGATCTTCGGAAGCGGCGGTCCGAAATCGGATGGCGGCTTCGGCGGCAGATTCCACGATCTCCGCCGTTGGTTCGATGGCCGGACGGATGAGGCTGACCGCTGTTGCAATCTGTTCGGCGGACATCAATTGAGCTTCGATCGTGCGTTGCTGGCTGACCATGCGGCTGATCTCGGCCACCGTTCCGAAGGCGCGCAGCTTGCCGTGCGTCAGGATCGCGACGCGATCACAGATGCGCGACAGCTCCGACAGAATGTGACTCGTGACCAGCAGCGTCTTGCCCAGCTTCGCGAGCCGGATCAGCAGATCGCGCATCTCGACGCGGGCCTGTGGATCAAGTCCGTTCGCCGGTTCGTCGAGAATCAACACCTGCGGATCGTGCAACAGAGTGCGTGCCACACCGACTCGCTGCTGCATGCCGTGACTCAGGCTCTCGACAAACTTGTCGCGCATGTACGCGGTGCCGGTGGTCTCCAAGACCTCTTCGATGCGTCCCCTGCGTTTGCGGCGTGGGATGCCGAACGCGGCTCCGAAGAAGTCGAGGTACTCATGCACGCGCATGTTGTCATACGAGCCGAATCGATCCGGCATGTAGCCGACCAGATTCTTGATGCTGCGCGCGTCGCCGACACAGTCGGCAGCGCCGATCCGCGCGGTGCCGCTGGTCGGACGAGCCAGTCCCACCAGAATCTTGATGGCCGTCGTCTTGCCGGCTCCATTCGGTCCGATCAGACCCAGAATCTGACCGGCCGAAAGACTCAATGTCAGATCGTCGAGCGCGGTGAAGTCGCCGTAACGCTTGGTGAGGTGTTCGATCACGAGGACCGGCTTTTCGGAATTCACTTCAATTCCCTTCTGGCGAGCGGGGCGGCGTCAATGTAGCAGGCACATTCCATGTGCCGTCGGCAATTCTCAGGCGGACGGCATTCCTCAGGCGGACGGCACATGGAATGTGCCTGCTACTTTCCAAAGTGATTGCCATTGGGCTGACGCCGCCTCGCTCGCCTGTTTTATTTTCCGGGGTCGATCGTCCTGGCGTTCAGTTCCAAACTCAGTGACTCAATTTGCCAATAGCTCATGACGGAACTGTCGGTGGCTTCCAGTTGCGTCAACTCCGGGCGGTCCGGGTCTCCGCCGGAGATCCGCAGCAGCAATCCGCCGTCCGCCGAGATGCTCAGCAGTTCGGGATCAGTGATCTCCAGCGACAGTGTGCCGACCGGATCGGTCCAGGTTTTCAACGGCACGATGGTTTTGGTTTTCGGTTGCAGGCCAGCCAACGTGAGCTTCCCCACCGGACCTTTGACCTGCACGGTGACTCGGCCACGTTCCACGGCGATCGGGAGCAGCACCGTGGGAATCTGAAACCGCAACCAAGTCTCGGCTGGTCGCGACTTCTCGATCCACTGGCGGCGCGGAGCATCCCACCAACCGGTCGGGGGCGTGTCATCGGGGCCATTCACTCCCAGATAAGGCAGGAAAGGAGCGGCGATGCGCACCGCGGTCCCCGTTGCTGGACGTTGCAGTTTCAGAGGCACTGCCAGCAACGCCGATCCCAACGACCGCTGTTTCTCGCCGAAACGGAAACCGATGTCCCAAGGTTCGGTCCAGACAAAGACGTGCGGGACTTCCGGGAAATCGTGACGTTGCGGATTCGCCAAGAGTTGTTGCAGCAAGCGCCGTCGTCGGCCTTGCTCGTCGCTTAACAATCCAGCCGCGAGGAACTGTTCGTTCGCCAGGACGTTGTCCGCCTGCGCCGTGAACGTGCCGTCGCCGCGCAGGTCGACGCCGAATCGCCCGTCGCGAGTGGCCAACATCGCATCCGTGGGGCGGTACTCACCGGGCAGATGCAGATGGCCGGTCAGTCCCTCTGGCCCGAAGGTCGCGCGAGCTTCCAATCGTTTGGGAAACTCGGCGGCGGTCTGAAACGTGGCGCTGCGAAGTCCCGCAGTCTCCGGCAAGTGCTCCCACCGCCAAGTGCCGTGATCGGTCCACACCATGCGGCGTGTGGTGGCCTCCAGACCGGATGTCTCTGGCCACAGCCAACCCCCCTGCTGAGCGCTGATCGTGGCGATCCCCGCATCCGAGGAAAACAGACCGACCACTCCGGAGATGCGGACGTCGTCGGTTCCTGGAATCGCCTGCACAAGCTGCACATTGGCGACGGTGGGAGGAACCGCGTTTCTCTGCTGCCGACCGAGCAACACCAAGATCACGCTGATGCCCAGCGCGATCCCCGGACCGATGGCTCCCAGCAACTCCAGCCGATTCTGACGCCGCAGCCAAGTCCCCAAACCCATCAACAGCGCACTGAATCCGAGCAACAGCCCCAGGATCATCGTGCGTGACGGGATCGCATAGCCGACATATTCCTGAGTCAGCGGTTCCAGGACGGTGTCGGGCAACAAACGTGGCGATCGAGTGCCAAAGAACTCCAGAGCCAAATTCGACATCGGTTCCAAGGTCGCGAACCTGGTCGGCGAGCGGAGGTCGGATTCCACGCTCGTCTCTGTCTGTGAGGAAAGCCGCCCAGGGTTTCGGACCGGGATCGTGTCGGCGGCCGTGCGGAGTCGCATCCAACCGCGCGGACCCAAGGTGGTCACAAGCAAACGGCCTTCACCGCAGGTCTTCCAGAAGGCAGCCGGCCAACCATCCACCGTGTAGACGACCTCCACGCCCGAAACCGCGACACGCACGAACTCGACAGGCTGCTCATAATCTTGGGTCGAAACAACTTTCTCGCCGAATCGCGGAGCTCCCAGTCGGATCGTCGTCAGCCCCACGCGATCGACGACTTCACCAGCGAATTCATCTCCCAACAAAAGTTGCAGCACGCGCGGATCGGTTTGATCCAGCATGACCCACAAGCGTCCGCCGCCGAACAACCAACGGCGCATCGCCGCCAGTCCGGCGCTATCGTCGATGATGCGGCTGTCGGCCAGAACGATTTGATCAAGCATCTGCAAACTTTCTTCCCCCGCCGGCAGGAATTGGTCGAGCAGATTGGTCAATCGCCGCGTCCGCTGAGCGGCTAATCGCGAGGTGATGACGAGGTCCGCGTTTGCTTCATAATTCTCATCAAGAAATAACGTGCCCGGCGGCGGTGGATTGTCGGGAGCCTCGATGATCCCGGTCATGGCCTCTTCGTCCGTCACACGCAAGAGGCCGTCAAACTGCAGCGCCCCGCTATCACTGCGCAGCAACACTTCCCGCTCTTGGCGAGCATCCATCACGAGCGTGCGGATGTTGACGCTGCGGTTGGCTCCTGTCGGCGGTAATCGGAGAGGTTGCCAAGTCTGCAACTGAGATTTGGGAAGCATCCAAATCCGCCGGCCGTATTGCAGTGTCGGCTCGTTCTCAAAAAACGTGGAAACCAACAACTCCACCGGCGCATCGGTCGGATTCAGCAAATCCAGATTCACCTGGCCCCACATCTCCGACCGGTAGACGGCGATTCCGCCGGGTGCCACATGGATGATCGAACGGCCGATACCGCTGGGGATCTCTTCCGCCGGCGCGAGCGACGCCAACAGCAGGCCGCTGGCGATGACATGCGCGCCGAGTTTGCCAAAACGACACAGACCGCGACAACACATCATGGCACGACCATTGACCGTGGAAGAGGATTCGTCGGAACCTCAAATCCGTGTCGGCCAATGTAGCGTGAATGCAGACCAGCTCGAAGCGAGGGCGAAATAAGGATCTTGATGCGACGACCGGACACAACCAAAGAGAACCGCAGTTGGAACACTAATCGACGCTAATCTTCGCTAATTCGGACAGTGCGGCTGTCATGAATTAGCGAAGATTAGCGTCGATTAGTGTTCCAACTCTTCTTCTACGAAGTTCAGCTTCGCGGCTGTTCCCAGGCGGCGACGTCTTTCGCGTCCGGGGCGAGGATGTAGATTTCCACGCGGCGATTTTTCGCTTTGGCTTTCGGGTCTTTGCTGCTGGTGACTGACTCGTACATGGAAGCTCCGGCGGCGCGCATCCGTCGTTCATCCACCTTGTTCTTCTTAAGCGCGAGCAACACGGAGTTCGCACGGTTGGTGGAAAGGTGCCAGTTGGTGGGATGCTTGGCTTTGGTCGAAGCTTTCACGATCGGACGGTCGTCCGTGTGGCCGACGATTTGAATGCGGAGTTGCTTGGTCGCTCCCTCGTTCAGCAAAGCGGAGACGGCCTTGAGAGCCGCGTCGGCTTGTGGACGGATTTCGTCGCTGCCGGATTCAAACAGCAGATCGGAATCCAGTTTGGCGACGCCAGTATTTCTGTCGAATTCGATGCCCGGATAGCGTCTCACCAAATCCTCAAAGCGAGAATTAGCTTCGTCGGACAGCGGACTGGAACGCCCCGCGTTCTTGAATCGCTCCGCCATCTGCGCGCGTTCGTCGTTCAGGTTCCTGATTCGCTCATTGGCAACGTTGAGGTTGCCCTTGAGCTGATCGTTCTGCTGTTGCAGTTGGGCCATCGACTGCGACATCGACTTGTTCTGCCCCCAGAGTTGTGCTGACCGGTACTGGCTTTGGCGATGCGTCGTTCTGGGCACGAAGCCATTGTTCATGCAGCCGGTCAACGGCGCGGTGAGCAGTCCAAACAGGCACCAAACGGCCCATCGGTTCCGAAGAAAATGCGACATGAGAGAGGACTCCGTTCGAGGCGGCAAAGCCACGGCGAGTCACGACGTCGTGTCGGGCGGGACCGACGCGCGGCGACGAACCAGTGCCTTGCGCAAAGAAGACTGTCGGAGAAGATGGAAGGAGGGGAAATCGAAGGGGCGAGTTGAGGCAGGGTCCGCTTCAGGCCGAGAACTGCGAGTGGGAAGGACTCCCGGAGGAAGGGGCGATGCCCTCGGCCGAACGAAGCGGGCGGGGTTGTAGTCGCATCTGAAAAACGTGCCAAGTCGAATCTGAGGATTTTTCCGGCGCATGGCTCGTTGTCATCGAACCTGTGAGGCGGCTGTTTGTGATGCGCGGTGGCGAAACTTCTTGCTCACGCCGTTCCGGCCTTTAGAATCTGATACCACGTTCCCACAACCGCCTTTCCGAGCATGGTTTGCAAGGCTCGGTTGTGCCGGTGGCGACAGTCGAGACAATGAATCGGACCGAATCTAGGAGTCGGTGAGTCATGGCGACCAAACGATATCTCAACATTGACGAAGCTGCGGCAAAGCTCGGGATGAGCAAAGAGGGGTTGAATAAACTTCGCTCAAAGGGAGAGGTTCGCGGCTTTGCCGATCGCGGAACGTTCAAGTTCAAGGAAGAGGACATTGACGAACTCAGTCGCCGCCTGCAGACATCGTCGGATCCCGACGTGCAGATGATCGGCGAAGACGACGGCTCGGTGCTGGACGACGACCACGCGGCCGATGGATCAGGCTTGGGAAGCGCACCGTCGGTCATTCGCCAACTGAGTGGCGACGCGCCGAGCATCGATCCGGAAAGCGGCGACTCCGCCGGCAGCATCTTCGATGACTTCGGAGGGGGCGGCGCGTCCGACAGCGACGTGCGGCTGGTGATGGACGATCGCTTGGATGCCGGCCACGACAGCGGTCCCGACGTCATGTTGCAATTTCAAGAGTCCGACAGCGACGTCCGATTGTCCTCGGACAGCGGCCGGATCAATCTGAACGATTCGGACAGCGACGTACAATTGGCGTCCGATGTGCCGACCGCGGCACCCGACAGCGTTCTGAAATTGGGACTGAGTGATTCCGACAGCGACGTGCGTCTGGATGACGGCAGCAGCACACGGTTCGCCACGCCTGAGAGTGATAGCGATGTGATGCTCGCGCCGGATCCCTCGGATTCCGGCAAGCTGGTGCCGAAGCCCGATAGTGACAGCGACGTCATGCTCGTCAGCGAAGAACCGGATTCGGACAGCGATGTCCATCTGGCGGGAGAGGATTCCGGCCTGCCGATCGGAATGGAGAGTGACAGCGACGTGCAGTTGATCTCCGCCGATTCTGACAGCGATGTGCGGTTGCTGGACGACTCGCGCATTCCCGGTCCGAAGTCGAAGATCAAGAAGGACAGTGACAGCGACGTGGCGGTGCTGCCCGACAGCGGCGTGAGCTTAACTGGCGGTAGCGGCGTTGGCCCGAAGAGCGGTATTCGTGGCGGTGGTTCGTCGGTCTTGATGGACGACAGCGACATTGCGCTCGACGGAGGCAGCGGTATTTCGCTGACCAGCCAAAGCGGCATCAATCTGGTTGGTCCGCAAAGCGGTATCTCGCTGGATAATGTCTCCGACAGCGGCGTGTCGCTGGAGAAGCGGAGACAAGACGATGACGACAGCGGCCTCTCGTTGTTCGCGGACGAGGACGAGGGGGGTATCACGCTGGCGGGGGACAGCGGCATCGCTCTGCAAATGAACGACGACAGCGGCATCGCCCTGTCTGGCGATGATGACGAGGACGCCGGCATCACGCTGGCCGAGACCGGCACCGACAGCGGTCTCTCGCTGAAGGATGACGACGGCGACTTACGGCTCACCGAGACCATGCCGGCCATGAAGATCCCCAAGGGAACGAAAGGCAAAAAGAAGCCGGCCGCTGACGAAGACGGCATGGGCGACACGATGCTCGAAGTCCCGTCGCTCGAAATGGAAGAGGAACCGGAAGCTGTCGAGAGCGATTTCGAGATCGGTGCGGTGGACGGTGGCAGCACCGGCGATACCAGCGTGCTGCTCTTCGACGACGAGGACGAGACCGACGACGGCGGAGCCGCGATGGTCAAGAAGAAGGCCGAAGAAGTTGAAGACGAGGATGCCTTTGAATTCAGCGAGAGCGAAGAGGAAGAAGTGGCCGAGAGCGAAGACGTCTTCGCCGGCGATGAAGCCTTTGAAGAGGAGAGCGAGTTCGGTGACGAAGCCGAACTGGAGACTTCCTCCGCGAAAGCAACTGTTGGCGTCGCGGTCGAGTATCCTTGGGGCGGCGGCTTGATCTCGATGCTGGCCGTTTCCTCGGTCGTCATGCTGATGTGCGGCATGGCCTCCATCGACCTCGTCCGCAGCATGTGGGGTCATCAAGGCTACAGCGCCGCCAACGGCTGGCTCATCGAAACGCTCGGTGGTCTGTTCAAGTAATCCTTGATTGCCGACGTTTGAGTGCCCCATGTTTCCGCCCCCATCCAGCTCGCTTGGATGGAGCGAACGATGGTGAGCTAAAGCGCAATCAACCTACCTGGCCTCAGACCCCATCCGCCTCGTGCGGATGGTGAAGTAGATCGCTGGGGTGCCGACAACGCTCAAGAATCTGATTCACCATCCAGACGAGCTGGATGGGGTCTCACGGACTAATTACTGCTGGGTTAGCTCGCCATCTCTGGTTCCATCCAGGCGAGCTGGATGGGGACCGAAAACATCACCCCTCGAAATCGTGTGCGTCGGGCATTTGCAATCGAAACTTATTCCGCCGCTTCGATGGCGATCTTCCAGCGTGCCTGCAACTCTTGGTTCGAGCCTCCCTGAGCGTCGCGGACTTGCACGCGCAGGCGATTGGCTCGCTCATCCGCTGTTGCGACGCCGACCAGCAGAATGATTTCCTCGTTCGCACCCATTTGAGCCACCGGCGCGAACTCCATCTTGCCGATCGTAGGCTGCGAAACCGTCTCTCCCTCTTTGGAGACAAGCGGCGCGTTCGCGGGCGAACTGATGATGACGGCGACTTGTGTCGCCGGCTGGCTGCCGATGTTGCGCACACGGACTCGGCACCAGGTGGTGTTGGCCGGAGCTTCGGTCGTGGGTGACTTGGTGATCGGTGCGGCCTGAGTGACCACCGGAGCGGCCGCCGTCGCCGAGGTCGGGCTGACCGGTGGCGCGGGGAGCAGTTCGACGTTGGCCGGTGCCGGAGTCAACGGCTTGATCGGAGCCTGTGACGGCGTGTTCGACGGCCGAGTGGTCGCGTTCGCCGTTGGTCTCGTGGGGTTGGCATTGTGCGCCAACTGTTGCACGGGCGCGTTTTGGGGTTTTGGTGAGCGTTTGGTTCCGGATTCCCAGACATCTTCCACGCGTTCGTTCGTGCGTGCGAACATGTCGCCAGTCGCACGCCACGGCTGAGCGACGTTTTGGGCCACCTGGTCCCAACTCGCGCACCCCGACACACAGCCGAGCGACAGCGCGGCCCAGGACAACCAACTCGAACAACTCTGGCAACCGAATGGAAAGCGCGATGTCATTTGTCTGTCTCCTGTAAACTGGACCCTGATCTCTTTCACTTGTTCAGGCCGCTCCGGCGAGCGACTCGGTGATTCGTTGCAGCGCGGCTTGCGCGGCGACGCGGACTTTGGCAGCGATGTCGCTGATGGCCGCGACCTGCAAGGCGGTCGTGGCTTCGCGACCGTGTTGGCCGAACCGGCCCAACGTCGTCGCGGCGTAACGGCGCACCTCGGAGTTCGAGTCGGTCAGCGACTGCATGAGTTCTTGCACCATCGGTCGGCTGACGACTCCGAAGTGCCCCAGACAATCGGCGGCCGCGCTGCGCACGTCCGCATTCACGTCATGCAGCGCGATCAGTAGCGGAGCCACCGCGGAACGTGCCTCGGCTCCCACTCGGCCCAGCGCGTGGATCAGCGACCGCCGCACATCGGGATTGCGATGACTCAGCGACGCGATCATCTCCGGCACGGCGGACGCGCCCAGTCGCGACAGCTCTTGCGACGCACGCCAACGCACGTCGCTGTCGGCGTCTTCCAACTGAGCGATGAAGTCGGTCGCGTCGAGAATGTGTTCGTTGTGAGTCACCGGTTCCGCCGCGACGGTCTGTTCCGGGCAAAACAGCTTCAACACATTGGCTGCCGGAGAACTTGGCGAGCGGGGCGGCGTCAGCCCCCCGGTGGTCACGACAGCCGCAGAACACCGGGGGGCTGACGCCGCCCCGCTCGCCGGTGAGTCAATCGCTCGACCATTCCCCAACACCGCAGCCGCGCACCGTCGCACATCTGCATCCGAGTCATTCAGCGAACGATGCAAGTCAGCGGCCGAGCCAACCGCGTCGATCAATCCCAGTGCCGTCACCGCGCAGCGCCGCACGCCGCCGTCCGGATCGCCGAGCGCGTTCCGCAAGGCCGGCCGAGCGACGGCGGTGTCCGCCCCGATGCCCCCTAAGGCCGAGGCGCTATTGCGGCGCACCGACACATCGGGATCGGACACCAACCGCGCTAATTCTTCACCGGCTCGCCGAGCGGCCGGGCCGATCTGCCCCAATGCGAACGCCGCGCGTGTCCGCACAGTGGGTAATTCATCGGACAATGCCGCACGCAATGCCGGAACCGCTTCCATTGCGTAGGGACCAAACGCAGACAGCGCGAACGCCGCCGCCGCACGCACGCGCGGATCGGTATCGGACAACGCCGACGTCAATTGCGGCACGGCATCAATCGCGCCGAGTCCGATTTGTCCCAGCGTGACCGCCGCCGCTTGTCGCACACCGGCATCCGCGTCCTGCAACGCCTGCACGATCTGCGGCACGGCGGAGATCGACACTGCCGTCACGGATCGACGACGTGAGTTCGAGTCGTCATCGCTCACAGCTTGGCCAAAAACAACATCGTGTTTTGCCAAGCACAAACGGTCTAATGTCTCATTGGTCACTTGGCCTTGATCCCTGGCCATGACTGAATCCGTGGGGAGCAATCCGATTGACCCCGCGGATTCAGACACGGCCGCGGATGAAGACAGTCGTTCGTCGATACGTGATGTTGGATTGATGTTGGGCTGCGCCTTCGCCGCCGTGCGACGTGACAAGCCATACCACAACAGTCCCAGACCGATGCACGACGCCAATCCGGCGAGCGTCCATCTCCAAGCTCCGTCCGAGGACGCTTGCGGCTGCGATGTCGAATTCCGTGCGGCCAGAGATTTCACCGGCGAGGGATCGCTGGCTGGCGCTGGCGAGTGAACGTGTTCTTCGCCCGCGATCAATTGGATGCCGTCCGTCAATTGTCGAAATTGCTCGGCGAGCCGCGCGACTTCGGCCGAGTCTTTTCCATGACCGGCCAGCGTCTTCGCGGCGATGTCGCAGGGGCGACGCAATGCGGTGCGCTGTTCCGCCTGGAGTCGATTCCAACGTTGATCCACATCGTCCGCGAGTCGTCCCAGTGTTCGCAGCGCCGCCGCGCGGACATGTTCATCGAGATCATCCGCCGCGTTGGCCAGCGCGGGGATCGCCCCAGCGGCGGGCAAGCCCAGATCACCCAGCAGCACGGCCGCCGCCAATCGGAGATCGTCATTGGCGGTCGCGAAGACTCGACCCAGATGCGGAACGAGCATTCGCTTTTCGTCGTCGTCCCAATGCGATCGGATCACCACCGCTGTGGCAATCGCTTCGGATTGCACTTCGGCCACGGGGCATTGCAAGCATTCGCACAACGCCCCCAGCGCGGCGCTGTGTTTGGTGACACAGACCGTTCGTACTGCGATCAGTGCGGCGCAGCGAACATCCACGTCGCGATCCAGAGTGGCCTGCCACAACGCGGATTCCGCACGCCATGCTTTGCGGCCGAGATGTCCTAACGACGTCGCTGCCGCACACCGGACTTTGGCATCCTGATCCGCGAGCGCGGCGGTCAACTCCGCGGAGAAGTCGCTGACCGCGCCCCCCATTTGACTCAGTGCCCAAGCCGATGACTGGCGGACCAGTCGTGACTCGTCGCTCAATCCCTCCGCCAGCGCGGGAATCGCGTAGAGGTCTTGCGTCTGTCCCGCGTGGATCGCTTGAGCGGCCAGTTGTTCCGGATCGTCGGCGAAGAGAGACGATCCGGCCGCGCAGGAAATCGCGCAGCCGAGCCACATCAGGCTTGAGATCGTCAGTCGTCGCATGGGTTCGTCTCCGTGGGGAGGTCCGCCGTCAGGCGGCGTATCGCTGTGTTTGTCGAAGATCGTGCAGTCGCTGTTGAATGTCTTGCAGACTGAGGACCACCGGCTCTGGCGTCTCTTCGACGGGCGCGGCCGCCGGTGCCGCGAACGGCAACGCCGGATGTGCTTCCGTCGCGGACTCGGCAACCGCTTGCAGTCCGCGCTGGGCCACACGCAGTTCGTCACTCACTCGCGACAAGTGCTGACCGAAGAATTGCAGACCGTTCTCCAAGACCACTTGCTCGCGGCGGAATTTCTCCAGCCACGTTTCACGCAGCTTGTCGAGTTCGGCCCGCTCGGCACGCATCTGCGCCGCTTGGGCATCCTGAACGTGCCGCAGATCGTCCTCTTGTCGTTGTCGCGCGATGGCCAGCTCCGACTGCATCTGTCGAACGCGCGCGTCGAATTCTTCTCGCTCACGGCGAAGTTGCGACATCTCCGTTTGCCGCTGCCGAGCAAACTCCTGCTGTTGTTGCAGCCGTTCCTGCTCGAACAGCCGATGAGCTTCCGCCAATTCCGCTTCGGCCTGCTGACGCCATTGCATCAGCTCTTCACGCTCGCGGACGCGCTGCGTTGCCATCTCTTCTTGGAGCCGCCGCTGTGCCAGTTCGTGAACGTGCTTCGCGCTGTGTAACGCGGTCCATTCTTGATCCCGTTGTGCCGACCAGGCCGCTTCGCGCGCCGCCAGGTCTTGCTCGAAAGCCGTCCGCAGCCGAGCCAATTCTTGGGAGAACGTTTCACGCTGCTGGGTCAGACTCTCTTCCACGCACCGTTGATGTTCGATGCGCTGCCGCAACGCCCCTTCGTTCGCCTGCTTGAGCCACTCCGCGTGTTGTGTTTTATCCGCATCCAGCGTGTTGGCCTGTGGCTCAGCAGTGGGACTGAGCGGCACGGCGCTAGCCGCCGGTGTCTGTACCTCCGCAAAGCCGGCGGCTAGCGCCGTGCCGCTCAGTTCTCGATCGGTCGAGTCGCTGACATTGGCCCCCCCCTCGTCTGTCTCATTCGTCATCGGCACAATAAGCGGCGCGGACATGCAGGTGGTGATCGGCTGCCAGCCATCGAAGAGATCGTTCTCCAATTCGGTACGCTGACGTAGCCACACGTCATGCACGGATTCCGGTGACGGGACGGAGTTTGATTTGGCGGACGACATGACAACTCCTTAGGGACGGTTCTTGAACGCATCGTCGTCGAGCAACTTTTCAGACGGCGTTGCGTTGACGGGGGCGGCATGCTCATCGACCTGCAGCCGTAGTGGTTCTGTGGCGACGCCGGCCTGCTTCGCGGCGGAAGACTCTTCCACAGCCAACTCGCGTCGCGTAACGATTTGCTTCAGCCACGCGGTTCGCTGCCGAGCTTGATCTAAACGTCGTTGCCGCAGATCTTCGAACACTTGCTCGACCAGCACGGCCACGTCACGCGGGCGAGCGATCTGTTCGAGGTCCGCGTGCGGTAAGTCGGGCGCGGTGTTGATGGTGTCTGTCACGTCAGGCAACTCCTTCGCGGAGACAAGCGGAAGAGAACGGGGCACGCCCGGCTGAATCACTGGCGCGGAGGTTCCCGCTGGAATGATCAAGGGCAATGGTCGCGGAGTGGTTCGCTCGCGCTTGGGAGCAACGACAATTTCGTCGTCCTCGGAGGGAGGAGCAGACTCTTGAGGAACGCTCGCCTTTCGTCGCGGGATCGTTCGCTCAAACTCAGCAAAGACTTCGCGTGTCGGCGACTGCACCATGAGATGCTGCGGCGAGCGGGGCGGCGTCAGCCCCCCGGTACTCACGTTGAGCGGGTTGGCGCTAGCCACCGGTAATTTGAGATCGACGATTTCCGGCGAAATACCGGTGGCTAGCGCCGTGCCGCTCAAGACCGGGGGGCTGACGCCGCCCCGCTCGCCTGTCTCACGTGCAGTCATCTGCGGCGTGGCGGGAGGAGCCGGCGGCGGAATGAAACCTGCCTCAAGAACCTTGGCTCCGCGCGGTTGAGCTTCGTCTTTTGTCGTCGGTGGTTGTATGGCCTCGGCGGCACTGCGAGACGGGCCGACCATGCCTGACGCCGTCAATGCCGGAGGACGTGCAACGATCGCCAACGGTGTCACGTGACTCACCGGAGGCGCGCTGACTTTCGATGACAAGGGACGCCGACCACTCACCCTCGGTACGGAAGTGCGCGCGGGTGGCGAGACAACGGCAGCCGGCGCTGGGCTGTTGCTGGGTGGGACGAATGTCGTCTTCTCTTTGCGCAGCGGTCCGATCACCTTGGGTTGCGGCAGCGATTCGCGTCGATCCGCGACCGGACGAGCGAGCGGCTTGGACACGGCAGCGCGCCAGTCTTGGCCGTGCAAGCAGCCCGAGAGGCCGACGCACACCAAACTTGCCCACTGGGTCCATTTCCAAAACGGATGCCGCATGACACGCACTCACCGAATCGTGGCCGAAACCCGCGCAGCCTCGCCGCGCGGCGTCCGCGCAAAAGCGGAGGTATCGGGTTTATCGGTTCCGCAAGCTGTCCCGGTTCACGTCATTCTGCCGATCACGCAATCTAGGTGAGCCTGAACGACCCCAACGACCAGCAAGAACTGCCGCCAGAAGGTCGCTACCAGCGATGATGTGCTGTCGGACAAACTCGTGCGACAGCGCAAGCAATCTGCCATGAAGCCCCTGAGTTCCCACGGATGGCATGGCAATACCACGGATGAAAGGCGAGAGACACAGTCTTATCCGTGGTATTGCGATGCCATCCGTGGGATTCGATGGCCAGCCCACTCGACATCTTTCCGAACGTGACAACTCCGCCAACCGTGACCTTGCGCCCGACTCCGTTGTCTTCACCGCGACCATCCCTATTATCCCGCCCAACCATCGGAACCCGGCGAGCATCGTGATGCGTTGGTGCCTGCGATTCACACACTCGGCTTGGCAGCTTGGCCGCCACTCATTGAGTTGGCGGACGGCGCGGCTGTTCTGCGCGGTGTGGTTCACACTGACGTCGATCGGATTGCCGGTCAGCCTGTCGCAGATGAGCGAGAATAGCTGTACTCGGAATCCCGGTTCACAGTGCCGGTGTTCTCTGACGAAGCGAATGTCTGGAACCTGCTGTTGCGCGCGTGAGTCCCAGCCAAAATCCGCGAAGTCTTGTTGCTCCGTCAAAAAGTCCGCGTCCAGGTTGTCAGAGCCAATCTCGTTGGCGTGCTGTTCGTCGAAAGCACCGCGAGTCGAACTCAGTATTTCTCGTTGTGAATGCAGTTCGGATTCTCCAGAAGGCGCGTCGCTGATCCAAGAGCCTCGTTTGCCTGTGACGCTGTCGGCGATTTCATTACCGGAAACAAACGTCGCGTTTTGCGCACGCCCCGCTGAACGGGTTGAGAGCGCGCTTCTGCTTCCACTGGTGCCGCCGCCGAAAGTCGTCCTCTAGGACGTCGCTGTTGCCGGGCCTGTTGAGGTTTGCACTCGTCGAGTGTCATGACCGCGCGCCGTGATTGTGGCGTCTGATGTCGTTGCTTGTTCGTGCCCCTCCCCAAGACATCCGAGGACTCTTTCCATGCAGACTCATTCTCCGCGCCGAGCGCGCGGCTTTACGCTGATCGAATTGCTCGTCGTCATTGCGATTATCGCGATCTTGATAGCGCTGTTGCTGCCGGCGGTGCAGAACACTCGCGAAGCGGCCCGGCGCAGTCAGTGCAAGAACAACTTGAAGCAACTGGGCCTCGCGCTGCACAACTACGAAGCGAGCCATCGCTGCCTGCCGATGGGCCGCGTCGGATTTCCGAAAGTCTTCTCGGCTCACGCGCAATTGCTGCCCTACATCGACGGAGCCAATCTGCGGAAGATCATCGACTTCAATACGGCTCCGACGTTCTGCAATCCCTGCGCAACGCTGCTGCCTAACGACATCGCGGCGCGGAAGAGCGTGCCACTGTTTCTCTGCCCCAGCGATGTCGGACGAGTGCCGGGATCGGTGTTCGCCTCGTTGAACTATCCGGCCTGCGTAGGCAGCGGAGTCGGAGCCAGCGCCTCGATCAAAACGGGGGACGGTGTCATGTTCAGCGGCTCGTCCACCCGGTTCGGCGATGTGAAGGACGGCTTGTCGATGACGATCGCCTTCAGCGAGAGCACGTTGGGGCCAGGCAACAAACCCTCGTCACCGGCGGGCGGTCCCGCAGCGAATCCAAATGGCGAGGTGCTGGAATTGACGGGAGCCACCATCACGACCGATGCCTCGTGCGTTCCCAGCGGCACGGCGGTTTGGTCCGGCCTGCGCGGCGACAAATGGATGAACGGGCACTTTGGCGACACGCTCTTCACCAGTTTTTACCCACCGAATGCGAAGCAACCTGACTGCGGCAACGCCAGCCACAACTTCGCTCAGACCGCCGCACGCAGCCAGCATCCTGGCGGCGTTCATGCCTGTCTGTGCGATGGCAGCGTGCGATTCATCAGCAACAACATCCATCGGACAACGTGGCAAGGACTGGGCAGCCGCGCCGGAAGAGAAGTTCTCGGCGAGTTCTAATCCCAGCCACAATTCGTGATCTCGTCTTCGAATAGGGCTTGCGAATCGGAATCGAGTTTGCCAGCAGCAGAGCCGTAGCTGCAGACGCGCGGGAACCACGGGGACAAGCCCAGTGGCGTGATGGAATGCTATCGGCCTAAACTCGCGCGATGATGACCACGCCTTCCGACAAACCCGACCGACGAGTTCTCGATCCCATACTCCAGCGCGAGTTCGCGGTGGAGATCGTGCGCCGCTTGAAGCATTCGGGCTTCACCGCCCTATGGGCCGGCGGGTGCGTGCGCGATCATCTGCTCGACAAGACGCCGAAGGATTACGACGTCGCGACCAATGCGACGCCGAAGCAAGTGCGAAAGATCTTCGCGAAGCTCAAGACGCTCGACGTGGGGGCCAGCTTCGGTGTGATCATCGTCGTCGGCCCGCGCGGAGCGGGCGAAGTTGAGGTCGCCACGTTTCGCAGCGATGGCCCGTACGCCGACGGCCGGCGTCCGGATTCGGTCACGTTCAGCACTCCGGAGGAAGATGCTCAGCGGCGCGACTTCACCATCAATGGGATGTTCCTCGATCCGCTCGAACACAAAGTCCTCGACTATGTCGGGGGCGAACGGGATCTCAGCCAAGGCTACATCCGCGCGATTGGCGATCCGCATGAGCGGATGCGCGAAGACAAGCTCCGCATGTTGCGAGCGGTCCGCTTCACGGCTCACTTGGAGTTCGGACTCGCTCGCGCGACGAAGGCGGCTGTCACCGAGATGGCTTCGGAGATTCACGTCGTCAGTGCGGAACGGATCGCGGCGGAACTGCGGCGGATGCTGACCGATCAACATCGGCACGTCGCCATCGAGTTGGCTGACGAGGTCGGGTTACTGCGTGAAATTCTGCCGGAAGTGGTGGACGTCAGGGGTCGGGTGTGCGAATTTCAGAGTTGGCTGCCAGAGTCGTCCGATTCTTCAGAGACTGTCTCGGCCAACTCTGAAATTCGCACACCCGACCCCGCTCATCAGCAAACCGAACGCCCAACGTCGAGAGCCGAACTCATACAGTCTTCGTCCCGCAGTCCGTGCCTGACAGCCCTTCGTCTGCTCCAAGAGCCGTCGTTTGAACTGGCCTTCGCAGTGCTGTTGCTCGGCGTGTCGAATGTCGAGGTCATCTGTCGTCGCTTGAAGTTGTCGAATGACGAACTCGAAAAGACCGCGTGGCTCGTGCGGCAGCAGGTGGCTTTACGCGAGGCGGACAAGCTCAGCCTCGCCAAGCTCAAGCGGTTGCTGGCGCATCCATTTCGCGACGACCTGCTGGCACTGTCGCGAGCGACCTTGCTCGCCGAGCAGGGGGACTTGCATCAGGTTTTGTTCTGCGAGCGCTTCCTCGAAACGACCCCGTCGGAGATTCTCGATCCACCGCCGCTCGTGACGGGCAACGACCTGATCGAACTTGGCCTGCGACCTGGCCCGCGTTTCAAGCAGTTGCTGGATGAGGCACGCGATGCGCAGCTCAACGGCGAATTGACTGATCCCGCCGCGGCGCTGGAGTGGGTGAAGGCTCGATGAGCAAGCGACCGGGGTCGAGTGTTCGGTCATTCGAAATTGGCGGGGTGTGAGCGTCCTCTGAAATCCAAGTCAAACTGAGCGGTTTTGTTTTTGTCCCGTCAGAGACAGTTGAAAGTAGCCCAGCACTTCAGTGCTGGGGATGCGATGCGGCTGCACGATTTGAGTCCCGTCAGGGACGACAGAAATGCTCGGCCAGTTTCTGTCGTCCCTGCCGGGACTTCACACACTCTTCCCACCTTTTCCCAGCACTGACGTGCTGGGTTATTGTCGAGACGTCCCTAGCGGGACTCAAACACCACTCAATTTGAGTAACCAAGTCTTCATCTCACCAATTCCGAAAAATCGAACACCCGACCCCTGATCCCAGGACTTTCGGAACAGAGTCATGCGACACGTGCCGTTGACGGTCATGGGAATCTTCTTCGCATTGAGCGTCTCTCACGCGGCCGAGCGGCCGTTGCTCAAGGCCGGTTATCTGCCGTTCTCCACGAAGATCGGCATCGCGGCAAAGATGCGCGAAGCCGGACTCAACGCCGTCTGGCCGAAGATCACCAGCTTTTCGCCTTCCAGCGACGATGACCGAGTTTTGCCTCGGCTTGAAACCTGGTGCGAGACGTGCGCGACGCATGAGCTGGAACTCTGGCCGGTCATCAACTTTGCCGGTGGAGCAAATGAACTCGAATTCGTTCCGGACTTTCGGCGTGAGGTCACGCTGTCCGGCATCACTCAGCCGCACACGCCCTGTCCGGTCGATGAAGCGTACTGGCGGAAGGTAATCTTTTCGCGTTGCGTGAAACTGGCGGAACTGTCGCGCACACGGCCGAGTTTGCGGGGCGTTGTGCTCGATCTGGAAATGTACGGCGCGGATCACGCCGGCTATTCCGCCGCGTGCGCGTGCGAGTCCTGCCGGCGCGGGGCCGGTTCGTCGAAGCCAGCCGCGTTGCTCGACTGGCAACGTCGCGAAGTGGAACGGATCGCGCGGGAGTTGCAGCGAGCCGTGCATCGCGTCAACGAGAAGTTTCAGTTCGCGGCCATGCACGTCGAAGAGCCGTTCGCGTTTCACGAGGGACTCGCCTTGGGACTCGGCACGCCGGAGATCCCGGTGATCGTCGCGGCGGAACGAACTTACGCGACGGGATACACGCCGGACGTGGACGCGACCCGCGAACGATTGAAGCGAATCGGTGCTCACGTGCGATACCTCGGCGGCCTGTCGCTGACGCATCACTCGGCCGAGCAAATTGCGCCGCAGTTGTACGCGCTGGGGAGTCACGGCGACGGCTTCTGGCTGTACACGCTCGCGTCGCTCGCCGCGCCGACTGAGCAAGTTGCGGAAACCTATCGCGTCCCCGATCCGCAAGCGGAGTATTGGTCGGCGTTCCGTTCGGCGAGCGACGAGTTGGATCAGTTCGTGACATCGGACGGTCAATACGTCAGCCCGTTGGTCGCACGGCTCAAGCCGTCGGAACCGCGCGAGACGCTATCGAAACGAGTGCTCGAACCGGTCGGTGAGCAATTACCGAAGCTGCCGCTCCCCGGTGACGAGACGCGGTTGCGGCGGTCGAACATCTCCTTCGTGTTGCTGGAACAAGGGGAGACGCTGCGTCTGAGCGTGCGGGGGGTGCCGATCAGCAAGCGGCAGACGGCGGATGGCGAAGTCAAAGTGCTCGATCCGGATGGCCGCGAAGTGTTGAGCCGCAAAGTGCCGCTCGGTCAGACCGCGCAGATTGAATGGCTGGCGAAGACCGGCGGCACGTATTGGGTCACGGCCAGCTTCGGATTGAATGCGTGCGAACTGCGCGTGTCGAATCCGCGAATGGTGTTCTTCGCCGGTTTGCACCAGCGGTTGAAGGTACATCGTCAGGCTCGGCCACTGTTCTTTGTCGTGCCTGATGGACGCGATGCGCCGATCAACGTGCTGAACGAGAACGCTGACGCGGCGGTCCGTCTGCGAGTGCGCGATGCGAGCGGCGAAATCGTGCTGGACGAAGTCGTCGCTGGATCCGTTTCATTAAAAGCCCACGGCACACCGGGCGTGTGGTCGCTGACTCTGGAGGCTCACGAAGGCCGACCGTTCGGCGGCGTGCAAGTGGGACTCTCTCCCCCGCTCGCGCCGTACCTCGCCGACGCACCGGAACGGTTGCTGCGCGACAAGCCGCTGAGACCGTAGCCTGACTCTCCGAGTCGGGACTTCTGCGAAAGAAATCCCGACTCGGAGAGTCAGGCTACGTTCGCTGCATCGAGCCTTATTCCGCAACCGTATCTGATTCGATACTCACTTCCGCTTCCTCGGTCGTCGCGGCTTCCGGCTTTGGCGGCGGTTTGTCTTGCCCGAGTTCCGGCTTGCCGATGAATTGCGCGATCGAGCGGCGCGTGATGTCCGTCACTGTCATTTGTTTCTGGTGCGAGTAAATCACCAGCGCGTCGTATAACGGATGCGTGATCGCGTGGCGGAATCCCACGAACTGAAAGAAGTCGTATTCGTCGGGATGCGAGTAGGGAATCGGGCCCGTGGGGGCGGCTTCGCCCTTCATGTGATACAGCGGATCGTCATCGTCATCGATTGGGATCGTGGCCGCCGTGCCTGCGATTGCCATGGATTTCGTCTTGGGAGCAGCCACTTCCGGAGCTTCCTTCGCGGGAGTCGGCGGCGGATCGGGTGTGTCTTCTTTGGAAGGCAACAGTCCCTTCCAGCGGTCGGCGGGAATCCACTTCCCGTCCGTTCCAGAACGGACCAGCGTGTCGGGCTGAATCTGCCCCATCTGGACCTTCTCTTTCAGCTCGGCCGGTGTGAGCGGACCGATCTCCGCTCCCATCACTTGGAAGTACCACGGTTTCGCCATAACCGCCTCCTGAAATGCGACCAGACTTCCGAGGTTTCCAAAACCCCGGAAGTCTTGATCGCGAGAACGAGGAAAGGGATCTGAGTGACGCCTCAGAAATTGTTGACGGCTTCTCCGCCGCCGCGCGTGAACAATGCTTTGAGCGTTTCGAGATTGATGTTTTCGCTGATGAAACGGACAGAACCGTCGGCGAACAGAGCTTGGAAACCGCCGGTTCGCGCCCCCCTCAACCCCTTCAAGGGATTCTTGAAGTCGATCTCCAATTCATCCGGCTTGGTCCAAATCACCGCCGCATCTCGATGAGCCTCGACGGCGAGAATCGTGTTGCTCGTTCCGTCCGTGAACTCGCGGATGCCACGACCATCTTTGCCTTCAAACGCGGTCCCTTCGCCGGTCGGCACCAGGAACACCGTCTTCCCTTCCTTGGACAAGTCTTCGTGATTCGGTGACACAAAGACGGGCGGGACTTGTTTGATGAACTGTTTGTTGTGCTCACTGTCCCACGGTTCGTCGAGATGGAACTGCTTGTAGAGCGCCGCTTGGTCAACATACGGCAGAACGTGGACGCGCCAACTCAGCAGCTTCTTCTTGCCGGTCTTGTCCACGTTGGCAGCGGCTGGGAACGCTTTGGTGACATCGTGGAAATTGTGCATCGCGAGGCCAATCTGCTTGAGATTGTTCTTGGCCTGAGACCGTCGCGCCGCTTCGCGAGCTTGCTGCACGGCGGGCAGCAGCAGTGCCACGCCGATGGCGACGGCGGCGGGGCCGATCTCGAGGCCGCTGGGGATTACGCCGTGGCTCTCAGTCTTCCAGCCGTTCGACGTGCGGCCCAGAGTGGTGACGGTCGGCAGCAGATGTTGCTCGATATCACCCAGCGGAGGCAGCGGCGGCAGGTTGAAGTTGATCCCTTGCTGAGCCAATTGTTGAAACATCAACGGACCGAATGAATTGACGACGGTGTAAACCGTTTGCAGTCCCGGCTTCGGGTCCGAGTAGCTGACCGTCAGCGGTTTAGAGTTCCGTATGAATGCCGCCTTGACGTGTTCGTTTTCGGCCATCGAGCCTTTGGACGTCCCCGCCAGATGCGTGCTGACCAACTGCGGCGACAGGCCGATGATGAGCTGATCCTTGGTCAACACCCACGTCGGCTGCACGGGAATCGCCGGTGTGCTGAAGACGATGCGATAGCCATTTTCGTTGCGTGCCGAGAACTCCTGAATCGAGAACGGAGCCTGTGGACCGCCGTTGGCCAACGCGCCTTTCGCCGCCATCACAACGACGTTGAGCGCCTTCGCGAGACCCTCATGCTTGCGAACGCTGGCGGTGATGACAAAGCCGGGCACGAAGGAAACTCCCGGCTCCGTGGCCGACGTGTAGAACGACCAGGTATCGCCCAGCCCTTCCAGCACGTCCCCCTTCACCGAGAAGCCCAGTTGCGGTTCGAGCGCCGCGAGCGTCTGTTCGATCTGCGCGTGGGCATTGGGTTCGATCTGCTGGAGGCCCTTCATCGCTTTGTCGTAGAGGTACGCCAGGTCGAAGCGAGTCACCGTTGCATTGAGCGCGCTGGCGGGGATGCTCTTGAAGTCCGTCGAACTGATCGGCTTGTCGGGAATGAGATCGAACAAACCGGTGGGCGTTCCTTCGGTGGTGATCACCGAGACGCTGTGCATCCCGACTTTGTCCAACCCCGATACGGCGACGAACGACTTCAGCTTGGTGATGCCGAGCACCTCCATGACGCGCGTCGCCATCGGATCGGTGATGATCGGCTGCAAGGTGCTGAGCAGTCGCTGAGCGTCAAACGCGATCAACATCGACGGCCGCTCGACCGCGAGTTCCTGCGCGGTCTTCGCGATCCACGCCGGAGCTTTGCCCGGCTTCTGCAACTTGGCGAGCACTTCCTTGGGAGTCTCCTTGCCGAGCAGCACCATGATCTGCGACGCGCGGTAGCCGACCCGAAACTCCGGTTCAGACGGAACGCGCTTTTTCCGGTGCCAGAAGGTTGCATCGCCGATTTTCTCCTCGTTCGCCTCATGCGGCGGAATCAACGCCAAGAGTTTCTTGAGCGCCGCGATCGACTCCGGGCCGTCCTTCTCGGCATCGACGACGATCGCCATTTCGATTTCCGGGTTGTCTTGCGGCTTGAAGCTCTTCAAGTAAATCATCGCCGGATGCGACACGACGATCTTCAACAGCTTCGGTCCCGCCTCGGCCGCCACCTTGGCCTCTTCATTCCCCTGAGCCTCCGCGGCGTTGTTGATCTGTTTGGTGATTTCCGCCATCAGTTGGTTACCGAAGTCCCTGACGGACTGCTCGGCGAACAGCTTCTCGGTGCGGTTGGTGCTCTTCGGGTCCGATTCGGACCAGCCGTTGGAGGCGAAGAAGAAGATCCCCTCATCGGGTGCCAAGTACGATAGTTTGAGTTTTTCGGATGACTGAGCCTGCGCCGGCTCAACGTTCGTCACCGCGAACAGCGACGCTAGTGCCAGCACACATCCTCGGAACCATAAGCGAAACATGAGATGCCTCCAGAGTGAGAAAGACGGGAGAGGTTCGGGACATTGCAACAACTCCGCCGAACCGGTCAAGCGACACGAACTGCATGGAGTGAAGGCCGAGATTCGTCTTCCGCGGCCGTTTCTTGCGGGTCGGTTGGCCGGGACTACAATCCGCCCCCCGTGACGTGGCGGCAGGCGGCTCTCCTGCCCTTTATTCGACGACAGGCGAACCGCCTGTTGCTACCTAAGGATTCAGATCAATGCCTGCGATGAACCCGTTTGATGCGGAAGCGAACCTCAAAACGAAAAGCGGTGATTGGAAGATTTATCAGCTTCGGAAACTGGCCGGCCTCGGCGACATCGACACGCTGCCGTTTTCGATTCGAGTGTTGCTGGAAGCACTGTTGCGGAACGTCGATGAGTTCGTCGTGACGTCGGACGACGTGAAGACGCTCGCGAACTGGAACGCGGCCAAGCCGAAAGAAGTCGAAGTCCCGTTCATGCCCGGCCGAGTCGTCCTGCAAGACTTCACCGGCGTGCCGGCGGTCGTCGATCTCGCCGCGCTGCGTGCCGCAATGGTTCGCATGGGGGGCGATCCGAAGAAGATCAATCCGCTCGTGCCGTGCGATCTGGTGATTGACCACTCGGTGCAGGTGGACTCGTTTGGAACAGCCGGCGCGTTGCAGGAAAACATCGACTTGGAGTTTCAACGCAACGGCGAGCGATACCGCTTCCTCCGCTGGGGAGCTCAAGCTTTCAACAACTTCCGCGTCGTTCCCCCCGCAACCGGCATCGTGCATCAGGTCAACTTGGAGTACCTCGCGAAGGGCGTGTTGACGAAGAACGGTGTCGCGTTTCCCGATTCGCTGGTCGGCACCGATTCGCACACGACGATGATCAACGGCCTGGGCGTCGTTGGCTGGGGTGTCGGAGGCATTGAGGCCGAGGCGGTCATGCTCGGGCAGCCGATCTACATGCTCACGCCGGAAGTCGTCGGCTTCGAGTTGAAGGGATCACTGCGCGAAGGCGTCACCGCGACGGACTTGGTTTTGACGGTGACCCAGATGTTGCGCAAGCACGGAGTCGTCGGAAAGTTCGTCGAGTTCTTCGGTCCGGGCCTCGATCACATGTCGCTGGCCGATCGCGCGACGATCGCCAACATGGCTCCCGAATATGGCGCGACGATGGGCTTCTTCCCGGTCGATGACGAGACGCTCAACTACTTGCGTCGCACCGGCCGCACGGAGAACGAAGTCGATCTCGTCGAGCGGTATTTCAAGGAACAAGGTTTGTTCCGCACCGCTGCGTCGCCGACACCGCGATTCAGCAGCACACTGGGCTTGGATCTTTCGACGGTCGAGCCGTCGATGGCTGGACCGAAGCGACCACAGGATCGCGTGCTGCTCAAAGACATGCAGAGCACTTGGCGAGATCAGCTCGGCAAAGGATTTGGCCGCACGTCGGCTGGCCCGACGGTCGCGGTCAACGACGGTCGCGGAGCCTCGATCACCGACGGAGCGGTCGTCATCGCGGCCATCACAAGCTGCACGAACACCAGCAATCCCAGTGTGATGATCGGTGCCGGCTTGCTCGCGCGGAACGCGATCTCGAAAGGATTAACGAGCAAGCCGTGGGTGAAGACGTCGCTCGCTCCTGGATCGCGAGTTGTCACCGACTATCTGGCGAAGTCCGGCCTCGACGTGTCGTTGAATGCGCTTGGCTTCAATACGGTCGGCTACGGCTGCACGACCTGTATCGGCAACAGCGGCTCGCTCCCCGATGCTGTCTCGAAAGCAGTCACCGACGGCGATCTCGTCGTCTCGGCTGTGCTCTCCGGCAATCGCAACTTTGAAGGCCGAGTCAATGCACAGGTGAAGGCCAACTATCTCGCCAGCCCGCCGCTGGTCGTCGCGTATGCGATCGCCGGAACGACCGACATCGACCTCACAACACAGCCGCTCGGCAAAGGGAAGGACGGCAGCGACGTTTATCTCAAAGACATCTGGCCGACGCAGGCCGAGGTGTCGAAGACGATCAATTCGTCAATGTCTCCAGAGACGTTTATCAACGAATACGGCAACGCGACAAAAGGCCCGATCGAATGGCGATCGATCCCGACTTCGACCGGCGATCTTTATGAATGGGACTTGAAGAGCACCTACATCCAAGAGCCGCCGTTCTTCGTCGATATGCCGGTGACTCCCGCGCCGATCAAATCGATCACCGGAGCACGCTGTCTCGTCAGCGTTGCCGATTCGGTCACGACCGACCACATCAGCCCGGCCGGTTCGATCAAGAAAGATTCCCCCGCCGGCAAGTTCCTGTTGGACAGCGGCGTCGGCGTCGGCGACTTCAACCAATACGGAGCACGCCGGGGCAACGACCGTGTGATGACTCGTGGCACGTTCGCCAACATCCGCTTGAAGAATCTGCTGGCTCCCGGCACCGAGGGAGGCGTCACGAAATACCTGCCGACCGGCGAAGTCATGCCGATCTACGATGCCTCGCTGAAGTACAAGCAGACCAACACGTCGCTCGTCGTCCTTACCGGAGCCGAATACGGCACTGGCAGCTCGCGCGACTGGGCGGCGAAGGGGACGTACCTGCTCGGCATCCGCGCCGTGATCGCGACGTCGTTTGAGCGCATTCACCGCTCGAATCTCGTCGGCATGGGCGTGCTGCCTCTGCAATTCCGTGAAGGGGAATCGCGCGAGTTCCTGGAACTCGACGGCACCGAAACCTTCGAGATCGCGCTGGATGACAATCTCAAACCGCGTCAGGCGGTCGAAGTCACGGCCAAGAAAACGGATGGCACCGTGGTCCACTTCGTGACGACTTGCCGCATCGACACCCCGGTCGAGGTCAAGTACTACCGCAACGGCGGCATCCTCCACACGGTGCTGCGTGATTTGGCGAAGGCGTGAGGCGTCGGCGAGTCATTTTGATCGCGCTCGTGCAGAATGATTTTGGATGGAATCGCAGCTTCCAAATCGAAACTCGCAACCAAAGAGAACTGCAATTTGGAACGCTAATCGGCGCTAATCTGCGCTAATTCGGACAGGTTGGTCGTCAAGGATTAGCGCAGATTAGCGTCGATTAGCGGTCCCAACTGCGGTCTTCGGAAACGACTCAAACGTCCGATTCGGCGGACGCCGAGAATTCGCTCCAGCGCAGGATGGCGACGGCGATCAGCAGCAGCGTCGGCGGGATCAGCATCAGAATCACGACGTGTTGCCAAGCGGGATCGTCACCGATCAAGGCGAGCACTCCGGACGGACGCACGGCGATGTCCGACAGGTCGCACCATTGCACCAGGATCGCGCGCAGGCGGTATTGAATCGTCAGCTTGTTGATCACCGCCGGAACCCAGGCGATGACCAACTCGAAGATCAGCGTGTAAGCCACGGCCAGCACCATCGCGCGGCGCGGCAGCAGGATTCCCAGCAGCAAATAGATGGCTCCGTAGGCCGGGCACGACAAGCATAGCAGTCGCACCATCGTCCACCAGATTCGCCAGCTATCTCCGGTGTCGGCCAGTGGCACGGCGATCGACAGTCCCAACAGCGCAGGCGGGATCACCCACGTCACCGCGGCCAGATACTTGCCGAGCAACACGGCGGTGCCGCCGTTCGGACGCACGGCCAGATAGACCCAACTGCGGCGTTCCAACTCGGCCGAGATCGCGGGTGTTGTCCAGAGCAGCGTGCCCAGCATCGACACCAGCATCGGGACCAGTGCGAAGAACAGCCAGGTCCAGTTGGATGGCGGCGGACTGCGATAGGCCGTGAAACGGATCAGCGCGACAATGAAGACCGGGAACGCCGCCAGCATCCCCCACCACGCCATGCGCGGCAGAGTGAGCGACCGCCTCCACTCGAACAGAAAGACCGCGCCCACATTGCCCATCACAGCTCACCCCGGTGCATCTTCATCAGAGAATTGAACAGAGCCTGCAGCGATTCGTCCGCTGAGTGCATCTCCGAAACTTGCAGGCCCGACGTCTTGAGCCAGCCGGGAAGTTGTTCAAACAATCGCCCCGGCTGCTGAGTCGCGACTGTCAGCAAGCTATCCTCAATCCGCACCGAATCCGCCGCATGTTCGCGCAGCAGCAGCGACGCCAAGGCATGCGGATCGTTGCAGCGCAGGGCGACTTCATTCGGCATCCCGACCATCATCGCGTGAACGTCCTGCGCTGTGCCGGACGCCAGCAACCGGCCACCGCAAATCAACAGGAACGATTGAGTCAGCGATTCGACTTCGTGCAGCAGATGGCTGGCGAACAACAGGCTCTTGCCATGTTTGATCCATTTCCGAAGTACCTCGGTCAACTCGTGCCGACCGACGGGATCGAGACCATTGAACGGCTCATCCAGAATCAAAAAGTCCGGGCGATGCGCCAGTGCCTGAGCCAACTTGGTCCGCTGCCGCATGCCGCGCGAATAGCTGGAGATCGGCCGGTGCATCGCCTGAGCCATGCCCACCATTTCGAGAGCCTCGGCCGCCGCGGCTTGCGCCTCGCCAGCGGTCATGCCTTGAAGCTGCTGCAAGTACCTCACCCAGTCGTATCCCGAAACGCTGGCATACAACCCTTCGCTGCCGGGGCAATAACCCAGCCGGCGAAACAGCTCGGCATTGTTGCGCGGTGACTGGCCCATCACGCGGACTGTGCCCAACGTCGGCCGAAGTTGTCCGGTGATCAGGTTGAGCAACGTCGATTTGCCCGAACCGTTCGGTCCCAACAGTCCGTACGCACCCGGCCCCAGCTTCAACGTGAAGTCGTTCACGCCGATTACCTTGCCGTAGAGCTTCGTGACGTTTTGCAGTTCAATCATGGACAACACCGCCAGAAAAAATCAGACACGCATCGGGGCTGAAATGCGGTGAATCAGAATCCCCAGAGCAATCACCGTGATGCCGATCAGAATCAACATCGAGACTTGGATGTCGCGAAACTCAGAAAAACCAAACACCCACGACTGCACTCGGCCCAGCGTGTGATACAGCGACAGGTGCGTCCACGAGGATTCTTCCACGACGAATTGCTGGCCGGTTCGCAGCGCTTCTTGTTGACCATTGTAGATCTCGGCAGAGGTGACGGCTCCGTAGGTGAACCAGCCCAGAATCCACAGGGCAAACCAGGCGAAGCCGGCGTAACGGCTTTCTTGAGTCAGCGACGAAAAGCAGAGTGCCAGGACCGACGTCGGCAGCATCAGCACGACGGAGGCGGCGATGATGCGGAACGGCAGATCCCACGTCACGGCGACAACGCTCAGATTCGGCGACAGCAGAACTCCGAGCACATACAACCCCAGAGCCGGGATCGTCGAGATCAGCGAGAGATACACCCACACGCTGGCCAGCTTGCCGAGCAGATACTCGGCACGAGTCAGCGGCCGGGAAAAGTACAAAAGGAACGCGCGCGACCGAATGTCCTGCGAGATCAGCGGCGGAGCAATCAAGCCGACCACCATCACCATCAGCACCGCTTGCGGATTCCGGAAGAACGATTGCAGCAGCCATGCCCAGACCGTGTGCCGGCCGCTCTCCATGTTGCCGCTGCGCACCGCTTCTCGAATTTCGTTGAACTCCGGAGTCGGCGGCATGCCTTGCAGGATTGGCCTCAACGTCTGTCGCCATTCCGGTGAGAACGTCGCCTGCTCCCAGAGGAAGAACCCGATTCCGAACCACGCGGCGGGCAACCACGCGAAAAACAACATGCGTCGCAGCCAGCGACTCTGCCAGGCGCGGCGGATGCCCACGACCGCGATTACCGTCCAGCGCAACCAACCGGAGGACAAGTCTCCCGACCATCCGCGATAGCCCATCCGGTGTACCGAGCGATCAACGGACGCTCCGTCGGATTCGGACTGAGCGGGGGGAGACAAGCTGTCGATCGAAGACTGAGTCAATTGGCGTCCCCCTCGCGAACTGCCTTCAAAAAGATCTCTTCGAGCGAGTTCCGAGACGGCGTGATCGAACGCACGCCGACTCCGCACTGCGCGGCGGATTGCCAAACCTGTCCGGCCAGTTCGTCCGGTGGGCCATGCAGCACGAGTGTGTCGTCCTGCCGCGTGTCGATCGCCACGCCTCGTCCGCGAATCAAATCCACGAAGCGATCGGATGGTCCCAGCAAGCGGACTTCCAGCGACGGTTCCGCCGGACGGCTCAATTCGGTCAGCCGCTCCGAGACCTGCACTCGGCCGCGAGCCAGGATCACCACCGCATCGCTGATCGACTGCACGTCCGGAAGAATGTGAGTGCAGATCAGCACCGCTTTCCCATGATCGCGAGCCAGCACTCGAATGCGATTGAGCATGACGACGCGCTCCTCCGGATCAAGACCGGAGGTCGGTTCATCGAGGATCAGCACCGGCGGATCGTGAACGATTGCCTGAGCAAATCGCAGCTTCTGTCGCATGCCGGTCGAATAGGTTTCGACCGTGCGATAGCGTTCCTGAGCCAGTCCGCAGAAGTCGAGAATCTCATGCGCCCGCCGCAACGCTTCGATGGCGGGGATTCGAGAAAGCTGAGCCACGAACTGCACGCACTCGATACCGGTCATGCCGTGCAGAAAGCAGTCGTCCTCGGGCATGTAACCGACATTCGCACGAATCTCGCGGTACTGCGAGCCTAGCTCAAAATTCAACAGCCGCCCGCGTCCGCTACTGGTCTTTACGAGTCCAAGCAGTACCTTAATCAACGTCGTCTTGCCCGCCCCGTTCGGGCCAAGCAACCCCGTGACTCCGGACTCGACCTTCAGCGACACACCATCTAACGCCCGAAACCGGCCGTAATCTTTGGTGATCTCAAAGATGTCAATCAGAGCGGTGTCGATCAAAGCAGTCATGCGTGAAGCGATCCAGGAGAACGTGGAAGGGTCGGGCGTTCAAAATTCAAAATTGCCTCGGCAATTTTGAA
>CAMDEA010000002.1 GCA_945893045.1 Planctomyces sp. SH-PL62
TGCGCGCACGTCGTGGACGGTGCGAAGACGATTGAAGTGCATCTCGGCGGACTGAAGTATCCGGCCGTCGTCGTCTCGTCCGATCGGATTCACGATGTCGCCGTGATTCGCATCAATGCGCAGAATCTGACTCCGGTGCCTCTGACCGATTCCAACGGCGTGCAGCTTGGTCAGTCGGTGCGTGCGTTGGGCTTTCCACTCTCGAATGTGCTGGGCAACAACTTGAAGGTGACGGCCGGCTCGGTGTCCGGGTTGAATCAAGAGGCGAACAGCCGCGTGTTTCAAGTCGACGCGGCGATCAATCCGGGCAACAGCGGCGGGCCGATCGTCAATGAAATGGGCGAGGTGATTGGCGTCGCCAGCGCGAAGCTCGCCGGCCCGACGGTCACGAACGTCGGGCTGGCTCGGCCGATCAACGATGCGAAGACGTTGCTGCTGCAAGCGGGAGCAAAGTTTGTGGCCGGCACGTCGCAGCAGAAGCTCGAAGGTCCGGCACTGGCGGAGAAGGTCAGCCCGTCGGTCGCATTGGTCAGTGTCGTCGCGGGCGCAAGCGGCAATCGCATTACGCTGGCTTATGACGCTTCGTTCTCGACGTCGCAGAAAGCGGCTCCCGGCAAGCGGATTCTCAACTTCTCATTTCCAAACATCGGCCGAGGTTCCGGAACGCTGACCATCGACGAGTTCGGCGAGATCGTGCAGTTGACCGGCGAAGAGCAACTCCCGTTCTGTATGGGACCGGTCGGCCTGGTGGCGATCGCGCCCTTGAACCCCACCGGCCAGGCGACTTGGGGCCGCACCGAACAGACCTCGATCACGCGCATCGAACAAGACCCGAACGACCCGCTCGCGCGGATGCGGGCGCGCGGCCTGATGCGTCCGCCGTTCGGTCCCTTCGGAAACAATCGGCCGAAGGAAACTGTCTTCCCCGCGCAGGAGAGCACGACGTTCACGCTCGGCCAACAAGTCGCCGACCTGCAGTTGGTGAAGAAGAGTTATGAACTCAGAACGCTCGACAACGTCAACAGTCCGTATCTGCAATTGAAGGGCGAGGGGGACTGGAAGTTCCATGTGAAGGACGCGATGCCGTTCTCGGCGGAACTGAAATTCGAGCTGTCTCGCAACATCGAGAACGCGACGATCCGCGTCCCGTTCCAGATGCAGTTCCTCTACACCGATCCGCAGATCATCGCCGCCGAACGCAAGGTGAATGAGGAGAAGCTGGCCGAAGTTCGGAAGCAGCAATCCAGGAAAGCGGCGGACGACATCGCGAAACTCGCGGGACCGAAGAAGGCTAAGCTCGTCCGCCGATTCGCACCCATCAGCGCGATCATCATTCCGGCCATTCATCTGACTCCGGATGGAAAGCGTGCGCTCGTCGCGACCAATGAAGGACCGGTCCAGATCTTCGATGCATCACAGGATGAACCGATTGGACAACTCGAAGGGCTGAAGCAGAACACGCAATTCCTCAGCGTTTCCGGCGACGGCAAGTTGGTCGGCGGCGGCACGCTGGCCGAGACCTGCATTTGGAATCTCGACAACCGCCAGGTGGTGCTGCAACCCAAGATCGACCGCTTCGCTCCGAGTTGCTTGACGTTCTCAGCGGACAATCAACGAGCCTACTTCGGATTCGTTTTCATTCGCTTTCAAGGTTGGGATTTGGCTTCCGGCAAACTGTTGAATGAGTGGCAGCCGCAACGTGGCAACACCAAAGCGGTGATGCTGACTCCCGACGGCAAGACCTTGATCGCGACCGACGGCCAGCAGTTGTTCCACTACGATCCGACTACCGGCAATCTGCAAAAGACTGAACCGTTGGCTCCCGGCGGCGGCAGTTATTTCCACACGCGCTTCTCGGCCGATGGCGAGCATGCCCTGTTTGTGAAAGGGCTTTCCAGTTTGGACGTGGTCGCGCTGGCCAATCCCACCCAAGCCATCAACATCGCCGTTCGTCCCGCACCCAACAACAGCATCGCAATCTCCGCCAACGGCAAGCGAGTCGCCGTCGCCGATTCGACCAACAAACAAGTCGTCGTTTGGGATGTTGAAAAGAATCAAGTCATCGATCAGTGGCCGGTGGACACCATCGCCGCACAAACCGTCGCGCTTTCGGCCGACGGCAAGTTTGTGCTGACCTGCGGCTATCACAAAGTGCTGCAACTTTGGGAAATCACTGAATAAAGTAGACGAGTCACTCCGTGACTCGAAGATTCCGGTCACGGAGTGACCGGTCAACTTTGCTTGCGACCCAACCACGTTTTCGACCTTTAGGGTGTCGAAAAGAGGAACCCAACTCGGAGAGTCTGGCTACGAACTTCGTCGACGGCCGCTGAGTTTGTATCGCTCGTCGGCGCGGCGAGTTATTGTGTCGTCACACCATGAATGACGAACCACAACCTGATTTCTCCGCGATGAACTGGCCGTTGCTTACGGCCGATCTGCCCGGCATCGCAGGCACGTTGAAAGCTCAGCCGGCGGATTTTGAGGTCGAGGAGATTCCGGCGTATCCGCCCAGCGGCGACGGCGAGCATCTTTTCTTGTGGATCGAGAAACGCGGCGTATCGGCCGACGAGTTGACTCGGCATTTGTCGAGTTTGCTCGACATCTCGCCCGGCGACCTTGGCACTGCGGGGCTGAAAGACAAACACGCAGTGACTCGGCAGTTCGTGTCGGTGCCCCGCCGGATCGAGCCGCTGCTGCCGTCGCTTAACACCGACAACATCCGTGTGCTGAGTTCGACGCCACATAAAAACAAACTCCGCACGGGGCATCTGCACGGCAATCGTTTTCGAGTTCTCGTGCGGAACGTTGAGCCTGACGCATTAGCGAAGGCAACCGTGATTGCCGATCGCGTGCGTCTCAGCGGCCTGCCGAATTACTTCGGCTCGCAACGCTTCGGCAACAACGGCAGCACGCTGAAACAAGGCTTAAGCCTGTTGAGTGAAACAGGAGCGTCGAGTGAACAGTCTCGGAAGTCGCGTGATCGCCATCGCTCAGGCCGCCGCTTCCTGCATCGGCTGGCGTTGTCGGCGGCGCAGTCGTGGCTGTTCAACCAAGTGCTGGCCGAGCGGCTGCGCGACGGATTGCTCGACCGCGTGTTGCTCGGCGACGTGATGCAAGTCTGCGCGACCGGCGGCTTGTTCATCGCGCAGGATCTCGCGGCCGAGCAGCCTCGTTTCGATACTCATGAGACCGTCATGACCGGACCGATGTTCGGCCCGAAGATGAAACCAACGACCGATGAACCGGCGACACGCGAGCAACGAGTGCTCGACGCCGCGCAGCTCTCGCCCGATGCCTTCCGCCGATACGGACATCTCACCGACGGCACGCGCCGCCCGCTGCTCGTCCGGCCGGACGATCTGCAAATCAGCGCGGTGCCGGACGGGTTGCTGTTCGAGTTCGCTCTGCCATCGGGCAGCTACGCGACCGTGCTGCTGCGTGAGTTCATGAAAGCGGACGGCGCGGCTGACGAGTAATCGTCATTCAGCATTCCACGAAAGTAACCCGAAGCGTCAGCGAGGGGGGTGAGCGTGAGCGACCGCTTCAGATCAGGTCAATTCACTGATCCGCATCGATCGAGCGCCCGCCCTCGCTGACGCTTCGGGTTACTTGCTTCCGATCAGCCCCGGATCGGGGATATGCTGTCCGCGCGACTGACGTGCCGCGTCCCACCGTTTCATCCCCGACCCCTGGAGACCCACCATGAAACTGTCCCTGCCTGTTCTCGCTGGTGCCGTGTTGCTCGCCGGTGTGTTCGCATCGGCCGAAGACAAAAATCCCTCCGCGAAGGTTCCGCCGCTGCTCAAGCACGAGATGAAGTCGCTGACCGGTAAGAAGGTGGACCTCGCCAAGTACAACGGCAAAGTGCTGTTGATCGTCAACGTCGCCAGCCAATGCGGAGCGACTGGGCAGTACAAGCCGCTCGAAGCCTTGCACGAAAAATACAACAAGCAGGGCTTGGCCGTGCTGGGCTTCCCGTGCAACCAATTCGGCGAACAAGAGCCGGGCAGCGATGCCGACGTCGCCGAGTTCTGCCAGAAAAACTACGGCGTCAAGTTCGATATGTTTTCGAAGATTGACGTCAACGGCGAGAAGGCCGCTCCGCTGTTTAAGCAACTCACCTCGAAAGAATCGCTGGCTAAGGATGCCGGCCCTGTAAGCTGGAATTTCGAGAAGTTCCTCGTCAGCAAAGAAGGCAAAGTCGTCGCTCGATTCCGCACCGGCGTCGAACCGGACGACGCAGAAGTCGTCAAGGCGGTGGAAGCTGAGTTGGCGAAGTAGTCACCATCACCAGAAGCTCGGCAGTTTGAAAATGCCGGGCTTCTTCACACTCGGTGAGGGTCTTCTGACTCCGCCGCTCGTCCGACCAGAGGTCTCTCGTATGCGATACGTCATCGCCGCAGTTGTTTCGATCCTGATCCTTGCCAGTGGCGCGGGCTGGTATCGTCAACTGCGTGAGAGCATCAAAGACGATTTTCGAGCCGACTTTCAACGAGCCAAGGAAGCCGGAGACTTGCCGCCAGAGATGCAGAACCTCGACTTCGAGACCGTCTGGCAGGGAGGCTTCGGAAGCGAGGTTTCGTCGGAAACGATGAGAAAAATTACCACCACGCAGGCACTGCGAGGGCTCTGGTACGTGTGGGTCATTCTCGTCTGCGGCATTGCCTTCGGCATCGCACATTGGATGAGTCCGCAACCACATCAGCAGGAGTCGCAGCCATGACGACGATCACACAACGTCGCCTGCTGGTTCTAATCGGTATGGGCGTCGCCGCTCTCATCGGATGGCCTCGCGAGCAGGCCGACTCACAAGACTCACCGACGCCCGATGCGGCGTCCATCGAGTTCTTCACAACGAAAGTGAAGCCGCTGCTGGAGACTCGCTGCTTCGAGTGTCACGGGCCAGAGGCGAAGAAACTCAAAGGCGGGCTGAGTCTCGCGTCGCGGGCGGATGTCTTACGCGGCGGCGATTCCGGTGCGGCGATTGTGCCGGGGAAGCCAGCGGAAAGTTTGCTCGTCAAGGCGATCAATTACGTCGATTTCGAGATGCCTCCCAAGTCGCGTCTGCCCGAAGGGGAAGTCGCGATCCTCACCGAATGGGTCAAACGCGGCGCGCCGTGGAGCGCCGGCAAGGACGATCCTTCTCGCGACCTCAAGCCCGAAGCATTCCCACTAGCGGAACGCAAAACGAAACATTGGGCCTGGAAGTCGATCGCGCATAACGAGCCGCCGAAAGTACGTCAGCCTTTCCAGGCGGACCCGAACGTGAACCCGGCCACATTTCGCGACTCGGATGCCATCGACCAATTCGTTCTCTCGAAACTCGAAGAGCACGGCCTGACTCACGCTCCCGCCACCGATCGCCGCACGTTGCTCCGTCGAGTTTACTTCGCCCTCATCGGTCTCCCACCAACTCCCGCCGAGGCCGATGAATTCGTCGCCGACAAAGCTCCGACTCGCGAGGCACTCGCGCGCGTCGTGGACCGCTTGCTCGACTCGCCGCACTTTGGAGAACGCTGGACGCGGCATTGGCTCGATTTGGTGCGCTACGCTGAGACGCTCGGTCATGAATTCGATTACCCGCTCGCCCACGCGCATCAGTACCGCGACTACGTGATCCGCGCGCTCAACGCCGATGTGCCGTATGACCGGTTTGTGGTCGAGCACGTCGCAGGGGATTTGCTCAACGTAGCCGACTCACTCCGTGAGTCGGATTCCCGGTCACGGAGTGACCGGTCTACGATGGCCGCCCGCCTTCACCCGACTGATGGCTACAACGAATCGCTTATCGCCACCGGCTTCTGGTTTCTTGGCGAGGACAAGCACGCACCCGTCGATGCGAAAGCCGAACAAGCCGCGCGGATCGACAATCAACTCGACGTCTTCTCGAAGACGTTCCTCGGTTTGACGGTCGCCTGCGCGCGATGCCACGACCACAAGTTCGACCCGATTCGGACGATGGACTACTACGCGCTCGCCGGGTTCATGCAGAGTTCACGGCGGCAGACGGCGTATCTCGATCCGCATGGCAAGATCGACGCGGCCGTCGCGGAGATTCAGCGCTCGCGCGCTGGCGAGCGGGGCGGCGTCAGCCCACCGGTGAATCGAGACAACGCGAAGACAACCGGGGGGCTGACGCCCGCCCGCTCGCCTGAGCTCAGTAAGTACCTGCTCGCCGCGTACCAAGTCATGCACGGAACGCCGAAGCCAAAGGATGCGAAAGACGCTCAGCAAGGACAGCGGCCGGACGAACTCTTTGAGGACTTCGAGTCCGACACGTTTGCCAAATGGAAAGTCCAAGGCTCGGCGTTCGAGCGTGGGCCGACCGAGGGGACGCCATCCGGTCAGATGCCGGTCAGCGGGTTTGAAGGCAAGCGGTTGCTGGACTCCTGGAACGGCAGTGACGAGCACACCGGCAAGCTCACATCGCAGCCGTTCGTGATTCGACATCGCACCATCAAGTTCCTGATCGGCGGCGGCAAGCATCCCAGTGAGACCTGCTTCAATCTGAAAGTCGGCGACAAGGTCGTGCAGACCGCCACCGGCAAGAACAACGAGCGGCTCGAACCGATGGTTTGGGATGTGTCGCAATGGCACGAGAAAGAGGCGGTGCTGGAGGTCGTCGATTCGCGCAAAGGAGGCTGGGGACACATCAACTTGGATCAGATCGTCTTCAGCGACGCGGGCGACGCTTTGATCACGAAACGCCCCATCGTCACCGTCGCCGGAGAAATGGAACTGAACGCGATCAGCCTCGCGCAAGTCGTGCAGCTCCTGCAAAGTGACGAGGTCCGTCAGCCGACGCATCCTTTCTGGGTATGGCATGAGTTCAGTTCGCGTCCGCTCGACCCCAAGCCCGAAGCGTTTGACGCCCGGAAGCGAGAACTTGCACAACGCCTCTCCGCCGAACAAAAACGCGCCGAGGAATCGGCCGCGAAGACGGAACTGAATGAAGATTTCTCGTCAGCCAGATTCGTTGACTTGCAACATCCGGCCGATGGCCGATGGCTGATGGCTGATGGCCGTTATCCCAAATCGTCGAAAGGACAGGATCACAGCCGACTGCCATCAGCCACCAGCCATCAGCCGGACAAATTCTGGTTCGCCACCGGCTGGAGTTTCGGCAACGGCCCGAATGCGGACGGCATCGCTCACAGCGGCGAGTTATCTCCGAAGCTGCGCGGCGTGTTGCGGTCGCCGACGTTCACGATTACGCAACCGCAAATCCTGTATCGAGTCGCCGGTAAGAACGCGCGCATTCGACTGGTCCTCGACGGCTATCAGATGATGGACTTCAGCGGCCTGTTGTTCGGCGGCACGACGTTCGAGGTCAACACCGACGGAAAGTGGATTTGGTATCGCCAGGCGGGCGATCTGCAAAACCATTTGGGCCGACGAGCTTACATCGAACTGATCGACGACGGTGATGGTTGGATCGCCTGCGACGAAATCCGTTTCACGAACGGCGGTCCGGAGCCAATCACGCCGCCGCATCTCAGTCACGCGAAACTGCTGGCCGATCCGTCGATCAAATCGGTGAACGATTTGGCGAATGCCCTGACACGTCTTGGCGAGCGGGGTGGCGTCAGCCCCCCGGTGGATCGACTGCTCGCCGAGACAACCGGGAGGCTGATCCGCCTTGGCGGACCCCGCTCGCCTGAGTCAGAGGTTTCGATTCCCGAACCGATGCGTGCCATCGCGATCTGCGACGGCAATGCGGTGGATGAGCACATCTTCATTCGGGGCAATCACAAAAACCTCGGCCCGGAAGTCGGGCGGCGGAATCTGGAAGCGCTCGACGGCATCGACCAACCGATCGTTGATCGCGAACCAGGCAGCGGCCGTTTGCCGTTGGCGCTGCGATTGATTGATGCGAAGTCGAATCCATTCGTCCCGCGAGTCGCGGTGAACCGCGTCTGGTACCACCTCTTCGGCCGGGGCATCGTCGAGTCGGTCGATAACTTCGGCGCGCTCGGCAAGGAACCGACGCATCCGGAACTGCTCGATCATCTCGCCGAATCATTCGTCGCCGACGGCTGGTCGCTGAAGCGCTTGATCCGCCGCATCGTCCTGACAAACGCTTGGCAACAGTCGAGTGAACCGCCATCGCCGGAACTGGCGACGAAGACCAATGAACTCGATCCGCAGAACCTGTGGCTGCACCGCGCTCCGATCCATCGTCTCGAAGGGGAAGCGATTCGCGATTCGATGCTGTTGATCGCCGGCCGGCTGGACCGCAAGAGCCTCGGCCCGTCGGTGCCGGTCCATCTGACGCCGTTCATGCAAGGCCGAGGCCGGCCCGGCAACAGCGGGCCGCTCGACGGTGAAGGGCGACGCAGCCTCTACACGTCGATCAATCGCAATTTCCTGTCTCCGATGATGCTGGCCTTCGACACGCCGATCCCGTTCACGACCATTGGCCGCCGAAACGTCAGCAACGTTCCGGCTCAAGCGCTGATCCTGATGAATGACCTGTTCGTCCTCGACATGTCCAAACACTGGGCCGAACGTTCGTTGAAGGAACAGCCCGACCTCACGCCGGAGCAACGCATCGAGCGGCTGTATTTCGATGCCTTCACCCGCTCGCCAACCGCTGCCGAACAAGCGGACGATCTCACATTCCTGAGCGAGCAAGCCAAGTCGTACAACCTTCCGGCCGATCGCTGGAGCAAACACCCTCAAGTCTGGACCGACCTCTGCCATGTGCTGTTCAATGTCAAAGAGTTCGTGTTCGTGAAATGAGTTGGAGAGCGCCGTCCCGCGCAGCGAGTCGAAATGGAGCAAATCATGAGTTCGTCAGAATTGCTGAATGCTGTCTTACAGCTTCCTCCCAAGGATCGGCAGGAACTGGTCTATTCGGCGTGGAAGAGTCTAGATGCGGAGATCCTCTCGGAATTCGAGGACTTGGAATCGTCCGCGTTCGCCGAAGAGATCGAGCGCCGCTTGGATGAAGCGGCAAACAATCGCAGTTCGCTCTGCGATGGCGAGGAAGTGCTCCGCGAGGCTCGGAAACTCGTGGGGCAAAAGTCATGTTGAGAACACACTGGCTCCCAGAAGCGAGACTGGAATTGCTCGACATTGTGCGGTGGTATGAAAAATAGAGCGGAGGATTGGGTGGTGAATTCTTGGACGAGTTGGAACCAGTCCTCGAAAAGATTCGGGGATCACCGCGCGATTATTCGAAATGGGAATTCTCTCCTCGCCGTTATGACGTCCGGCGGGCGAGTCTCAATCGGTTTCCGCATCGTGTGATGTTTGTGGTTCAGGGTGAAGAGATTTGGATTGCCGCCATCCAACATCCCAACCGTTCGCCAAGGTATTGGACTCGAAGACTTCGCCAAATCCGGCCTCGCAAAGATTCGGAGTGACCATCGTGACTCATCATTGCCGACGATTTGCATCTGCTCCGGTCACTCGGCGGGAGATGCTATCAACCTGTTCCAACGGCTTCGGAGCCGTCGCGCTCGCGTCACTGCTCGGCGATGCGGCGTTCGGGGCCGAAGCGATTTCCGCCAGCGAGAAGAATCCGTTCGCCGCACGCAAACCGCACTTCGATGCGAAGGCCAAGAGCGTGATTTTCCTCTACATGGATGGGGGAGTTTCGCAGGTCGATTCGTTCGATCCAAAGCCGCGGCTCGATGCCGAGAACGGCAAACCGTTCGCCATGAAGATCGAGAAGACGCAGTTCAACAACATCGGCAACACGCTGGCCAGCCCGTGGAAGTTCCAGCAATACGGCCAGAGCGGTATTCCGGTCAGCGATCTGTTTCCGTTCGTCGCGCAGCACGTTGACAAGCTGGCGGTCGTGAGATCGCTGACGTCGCAGTTTCCGGAGCACACGAACGCGAATTACTTCCTGCACACCGGCAATGGGCAGCAAGGTCGGCCGAGTATGGGAGCGTGGGTCGGCTATGGACTCGGCACTGAGTGCCAGGACTTGCCGGGGTTCATCGTGTTGAACGGTGGTCTGATTCCCCCCGGCGGTGCCGACAATTTCAACAGCGGCTTCCTGCCGGCGAGCTTTCAGGCCAGCGTCCTCGGTGCGAGCGATCCGCCGGTCGCGAACATCAAACGCGGGGAACCGACGGCGGAGTCACAGCAACGCAAGCTCGACTTGATGCGGCGGCTGGATCGCAAGTTGTTGCAACAGACGGGGCCGGTCGATGCGCTCGAATCGGCGATCGCCAATTATGAACTCGCCGCGCGGATGCAGATGGCGGTGCCGCAGTTGATGGACTTGTCGAAGGAGACGGAGGCGACGCAGAAGGCGTATGGCCTGCAAGCCGACTTCGCCAACACGCGCACGTTCGGTCGCATTTGTCTTTTGGCTCGGCGGCTGGTCGAGCGCGGCGTGCGGTTTATCGAACTGACTTGTCCTGGCGGAAATGGCGATCGCTGGGATCAACACAACGGTCTCAAAGACGGGCACCAGAAAAACGCACTGACCGTCGATCAGCCGATTGGGGCGCTCTTGGCCGATCTCGCACAGCGCGGATTGCTCGACAGCACGCTGATTGTGTGGGCGGGCGAGTTTGGCCGGACTCCGTTCGCGCAAGGGAGTGACGGACGCGATCACAATCCGTTCGGGTACTCAGTCTGGTTAGCCGGCGGCGGAACGAAAGGCGGCACGATCTACGGCGCGACGGACGAATACGGCTACAAAGCAGTCGAGAACAAGCTGGAGATGCACGATCTGCACGCGACGATGCTGCATCTGCTCGGCGTCGATCACACGAAGCAGACCTTCCGTTTCAGCGGCCGGGACATGCGGCTGACCGACGTATTCGGGCACGTCGTGAAAGAGATTCTGGCGTGATTCGTAGGTCAGCCTTTCCAGGCTGACTCGAACGGTCATCGACGTTGCTGCGAGCGTGCGGGTCAGGCTGGAAAGCCTGACCTACAACGGAATCCGCAGGCCGTCGTAGGCGAGTTCGACTCCGGCCGGCAGCCGTGCGTTCGTGGTCTCGTAGTCGAGCTTGTGTGAGACATGCGTGAAGAATGCTCGGCGCGGTCGGACTCGTTCGACGACTTCCAAGCTTTGAGCGAGACCGAAGTGCGTCGGATGCGGTTTGTCCTGCAGCGCGTCGAGGATCAGCACATCCAACCCTTCGAGCAGCGGCCAGCTTTCATCCGGGATGCGACTGACATCAGTGCAGAACGCGATGTCGTTAATCCGAAAGCCGAGGACTGGCAGTGTGCCGTGCAGGAGTCGAATCGGCTGCACGCGCTGGCCGAGCACATCGAACGGTTCGAGACCGATGCGCACGAACTCCAACTTAGGGATCGCGCCGGGATGCAGATCTTGCGAGGGGATCTCGAAGGCATAGCCGAACGACGAACGTAATTGCCGTTCGACGGATTCTTCGCAATGCAGCGGAATGGGTCGCGACAATTTCCAACCGCTCGTGCGCAGATCGTCGAGGCCAAAGATGTGGTCGGCGTGCGAGTGCGTAAACAGCGCCGCTTCCACCAGGCGGACTCGTTCGCGAACCAGTTGCAGACGCAATTCGGGTGGCGTGTCGATGACGAACGTGCCGCGCGGTGTGTTGATTGCGACTCCAGTGCGCGTGCGATGATTTCTCGGATTCGGCGATGTGCAGACCGAGCAATCACAGCCGATCATCGGCACGCCGACACTCGTGCCGGTTCCCAACAGGATGAATTCGCCGCGTGAAGTCTCGGAGTTCGGCATGGCACGCGGAGTCTAGGGCGTGCTCAAGAGCAGTTGAAGACTCTGCGGGTCGCACTCGCATGCGACGGGGGAAAGGGTCGTGCGTTCAAAATTCAAAATTGGCGGACAACACCCAAGGAAGGCACGGGCAACTTCACCCGCCAATTTTGAATTTTGAACGCACGACCCCTAACGCATCACGGTTTGGTTGGGTCCGCTGCTGGAGCGGGCGGTATGTCGGTGGATCTCTTGGGCGTGGGAGGCCATGTGTCTTCAATGGTCAGGCCGGAGGTGGTCGCCGCCGCCTTCCACGCATCTCCCAAAGATTTGAGCCGTTCGAGACGAGCTTGCCGCAGCGAGCGTTGCAGTTCGAGGACCATCAGCGGCGACAGATTTCGACGCTGGTCTTCGTTGGCGATGTTCTGTGCTTGTTCCGCTTTGGCGACGACGGCTCGATAGCGTTCGGCGCGTTTGGAGGCGGCGGCATAATCTCGCAGCGCGGCGGAGACTCGGACGGTCAGATCATTTTCAACGCGGGCCACTTCTTGGATGGCGGCGCATAGCTCGGCTTCCGCGGCGCGGATGTGGCCTTGGTTCCTGTCCCACAGCGGGATCGATGCTTTCACACCCAACGAGAAGTCATCGGACTTATTCTGGTTCTGGCGGACATAGCCACCATTCACGGTGAGGTTCGGAATCGGTTCAGCCTTGGCTCGTTGGACCAGGAGCTTGGCCTTCTCGACGCCCCATTGAGCCGCTTGGATTTCGGGATGCACGCTGAGCACATACATCGGCGTGTTCTGAGCGTCGTAGTCCGGGAACGAAAAATCCTCGAAGCGGCCCGCGACCTTGTCGATCTTGAGGCGGTGAATGCCAAGCAACGCGGCGAGTTGTTTGTACGCCGAGGCTTTCTCCGCCTGAGCCGATTCGACATCGGCCTCGTAACGCAACAATTCCGCTTCCACCGGCAGCACGTCGATATCGGCGAGCTGTTTAGCATCGTCTCGCAAGCTGCGCACGGTCTTGGTGATATCGCGGCCGTAGCGTCGGACGTCGCACAGCAATCGGACTCGTTCCTGCAACGCCAGCGCATCGAAGTACGCGGTGCGGATTTCAGCCAGCATCGCATAGCGCTCGGCCATCACGCCCCAATTGGCTTGCTCGACTTCACGCTCGGCGGCGGCGCGGCTGAGCGTCAGCTTGCGGCCCATCACGATGTCCTGAGTCAGCATTGGCAATTGATTGATGCCGGAGCGTCCTTGAACGTCTTTCAGTTCGTCAAACACCAAGGCCACTGTGGGATTCGGATACAGCCCCGCTTGAAACGCTCGTCCGCGCGCCGATTCGACGCCAAACGTCACTTTGGCGAGTCGCGGATTCTGCTCCAGAGCAAGCATCACCAACGTCTCAAGCGTCATGCCGGAGTCGGCCGCATCGACTGGATCGTCGCACGGATCGACGGTCTCGGTCCGTCGCGATTTGACCGGAAGCTCAATGACTTCCTCGTAAGGTACGACCGGTTTTTGCGCCGCTGCTGGAGTGACTGACAGCTTCTTCGTGGACGATTCGTGGACGGCCGGTGTCACCGTCGTGGGTTGTCGTGCAGCACCACTCGCTGCGAGAGTTGATTGCGAAGCGACGACTGCGATCTTGGGCTTGGTGTTCGTTGTGCGCCACAGCTTCGGCCATTCCGCGTGAGCGCCATTCGGACCAGCAAGAACCGCCAGTCCGAGAGCCAGCCCTGCGACATTGAGTTGTCTTGTACGGCGAACAGATCCGATCATTGCCCCTCCTTGGGCCGCCGCGCAAAGCGGCTGATCTTCTTTTCGGACCGATACACACGGAGCTTGCGAAAGACTCTCGCACACTTCACTGACACGTATAACCGCTCCAATTTGACAGGGGCGAGGGGCGAGAACGTCGCGTCCGTCGCCGCTAACCCCTACTCCTTGATTGTCGGCGGTTCTTTGCCTTCCTTAGCGCGATAGATGGCGGCGAATTTCTCCTTCAATTTCGGATCGCAGAGAAAGCACTGCGACTTGGCTCGAAGATGTTCGTCGCACCAATCTCCCTTGGCCTGGAACGCCGCGGCGGCCTTGGACGAGCAGAGGCTGCATTCGGCTTCGGGGAGACCGTGCTCGCCACACCACCATCCGGAATGGTTGTGGCCGTCCCCTTCAGGATGCGTGCCGTCTTTGTGGTCATCGTGCTTGCCGGTCTGAGCGACTTGTTGCGGCGCGGGAACCGATTCGCCGCAACCATTGGCTGCGAACAACAACGCCGCGGATAAGCCCACGATTGGGATCACGGATTTCAGTGACATCGAATTCGTCCTTTCAAAAACAAAGTGGAGTGTCGATTGGCAACGGAATGGCCAGTCATTCCTTGGCCATCAAGTTTCTGGAACAACTTCCAACCCCAACATCGGAGCTGTTTGAGATTCATTCATGCCGCCGGCATGTACCAGAAACCATTGAATCGCACGGGCGATGGCATCAAAGAACAGATACAGCACGCGGAGTACCAGCAATGACATCACCATTGCGCCGATGACTCCGCCAATGACGACCGTTGCCAGCGGCCGTTGCACTTCAGCTCCTTGGCCGGTCGAGAGTGCCATCGGCAGAAAGCCGAAGCTGGCCACGAGGGTCGTCATCAACACAGGACGCAAGCGGGTGATCGCCGCTTGACGCACGGCGTCGTGGACCTTCAAGCCGGTGCGCCGGAGTTGTCGCACGTAGCTGACAAGGATCATGTCATCGAGCACTGCGACACCGGACAGCGCGATGAATCCAATCGCCGCCGAGATTGAGAACGGCATGTCGCGCAGCCACAGGGCCAGGATGCCACCCACCCAGCCGAACGGCACCCCGGTGAAGACGCGCAATGCGTCGATGACGTTGTGATAGGTGAAATACAACAGCAGGAAGATCAGCACGATCGCGATCGGAATCACGATCAACAGACGATTGCTGGCGCGTTCGTAGTTCTCGAACTGACCGCCCCATGCCAGCGAATACCGACCCAGCGGCAGCGGAACTTTCTGGGCAACTTTGGCGCGGGCCTCGGCTACGAACGAACCGATATCGCGGCCGCGCACGTTGCAGGTGATGGAAACGCGGCGTTGGCCCCAGTCGCGTGTGATCGTGGAAGGCCCTTCCACCAGACGCAACTCCGCCAATCGAGACAGCGGAATGCGTTCGCCGGTGGCCGTCGCGACTTGAATCAGTCCCAGCGTCTCCGGGCTGCCGCGTACGCGGTCGGGTAATCGAACTGTCAGCGGAAACCGCAGTTGGCCTTCGACCACTTCTCCAACCGTCAGGCCACCAACGGATTCGATCAGATCGAGCAGCGTCTTCGCCGCGATGCCGTAGCGGGCGATCTCGTCCTGACGAATTCGGACTTGCAGCACGGGCTGGCCGGTGAGTTGCTCGACACTGACGTCGGCGTTGCCGGCGACGGTATTCAAGACGGCCGCGATCTCCGCCCCTTTGGTGGTGAGGATCTCGAAGTCATCGCCGAACAAGAAGATCGCCACGTCCGAGCGTGTGCCGGTGGTCATTTCGCTGATGCGCATTTCGATCGGCTGCTCGAACGAAACCTTCTGACCCGGAATCTGCCGGATCAGTTTCTCGACCAGTTCCGTCAGCTCTTCTTGAGTGCGCGCCTTTCGCCAGCGTTCGCGCGGGTGCAGCGTCACATACATGTCCGTGAGTTCGATCCCCATCGGATCGGTGTTGATCGCGGCCGTGCCGACGCGGCTCCAAGCGTGCCGCACCTCGTCGGGGAACTCTTCCAGAATCATCCGTTCCATCACCGAGTTCAGGTGGTTGGATTCGCTGAGGTCCGTCCCCGCCAGACGCACAACATTCATCGCGATGGCTCCCTCCGATAACTGCGGGATGAATTCCGTGCCGAGATTCGGAGCGATCAGGCCGAAGGACAAGATCAGCACACACGCCGCAAAGGTCACGACCGCGAACCGGTGGTCCATGCAGATCTTCAGAATCGGGTTGTGAATCGCGTGAGCCAGCCGCATCAGCCACGGTTCTTTTTCCGTCATGCGGCGCGGCAACAGGATGCTGGCCAGCACTGGCATCAGCGTCATCGACAACACCAGCGAGCCGGCCAGCGCGAAGATGACCGTCAGCGCCATCGGCCGGAAGAGTTTGCCTTCGATCCCTTCCAGCGTGAGGATCGGCAGGTACACGATCATGATGATGAGTTCGCCAAACAGTGTCGGCTTGCGGACCTCGACCGCCGCGTCGCGTACGACCTCGATCTGGCTGCGGTTCCGCAAGTCACCGTGAGCGATCTGGCGCACGCAGTTCTCGACCATCACCACCGAGCTATCGACCACCATGCCGAAGTCGATCGCGCCCAAACTGAGCAGGCTGGCCGCGATGCCGAACTGCCACATGCCGCTGAACGCGCAGAGCATCGACAGTGGAATCGCCACCGCGACGATCGTAGCCGCTCGCAAGTTGCCCAGGAACGCGAACAGGATCGCGATCACCAGCAGCCCGCCTTCAAACAAATTGCGGCGGACGGTGTCGATCACAAAGTCCACCAGTTCGGTGCGGTCGTAAACGACTTCGATCTCGACGTCGCTCGGCAACGTCGGGCGGATTTCCTCCAACCGCTGCTTGAGCGCCGTCGTGACGACCTTGCTGTTCTGCCCCATCGTCATGAAGCACAGGCCGAGAACCGCTTCGCCCCGTCCAATCGCCGTCACCGAACCACGACGAATCTCCTGGCCGATACCGACCGTTGCCACATCCTTCACGCGAATCGGCGAGCCGTCCTTCGCCGTGACCACGATATTCCGAACCTGGTCCTCATTCACCGTGCGGCCGAGACCATGCACCAGCAAGAACTGGTTGTTCTGCTGAATGCCGCCGCCCCCCGTGTTCTTGTTGTTCTTCTCCAATGCCTCAACGACTTCGGCGAACGTCAGCTTGTGTTTGATCAGCCGTTCGGGATCGATACGGACCTGATACTGCTTCTCGAACCCGCCCCACGAATTCACTTCCGCCACGCCGGGGACCGTCCGCAGTTTCGGCTTGATCGACCAGTCGTGGATCGTGCGCAGATAAGTCAGTTTTTCGGTGCGCTCGGCCTCAGACGCCGTTTCAAAGTTCCAGCCCTTCAGCGTCACGATGTAGTGATAGACCTCGCCCAACCCGGTCGCGACCGGACCCAGACTTGGCCGCTCGATGCCCGGCGGCAGCACGACCGAACCGAGTCGCTCATTGACGAGTTGCCGTGCGAAATAGATGTCGGTCCCGTCCTCAAACGTGGCGACCACCTGCGACAACCCGAACTTCGACACCGACCGCAAGATTTGCAGCCTGGGCAATCCACCCAGCACTTGCTCAATCGGAAACGTGATCTGCTGCTCGACCTCCTCCGGTCCCAGCGCCGGAGCCGTCGTGTTGATCTGCACCTGAATCGGCGTCGTATCCGGGAAGGCGTCGATATCCAGATGCAACACCGCGATCCCGCCCGCCACCGCCAGCCCCACAGCCGACAGCAGCACGAGAAACCGATTCCGCAGTGAGACGTCGATAATCCAGTTAAGCATAATGAACTCAATGCAGCCCATCGTTCTGCCCCCATCGTTCTGCCAAACGAACTTGGCAGAACGATGGGGGCAGAACGATGAAGACCAATCAAGCCGCCTTGTTTGCGGGAATCGTTTCAGGGGTGATGAGCAGTCCGTCATTCAATCGCAATTGCCGAGCTGCTCGCGCGGCGGCACCGGGGTCGTGAGTCACCATGACGATCGTGCGGCCTTCACGCACGAAGTTGTCGAACAGCGAGAGCACGGCTTCGCGGCTGTCCGGGTCGAGGTTGCCGGTCGGCTCGTCGGCGAGGATCAATCGCGGGTTGTTCGCCAGCGTGCGTGCGAGCGCGACTCGCTGTTGCTGGCCCGTGCTCAGTTCACTCGGCTTGTGCTCGATGCGATTGCCGAGTCCGACTTGTTCCAACAAAGCGACGGCTCGATCGCGCTGCTGAGACTTATTGACGCCGTGCAGGAACAGCGGGACTTGGACGTTCTCCAGCGCCGTGAGATAGGGCACGAGATTGAACGTCTGAAACACGAAACCAATTTGCTCGCGCCGCCGCCGCGTCCGTTCGGTGATCGACAGGTCGTACAACGACTCGCCGCCGAACCACACTTTACCGGTGTCCGGCGACAACATGCCGCCGAGCATCGACAGCAGCGTTGTCTTGCCGCTGCCGCTGGGTCCGACGACGGCGACATACTCGCCGAGTCCGATGTCGAGCGACGTGGCTTTGAACGCGACGACTTCTTGCTGTCGCCGCCGATAGATTTTGGTGATGTCTTGCAGATGAAACATGGCGTTAGACCTCCTGAAAGCAGCAGCATGGATCGAGCTTCGCCGCAGAACGAGCCGGCCAGAGCGCGGCCAGCGTGGTGATGAGAAACGCGGCTCCGATGGAGAGAGCAATCAAACCCGGCAACGGCTTGACGGTGACTCCGGCCCATTGTGAGCCGAGGACCATCGCCACGATCAGGCCGAGCACGCTGCCGCCGACCGCTCCAACGATGCCGAGCGTCCACGCTTTCAACAGAAACATGCGCGTGACAAGACTCGGCGTGGCACCCAGCGCCATCAGCGTGCCGACTTCCCGGCGGCGTTCGCGGACATTCGACGAAATCGTGCTGGCGACGCTCGCCCCGCCGACGATCACCAGAATGGCCAGCACGAACAGCGACATTTGGCTCATCAAGCGGTTGATCCCCACTTGAGTTGAGACGACCTGCGAGATCGTCACGACCTTCGCATCGGGCAATAGATTGGCCAACTTCGGGACAAGCCCACCGGCCGCGTCTTCGCAGCAGCCCATGACCTCGATCGCGTTGACGACCTCACCCGCGTTGGTCAACCGCTGAACCGTGTGCAGGTGCGCGAAGACGCGCGAGTCATCGACGGTCCCGGTGCGCGGCAGCACGGCGAGCACTTGCAGCTTCTCGCCAAACAGTTTGATCGACTGGCCCGGCTTCAACGCGGAGAACTCGGCCACATCGGCTCCGATCACCGCTTCATTCCCTTTCAACTGGTCGATGGTCCGCTCGCTGGCGAGCGTTTCCGGCGCGGCGTCGTAAGTCTTCGGTCCACATGCGGCCTTCTTGCAGCCCTCGTGTTTGTTGCTGAACAGCGACACCGATTGCCACGCGGCCTTTGCTTGAAACTCACTCTGCGGCAGGATGCCGGTCAGCGTCACGTCGCGGTTCGCGACCTTCGCTGACACGCACAACTTCGGAGAGAGTCGTTCGACGCCGGGCAGGTTCTCCAGCAAGATGCTGGAGACATGCGACTCCGGCAGCGTCCGCTCTGTGAGGTCGGCCGAGTAGTAATCCTGCAACGTCGCGTCCTTCGGCAGCACGAGCACGTTGGCACCCAGCGATTGCAGTTGCTGTCCGACTTCGCGTTCCGAGAACACCGTGACATGACGAATCGCGACCAGCGCCGTCACGCCCAGTAAGATCGTCAGCGTGCTGGTGAGCATGGCCGAAGGCCGCTCAGCCAGTTCACGCCAGACGAGAGTTTTGAGGTTCATGGTTTCTTCCTTGAGATTTGCTTCCAGGCGAGCGGGGCGGCGTCAGCCCCCCGGTGATTCGTCGATCTCCAGACTGACCGGGGGGCTGACGCCACCCCGCTCGCCTGAGCTTGTTACTACCGCCGTGTCGCGGACGGCTGTGTCGCCGTGCGTGTTGCGGGTTGATGATGCTTGCAGTTCGGGTCGTCACAGCACTTGCCCGCTTTCGCGAGCGCCGCGGCAATCTCGTCTTTCGAGGCGACCGCATCGAACTTGCCAATCATGACTCCCGGTGGAGCCAGCAAGGCGGTGTGCGTGACTTTTGTCTTCGGATCGATCTGGAGTTGGCCGACGAGTTTTGCTTCTTGCGGATCGGCCGCCGTCATGCCGATGGTGACGATGCGGTCCTTGAAGTGCGGATCGCTTTGAAAATCCTTGATCGCGACCGGAGCCGGAGCTTTCGCCGAGCCTTGCACGGTGACGAGCACCAGCTTGTTCTCTTGCAGGTTCTTCATCGCGAACATCATCGTCGGCGTGACGAACGCTTCGCCGAGTTTCTCGGCCGTGACCTTCTGCGCAAACATGCCGGTCATCGCCCCGTTCGGCGCGAGCGCGATCGTCATCGGCATCGGAGCACGGCTCACGTCGTACTTCGCGACCAACGCTTGCTCGGAGGGGTCGCCGACTTGGACGTGGGCCACGACCGCCTTCGCAGACTTTTCGGCCAAGGCTTCTTTCAACGTCGCAGACATCGCATTCGAGGCCGCGTCGGTCGTCTTGTAGAACAATAGAAACGTGTACTTGCCATCTTTGCCCGCCTGGTCGATGACCGCTTGAGCCTTGCTTGCCACAGCCGTTGCCGGAACGGCATTGCGGGCTTGAGCTATTGCGAACGTGGGGAGGCTCATCGCGAACGCTGTCGCCAACACGGATCGGGTGAAGAGTGAATTCAGTTGCATGACAATTCCTTTCTTGAATCTGGCCGGCACGCTCTGCGTGTCGTAGGTCAGCCTTTCTAGGCTGACTCAGGGTTTTCGATTTCAAACAGGCAAACTTTGGGAACGCTCGTGTCAGGTTGGGAAACCTGACCTCCTTTTGTCGGACAGCCCGACCGGGCTGTTAGTGGTTGTGGTCTGCTCAGCCCGCGCCCAGGCTGTTTTTCAACAACTCTGACCTCAGGATGCCGCTGTTCGTGGAGGCCACCAGTTCGCCCGGCAACAAGCCGGCGGCGATTTCCGTTTGTGGAGTCGCCGACACCAAATCGGTGGCTCCGGGACGAATTTTGCGGACATGGAAAACTTTGTGCTGCGACGTTTCGAAGTTCCGGTCGCGGACGAAGACGACATAGCAGTCCCCTTCCCAATGGACGGCACTGGCGGGAACAACAATCGCGCGCGGTTCCTCACGCAGCACAATGCGAGCGGTGCCAAACGTGTGCGCGTGATGTCGTTCGTCGTTGTTCGGCAGCTTGACTCGGATCGGCACCATGCGCGTCGCGTGATCGACCTCCGGGCTGACCCAGGTGACGGTTCCCGCGTCCGTATCACCGTGGCCGTGGTGTCCGTCGTGAGTGAACTCCACTCGCTGGCCGGGCTGAATGCGTTCGGCATCTTCGATCCGCACGTTGAGCGTCAGCCACATCGTGCGCGTGTCGGCGACGACGAACAGCACTTTGTTCGGAGCGACCACTTCGCCCGGCACGCCGCTCCGTTCGGTGACTTCGCCGTCAAACGGCGCTCGCACCGGGAGCAAATTGCTGGAGGACGAACTCTTCGCGACCTCCGCCGCCAACTCGTCGGGCAGTCCGAGAAATTGCAGATGCCGCGTGAGCTCTTCCGGTTCCGCGCTGATGTCATCGACCTTCGGCAGCGGCAGGCCAAGATTCACCAGCGTCTGCCGCGCGGCGAGCATTCGCACTTGAGCCTCCGCGACGGACGACTCGGCTTCCTGCACCGACTTGCCCGCCACCACTCCTGTGGCACCTTTGAGATTGGCGAACGTCTGCGTCTTCAAGTCGAGATTCACGATCGACTGCTGTAGCTCGGCTTTGGCCTTGCCGACATCCGTGGCATCCACGAGGGCCAGTATCTCGCCCCGTTTCACTTTGTCGCCGATCTGTTTTTCCACGCGGAACAATGTCCCGGCGACGCGCGATGACAGCCGCGCCGCGCGAGTCGGATCGAAGCCGATCTCGCCGCTGGCCATGACCGATTCGGAAATCGGAGCGTGCTTCGCCGGTGTGACCGCGATCCCCAGTCGCTCGATGATCTCCGTCGATGCGAACTGAATTCGCCGTTGCTGCAACTTGCACTTGCTGTTGTTTTCGGGACGCGGCGCGAAGTTCAAGGCATCTTGCGAGTGCCGCTTCTCGGCGGCCGCGACCTCAGCGGCATTCGGAATCTGCGCGATCGCCGGATTGCAGACGGGGCACTCATGCACGCCATGAGTCTTGCACCAGCCCCGTTCTTTGGCCGGAGACAGCAAGTCCTTCTGGCACTCGACGCAGACCGACTCAGGGACGACGTGCTCTTCGCACCAATCGTCCTTCTCGACTTCGATCTGTCCGCGCAGTTCCGAAAACTTCGGGATTCGCCAGTGAGTCTTCTGCCCCGCGAACACCAACCCGCCGACCGCCACCAAAGCGATCACACCGGGAATGGTCTGTCCCACCCATCCCATCAGCCGACCAGCCAACGACCGCCTTGGCAGAGAAGTCGCGGCATCCCGATTTCGAGAATCCAATTGAGTCACCATGCAGAGCCTCACTCTTCTCAGATCATCTTCCATTCCTCTGCCAACCAAACTGAATGGCAGAGGAATGGGAGCAAAGGAATGCTTATGGAGTTGTCTTCTTTGTCTCTTGGTTATTGGAGATGGATGATCGCTGGCCGGCCATCTCCGATTGATGACGTTGGATTTCTCCGGCCAGCAGCGGGCTGCCTTTCGTCGCGACGACTTCGCCCTGAGCAACACCGACGATGACCTCGGTATTCGTGCCGTCCTTCGCGCCGGTGCGAACCATCCGCGCATGAAAAGCTTTCGTCCCATCTGGCTTCAAAAAGTCTTTGTCCCGGACGAACACGACTTGGCAGCGTCCCACGGTTTGCACGGCTTCGTTTGGGACAGTGATCGCGTGCGGTTCTTCACGCAGCACGATGCGGCCGACGCCCAAGGCGGAGGCTCGCAACTTGCCGTCGGAGTTCGGCATGACCACTCGCACCGGAATCGTGCGCGTCGTTTCGTCCGCGGATGTGCCAATCCAAGCCACTTGGCCGCTGAACTCTGCTTTGACGCCGTCCGGCCGGAACCGCACCGCTTGGCCGACTTGGACCCAACTCGTGTCCGTCGCCAGGACGTTCAAATGGACTGACATTTGACGCGGGTCCGCGACGACGAACAACACATCCGCCGGATCAACCACCTCACCGGCGATGACATCGACCTGCATCACCACGCCGTCGAGCGGCGATCGCAACGGCAGCAACGTCCCCGGCAGATCGGCATCGGTCTGCGACAGTTCGCGAGCCAACCCCAGCCGTTGCAGTTGCTTCGCGATATCGTCCACGTCCAGCTTGCCAAACTCCGCCGCCTTGACCGACAGGCCGAGATTCACGAGCGCCTGCTCGGCACTGAGCAGCCGGACTTCGGCATCGCGGCGAGCGGCCTCGACTTCTTTCTTCTGACGTTCCGGCACCGGCGCATTCTTCAGATTGGCAAATGCCTGCGTCTTGAGCCGCAACTGGACGATGCCCTGCAGAAACTCGGTCTTCGCTTTTCCCACCTCCGCCGCGTCGATGATCGCCAGCAGCTCGCCCGCCTTGACGGTATCGCCAATTTGCTTCGTCACTCGCCACGCGGTCCCCGGCACTCGCGCCGCCAGCCGAGCGACGCGCGTCGCATCAAAGCTGACCTCACCGCTCGCCGAGATCGACTCGGTCATCGCCGCTTCCCAAACCGGCGCGACATCAATCCCCAATTTCTCCGCAGCCTCTTTCGACGCCACACGCACGCGGCTGCCGTTTGCGAAACATTGCGGATCGTTCGCCGCACGCTCGCGCGCCGCGAATGCCTTCTGGACTCGCTCCATCTCGTCAGCCGACGCCGGTTCCAATGGCTTCAGTACCTGCGCGAGTGACCGATCACACAGCGGACACGCAGCGATACCGTGCAGTTCGCACCACTTGCCCGGCGACAACATGCCGGTTTCAGTCGTCAACAAGACCTCCGGCTTTTCAGTCTGCGTTCCGTCGAGATGCGCCGTCGAGAACTTCCACTCGGTGCGATGTCCCCAATAGGCGACTCCCGCCAGCAGTGCGAACGTCAACAGCATCGGCACCGAGCCAATGACCGCTCGGAACCAGTTTGGCTGTTCCGGAGATGGTTGCTCCCGACCCGCAGGCTCGGCCGGAGCCGAAACGGGGTGAGAGGAAGAAGTGGACATGATCCGTCCCGCAAAAGAACCGCACGAGGTCACGCTCGTCAAACTTCGACGGCGCAAAACGAAAATCCTCACGCAACGACGCCAACCAGACGCGCGGCACACAGCCGCGAACAAGCGTCACGCGGAACAGCGCTTACACAAGCAAGACAACGGTCGCCATGACCGCCAAATGCGGCGACTCAGGTGGTCTCAACAGCGATCGCCGAAGACTCACATTTTCCAAAGCGGGAACGACCAGAACAAAATCCTGCTTCGCGGACAGCGACACAACATTGAACACCTGCGATCGCTCACTCGAAGTCAGGGGCTTCGCCCGCATCTGCGACCCCGCCTCCAGCGGCGAGTGCTGGCAAGAACAGTGCTCACAATAAGCTTGCCACCCCGCCGGAGTGTCATGCTCATCTTGGTTTTGGTCTTCGTCTTCGTGGTGCAGCCCACACATGGCCACGGCACACACTTCCGGTGTGTGTGCTCGCGTCTGGCAATCACAGCCATGGCAACCCTGGCCCGTCAATTCCACACGCTCATACCCATCCGCGCCGACGCAACGGACAAAGCACACCGGCGACGCCAAGTTCATGCCTTGAGCCACCAGAGCGATCAGAACTGTCAACCAACGAACCAACATGCTGCGAAGACCTCCAACGGTCTTTCCTTTTCGGCATTTCCTGAACCGAGACTGAGCCAACCTTATCAGCCTCCGAAAGTTGATTGAAGTGCGCCCCTCAAACTTGAAGAGATTGCCCAACTTTTCCCGTGATCATTGCGACCTCGGGAGCAGTCTTCTGATGTCGGGCGGAAAAACCAACCGCACTTCGCCGCTCTTCCGCTTCGACAACGGCAGGACACAGACCGAGTATTTCACTTTGCTGATACCCTTGTCCGCCGTGTCTTGTAAAACGAAAAAACCACGAGCAACACAGAGGGTTCTCGTGGTTTCGCAGAATACCCCCGGGAGGATTCGAACCTCCAACCTTCGGCTCCGGAGGCCGACGCTCTATCCAATTGAGCTACGGGGGCGAGGACGTGCCTCGGCTTAATGCTCTTTCGCTTTGATCCAGGTCATCATGCGGCGGAGTTGTTTGCCGACGACTTCCAGCGGGTGGTTGCGTTCGCGTTTGCGGATCGCTTGGAAGCTGGCTTGGTTGGCTTTGTTTTCCAGAATCCAGTCTCTCGCGAATTGGCCAGATTGGATTTCGTGGAGGATCTTTTTCATCTCGGCCTTGGTTTGTTCGGTGACAATGCGCGGGCCGCGAGTGTAGTCGCCGTACTCGGCGGTGTTGGACACGCTGTAGCGCATGTAGTTCAAGCCACCTTGATAGAACAGATCGACGATCAGCTTGAGTTCGTGCATGCACTCGAAGTAGGCCATCTCCGGCTGATAGCCGGCTTCGGTGAGCGTCTCGAAAGCGGCTTTCACCAGCGCGCTGACTCCACCGCAGAGAACGACTTGCTCGCCGAAGAGATCGGTTTCGGTTTCTTCGGCGAAGGTCGTCTCGATGACTCCGCCGCGTGTGCCGCCGATTCCTTTCGCATAGGCCAGCGCGAGCTTGCGGGATTCTTCAGACGCGCCCGGCAGGAGCGCGATCAGGCTGGGGACACCGCCCCCTTTTTCGTATTCGCTGCGGACGAGATGACCGGGGCCTTTCGGTGCGACGAGCGCGGCATCGTGTCCCGGAGGCGGGATCACTTGCCCGAAGTGAATGTTGAAGCCGTGCGAGCACATCAGCAGTGCGCCCTTCTTGAGATTCGGGCGAATCTCCGACTTGTAGAGGTCTCCCTGCACTTCGTCGGGCAGCAGGATGTTGACGAGGTCGGCTTGCTTGACGGCATCGACCACAGAGAACGGCTTGAAACCGTGGCTGACGGCAAGGTCATAGTTCGCGCTGCCGGGACGTTGCCCAATGATCACGTTGCAGCCGCTGTCGCGCAGGTTCTGAGCCTGCGCGTGTCCTTGGCTGCCGTAGCCCAGGATGGCGATGGTCTTGTTTTTGAGGAGCGAAAGATCGGCGTCGGCGTCGTAGTAGATGGTGACTGGCATGGTGGCTTGGTTGGTCCGTTGTCAGTGGTTCGTGGTGGGAAGATTTCAAATTTCAGATTTGAGATTTCAAATCTGCGATTACGCATTGGGAGTCACTTCATGATCGCGTTGCAGGGCGATGCGGCCAGTGCGGACCATTTCCAGAATCCCGAACGGCCGCATCAGTTCGATGAACGCTTCCAGTTTGCCTTCCTGGCCGGAGATTTCGACCATCACGTGCGTCCGGCTGACGTCCACGATTCGGCCGCGAAAAATCTCGACCAGTTCTTTGATCTCGGCACGGTGGTCGTTGCCCGTGTTGACCTTCATTAGCATCAGGTCGCGTTCGACGTACTTCTGGTCGGAAAAGTCGATCACGCGGACGACGTTGATGATCTTTTCGAGCTGCTTGCGGACTTGATCCAGCACGCGCTCGTCCCCTTCGACGACGAACGTGACGCGGGAGTATTCCGGATTCTCGGTTTCGCCGACGGCGAGGCTTTCGATGTTGAACGCGCGCGACGCCAGCATCCCGGAGATGTGGGCCAACACTCCGGGTTGGTTCATGACCAGCGCCGAGAGAACATGCTTCATGGAATCGATCACTTTCGAGAACAGCCGACTCGCCCAGACATTTCCGCCAATTGCCCCTCCGTCTGGCGGAAAGGGGCGGCAGTCTAAGGCTGTTCTGAGCGATTCTCAACCACCTTGAGTTTTCCCTGTTCCTCAGGTGATTGCCGGCAAATCCAGCGCCGGATTTTGGTCGAAGAAGCCATCGGGCTTGAGCATAAAGCCGATCGACGAGACCGGCATGACAGGCCAGTCTTCGGGGCGCGGGACGTGGTTGTGGGAGAACACGTACCAGACAACCAGCGGCGTGTCGGTCACGTTGCGATTGGCGGCCGTCCAGCGCGGCAGGCCATCTCCGGTGGGATGCTGATTCGGATAATCGCCGGTGGGGAATCGCTCGGCGGGTTCATACGGAGTGACCCACAGATGATGAGCCGTGAAGCCGGCGCGTTTCATCACAGCGGCGTCGGGTTGAACGAACGGCGGACAGTTCTCGCCCGGAATCAAACGATAAGTGACAGGCCGTCCGAGTCGGTTGCGTTGTTGAGTGTTCGCGATTCGCCAAAACCGCGCCGAACCGCCGTTCACGGAACGCTGAGCGGCCAGTTCGCTGGCGAGCAACGTCTCCTCAGCGCGGAAGGCGTTGCCGTGCGGATTCTCAGAGCCACGCGGCAGCGAGACCGTGTTGACCTCGTAAACCGAGTTCGCATCGCCATCGACTCGCGCATCGAGCCGCGCGGCGAAGATGTGTTGATGAAACGGCGCGTTGACCTGCGGAGCGATCTCGTTGCCGAAGCGCGGTTTCTCGCCGGGCTTGAGCGAGGTCGTGTTCATGATCCCGGTCAACTTCACTTCGCACTGAATCGAGCCGTCCTGATAGAAGTGCCAGAAGAAGCCGTACTCGTAATTGCCAACCGTCGCGATGAGCGACACGACCAGCCGCCGCGAACGCCGGGTCTCACTCTGATTCGTCCGCCAATCGGTGTGCTTCCAGAGCAAGCCGACATCTTCTTCATGCAGACAGATCGCATTCTTGATCGTCACCGGTTTGCCACGGCTGTCGGTCAGATCGGCGTCGAAGTATTTGATCGTGCCCAGACAATCGCATCCGAGTTGCAGCGAATTGGCCATTGTGCCGATGCCGTACTCGCCGATGTCGAAAGCGTTCTTGCGATAGCTCCCTTCGCTGGGATCGCCGTACGGAACGACCATCTCACAGACGCTGGCTCGATGCAGGATCGGCCGCTCGCGGTCGCCGTCCTGATAGCTGATCGTGTGCAGGACCAATCCTTCGCGCGGAGTGAAACCCACTCGGAAGCGCCACTTCTGCCAGCGGACTTCGTGGCCCTCGACGGTGAAGCTCGGCCCGTTCGGTTGTGAGATTTCCAACGGCTTCGGTCCGATGCGCGTCTGCTTGATGAATTCGCGAGCCCAATTGCCGGCTGTTGGCGGTAGCGGGACAACGCCGTAGTCCTCGACGCGCGCGACTTCCATCTTCGCCAGATCGACGACCGCGACGACTCCCTCCAGCGGACGAGCGTATCCGTTGTCGGTCGGTGCCGTGCGGACAAAGCACAACGCACGCGATAACCGTTTCCCTTTGTCTTCCGGAGCCTCGGTGCCGTACATGCCTGCGGACCACGGTTCGACCATCACGAGTTCGACGTCTTTCACGCCGCGCTTCGCCAATGCCGCGCGGAATTCCGGCGAGCGTTTGACGGCCGCTTCACATTCGACGAACTCGTCCATCATGATCGGCGGCTGAATCCCCGCCGCGAGCGATTCAAACCGCGTCACCTTTCCGGCCGAAAGATCGACTGTCGCTTCGGCTCCGCGCCCCGTCGCGGTGTCCAGCAACACGGCCAGCACATTTCTCGCGACGGTTTGCCCCGCGCGATGTGCCACCATCGCAGTCCGATTCGGCTCGGCCAACGTGACCGCCACGAATCGCCAAGCGTCACCGAGTTTCCGCTCGCTTCGCAACAGCGAGACTGCCCGCTCGATCTCCGCAGCACTTAATGGATCGAGCGGATGGGCGGCCTTGTTCGATGCCTCAGCGGCGGCCGCATCCATCGTCAGCCAACGTCCTACAGCGACTGCGCCGGCAACCGCCGTCGATGCTTCCAGAAATCCTCGACGTGAAAAGGCAGGATCAATTCCGTCAGAACTTGTCTCTCGATCAGTCACGATGCGTGTCTCCTCAGAAAGAACAGGATCGAGTCGTTTGGAAACTACTCGGCGAGAGCTTTGAGCGATTGATCGTACAGCCCTAGCACCTTCTGTCGCTGCTCGGCCGTATCGAATTGAGCTTTCTCGACGATGGTGGCGCGAGCGGTCTCGACCGCGTGCCGCAGCCACGCGACGTCGGCGGCGCGGCGAATCGAGCGGCCTTTTAGCGTAACGTACACGGCCGAGGTGTGTCCGAAGAGCGTGCGGCCATATTCGTTTTTGTTCGCTGTCGTAATGCGAACCGCGAGCCAACCCGGTTCAGTGATGTTGATCGGTTTGCGCAACGTCGCGGCGAAATGCCCGTTGACCGACTGGGACGTTTCGCTGGCGATGACTTGTCCGTTCTGAATGATCTCCAGCGTTTCAAAGTCACTACGGCCGATCGCGCTGGTGGAAACGGTGACTTCACCGGACTGCGACAAGTCGAGCGTGTCGCCAATCCGGGCGTTGTTGACCTTCAATTCCAACAGCGGGCCGTTGGTGATGAAGGTGCGGCCGGCGCGCAGCGCGGCCAGCCAGGATTCGGGAGTCAGATCCCCTTCAACCTCGGCATACACGCGAGCGAAGTCGTCCATGAACCAATCGGTGCCGGTCGAGAACGGCACTTTCAACCCGGCATTCAAATAGTGATAAAAACTGTCGGCATAACCGCCGTGGCTGCCTCCGTCGAAAATGTTCTGGGCATCCAACCGACCGGCCAACCAATTGGGGATGTCTTCAAAGCCCCAGTCGTTGTGGCACCAGATGGCCGTGCCGTCTTGCTGATGAGCGTTCTCAAGACCCAGCGCGATCGCAGGCGAATCGGGGGGAGTTTTCGCGATACCGGCTCCGATGCTGACTGGCTGCACGAGTTCCTTCAGTCCCAGCAGCATGACGTGTCCGTAGCCTTCGCCGCCCGCACCGAAGTTATGCCGATGCTCTTCGCCGTTGGAGATCAGGACGCCGCGCGTCTCCAGGAACTTGAGCCGCCCGGTCGGATATTGATTCGTGATGTAGTCCTGATCCGCCCCCGCCCGTTTCAAGTGCGAGACGAACAGCACGTCCAACCCATCCGCCGCCGGGAAGTCTCGTAGATAGCGATCGGACTCCTCACGCGTGATCTTCATCAAATGCAGATGCGTGTTGGCGGAACGCCAGCCGTGATCACGTCGCCGGCTGAATCGTTTCAACGGGATCGTGACTTCGCGCGGTTGGCCGTTGCTCAAATCCAACTCGACTTTGGCGGTCTCTGTTTCGAGGCCAGAGATCGCTTCAATGTTGACGGCTCCTTTCGGCAAATCGACCGTCACAGATTGCGGGACGACAAACCAATCCTCGATCCCCGGCTGCTTTTGCAGCAAGCCCCAACCGCGCGAGTCGAGGCTCTTCGGAGTCAGCACGACGGGCTTGCCGTCGGCGGCGTGAGTGAAACGGACGACTCCCGCGATCGGCTTCCCCGAATCGGCGTCGGACAGCAGCAGAGTCACTCGGCAGGTTGGTTCAGGGGCGAACGCAGCGGCCACCAGCAACAGAGCCACCGCACCCAGACAGGCCAACATCGCTCGCATCACGATTCCTTGAATAAAAGAATTTGGCAAGCGGGGCGGCGTCAGCCCAAGGGCACTCACTTTGGCGTCAATGTAGCAGGCACATTCCAATGTGAGTGCCCTTGGGCTGACGCCGCTCCGCTTGCCTGTGCTCTTCAGGAGTTTTTCTTCCGAGGCGGCTTCAAGCCGGGATTGCTCTGGTTGAGCTGTGTGTCTTTGCGGATCGTCGTTTCCATCTGTGCCTGAGTTGGCCGCACCGCTTTGGAATCGACCGAACAGACGGACAAGCTGCTCGCGGTCGCAGCGCGTTTGGATCGTTCGTCGTACAACTTCTCCCGTTGCCGAGCAATCGCGGCTCGCCGATCCAGAATCTGCTGAAAGTTAAAACTGATTCGTTTTGGTTTCGCGAACGGCTTCAAAACCAGTGCGACCTCGCGAGCGGTCGAATAACGCTGCTCCGGATCCTTGGCCAGCAAGCGTTCGATGATCAGTGCGACTTCCACGGGAACATCCGGAACCAATTCCCGAATCGGCCGCGGGAGCTTGTTCCAGTGCGCGTTGATCTTGGCCGACCGCGACTTCATGTTGGGAAACAAGACTTGCCCCGTGATCATGAAATACAACGTCGCTCCCAGGCTGTAGAGGTCCGCTCGGCGATCCACATGGAAGCTGTCGCGGGCTTGCTCCGGAGCGATGTAGTCCGCCGTACCCAGACAATCCTGACCGAAGATCATCGACAGCGAGTATTCGTCGCCGAGCACCGACTGCGAGGCCAGCGACAAGCCGAAGTCCAAGATGTGCGCGTTGCCCTTCTCATCGACGAGCACATTGGCCGGCTTGAGATCACGATGCACCAGTCCCAGCCGATGCGCGTGCTGCAACCCGGCCGCGATATGCTGCGCGATGTGACACGCCACCGGCCACGCGATTGGTCCGCCCATCGCCACGAATTCGTCGATGCCGATGCCCCGTACCAAATCCATCACCATGTAATGCACGTTGCCGTACACGCCGACCGCTTCGCCGACCTCGTGTGTGCGAATGATCGCGTGATGATTCAGCCTCTGCCCCGCGTCCGCTTCCAACTGAAACCGCGCCAGCAATCCGGCGTCGTTCTCATTCTGCTCGCACAGCATCTTGAGCGCGACTTCCGCGCCGGTTCGCAGATCGCGAGCGATGTAGACCCAGCCCATTCCGCCCGAACCGAGAATGTCCTCAATGCGGTAGTGGTTGATGAAGAACCCGCGCGTCCGCCCTTCGAGTAACCGTGTCGCGTGCAACCGAGTCAGGAACCCCGCCTTGACCAGCGCCTTCGCCGCCGTCAGCGCATCCAGCTCGCCGAGTTCCGCCACCACGTCCAACGCCAAGTCGAACCGCTCCTCCGAGAGCAGCTTGCTCTGCTGGAGATGACCGAGAAAGTCAGTGGTATTCGCAACCGTCACCAAGGCGAATCACCTGTCGAGAGAATTCCTAGACCCCAAGCATTTCTGGAACCAACGCCGCAGATGTTGGCTTCACGAGAAGCATAGCATTCCGCCAGACCGAGAGGCACGTCTTCACGCGGACATCGCCAGAAAAACGGTGACGCCGTGTCGGAGGTCAGGCTTTATCGGAAGGATTCGCCCCAGTCTCGATCGTTGGATGATGCCTCATCGAGCAACCCCACCGGGCTGCCGCCGCCCTGCTCGCCTGAGTCTTTCGTAACCGTGCAGGTCATCCGTTGCCGACGACGTTTCGTTTCATCGCGGTTCCAGCATCCACAACAAGCGGCCTTGGCCGGGGGCGATGATGCCGTCGAACTCCACGCACGCGCTGGTTCCCGGCGAGAAGTTCGATCTGCCGCCGTCGAGCAATAGCGACGTCAACGAACTCATGATGGGTTCGTGGCCGACGAGCGCCGTCACCTCGGCCGACAGGTCGGCCAGTCGCGGCAGAATCTCTTGGCAACCGCTGCCAAGCGCGAGCCACGTTGCGATGCCTTGCGCGTGAGCCGGCAATGCCGCGGCCGTTGCCAGAATCTCCGCCGTCTCGGTCGTGCGTCGAGCGGGACTGTGAAGGATGGCACTGGGAGTCCCGCCGCGCAGGACGATTGACCGAGCCACCGCTGCAAACTCGCGACGCCCCTCGTCGGTCAGCGGTCGTTCAGCATCCGGCAGATGGTGGCTCGCAGCGGCGCGAGCGTGGCGGATCAGCAGCAGCCGCATCGCGTTTCCTCTAAAAAAGAAGACCACCCGTAGGTGGTCTTCCGAAGCATTCCGAATTGCTCAACAAGAGTTACTTGCTGGCGGGCAACTTGCCGTCCTTGAGCAGGTCGCCGAAGGTCTTGTCCTTCACCGCGCTCTTCTCTTTTTCGGTTTTGGTGAAGGCATCCTTAATCTTGGCCTCGTCCTTTTCCATCTTGGCGATGTTCTTGGCGAGCGCTTCACCGTAGTTGTTGCGCATCTTCTTGTCGTCAGTTCCTTCTTTGTGGCAGACGTTGCAGTTGGTCTTGTTGTCCTTGGCGACCTTCTCGTAGGTCGTGTCGAACGCCTTCTTGTAGTTGGGACGAGCTTCAACGCTTGCGCTGAAACCAATCACCAGACCAGCTACGACGCCAGCCACAACCATCCCTTGAATCAAGCCCTTCATTGAAAAACCTCCGCAAAGTTTGAGTTGATCCCAGCGTCGCGAGCAAACTGGCTCGGGAGCCCACCAAGCAGTGGGACGTTCCAGCGTCGCGTTCCTGATTCGTGCCCTCTCTGACGATCTTTCGCCGGGAAATGCAGGGCCGGATTAGACTCCCACCCATCCGCAAAGTCAATTTGGTGGGAGCGGCATCCGATCCCGCAGTCGAATCATCGGACAGACTGCCCCGCGATTGTTCAAAGAATCTCCTGCGGATAAGCGTTGGCCGAGCGAAAGGCTTCCGCGTAACGGACTCCGCAGGTCGCACCGCGATAGGCGGAAATACTCTCCTTCGTGCGCATCGCCCCGTCGGGTTTGGCCGGATCGAACGGCTGGTTCTGCACCAGCGCCATCAGCTTGCCGAGCCAGGCAATCGCCTGGGGCCATTCGTCGGTGACGTCCACGAACGTGTTGGGCTCAAAGCCGATCGTGTGTCGCGGTCCGTTGTCAAACTGAAAGATGCGGCCGGTCCCGCGAAACCGTTGGGCCGGTGCTCCGTCAAGCAGCCGGTCGCCGTGCCCCAGCGCGGTCTTGCTCAAGGCCGATGCGACTTCGTGATCCGGATGACTGTCGTGCGGCCAGAGCATGAATGCGACATCTGGTTGAATCTCGGTGATCGCTTCCGCGACGGCGGTCTTCGTGGCCTGGTTCACGTCAAACCGCATGCCGGTGAAGTCGAGAAACTTCATCTCGACGCCGTACTCTTGGCCGAGCTTGATCGTTCCGGCAACGATCTCTTTGTGTCGCCCGGCCGCTGGCTTCCAGTTGGAGTAATCGCCGATCAGGCTGAGAATCACGACCCGGTGATTTTTTCGCACCGCCTTGAGCAGCGTGCCGCTGATCCCGAACACGCAGTCGTCGTAATGGGCTCCGATCCCCAGAATCGTTTTGGGCATTTGAGGGACTCCGTTGGTGGGTGAACTGGCGAGCGGGGCTGACACTGCCCGCTCGCCTGTCGCATACGTTACCGAAAAAACGAGCGGCTTGTCCCACCCGAAGGACAAGCCGCTCTGACCACCGCGCGAATACGCAACGGTGATGTTCACAACCGGGGTCTCACGTCTGCCAGCGCACGTACTTCAAAAGGTCCAGGCTGGCGAGTTCCTCTTCCAGCGTGTCCGGCGTGACGACACTCATCGTGCGTGCGACTTCGTTGACCAACAGTTCGCCAAATTTCCGCCGAGCACGGCTGAGCTGTTTGCGAAATGCCTCGGCGGTCAGCTCTTGTCCCGTCGCGCTGGAGACGCGGACAGCCAGCATCGAAGAATCTTCCTCGCCATGTTTGACCGACGTCCGCAGCACCGTGTGAAACAGATTGCCGGCGTTGGATTGCTCGTGCTTGCGCAGCGCGAGCCAGGCTCCCTTCATCACGCACTCGCGCCACGAGCGATCCCACGCTCGATCCGCAATCACGGCCGCCGGGATCGAGGAGAGGTCGGCCACACTGACCGGCCGACGGGACTTCTTGCGGAAGTAGCCCAGTGCGGCGTTTCGCACGACCGTCATCAAGTAGTACCGAAATCGGCCGCGACGTCCCATGCCATCGGGAAAGCCCCGCTCAACCACTTGCAGGAGCAGATCCTGCTCGACCTCGTCGGCGTCATGCTCGTTGGAGATCAGTGCTTGCAGGTAAGCGCGAATTGCCGTGCCGTAGCGCCTCACGAACCGCGACGGATCCGCCAGGATCGACGTATTGGTCGTGATCGCGTGAAAGTTCCGCTGCAAACCAGTGCTGGTACCCGACAACATGATCCCCTCACCTCCGGCCCGGAGGAGTTCCAACGTTCGAGACAGTCTGCCCCACCAGTTTTGTGACTCAATTTCGACGGCTCAATCTGAATTCAAGTCATCAAACTGTGACTTGCTTCGATTGTGCGCTCTCCCCATTCGTTCCTGGCATCTTGGAAAACCTCACGCACCTCGATACGTTCCTTGACCATGTCCAAGCCCGGTTTCGATGGTCCGCTGATTCGGCTGAACGACTGCTGCTGGAAGATCCCCCGGTCGTACAAGCCCGGCATGCGCGTCGATGGCTTGATCTACGCCAGCGACGAATTGATCGAACAAGTCCGCCACGATCAGGCTCCCGAACAGGTCGCCAACGTCGCCACTCTGCCCGGCATCCAGATTGCCAGTTTCGCGATGCCCGATATTCATTGGGGCTACGGCTTCACGATCGGCGGCGTCTGCGCGACCGATCCCGATCAAGGAGGCGTCATCTCTCCCGGCGGAGTCGGCTACGACATCAACTGCGGCGTGCGGTTGGTTCGCACCAATCTGACACATCAAGAAGTCCAACCGCATCTGACCCGCTTGATCGACGAGCTTTTCAAAAACGTCCCCACGGGAGTCGGTCGCAAGGGCAAGTATCATTTCGACATGGTCGAGCTGCGCGAGTTGATGGCTGAAGGAGTCGACTACCTCAAACGCCGTGGCTTGGCGACGGAAGAAGACATCGAGAATACCGAAGCACGCGGCCGGCTCGACGGTGCCGCCCCCGGCAACGTCAGCGACCGAGCCATCCAGCGCGGAGCCAGTCAATGCGGCACGCTCGGTTCCGGCAATCACTTCATGGAGGTGCAAATCGTCGAGTCGATCCACGACGCCGACGCGGCCGCCGTGCTCGGCCTGTCACAGGACCAAGTCTGCGTGATGATTCACTCCGGCTCGCGTGGCCTCGGCTATCAAGTCTGCGACGACGCACTCATGCACCTGCGCGGCGTGCCGGAAAAGTACGGCATCGTGCTTCCAGATCGGCAACTCGCGTGTGCTCCCGCGCTCAGCAATGAAGGCCGGCACTATCTCGGTGCGATGCGCGCCGCCGCCAACTACGCTTGGTGCAACCGCCAATTGCTGATGTGGCAGGCGCGCGAAGTCTTCGAGTCGGTCTTCGGCCGCCCGTGGCAAGAACTGGGGATGAGCTTGATGTACGACGTCGCGCACAACATCGCGAAGTTCGAGGAACACTCGATCGACGATGAGCAGCGCAAAGTCTGGGTGCATCGCAAAGGGGCCACGCGAGCGTTCCCGCCAGGTCATTCCGAAGTCCCACAGCAATATCGAGCCGTCGGCCAACCAGTCCTCATCCCCGGTGACATGGGCCGTGCGAGCTGGGTGCTCGTCGGCCAACAGGGGAGCATGGATCAAACCTTCGGCACCACCTGCCACGGAGCCGGCCGAGTCCTCAGCCGCACCAAAGCCGTCGCGCTCGCACAAGGCCGGCGGATCGACAAGGAATTGCTCGCGCGCGGAGTCGTCGCTCGCTCACAAGGCTGGAAGGGACTCGCTGAAGAGCAGCCCGACGCCTACAAGGACGTGAATCTCGTCGTCGATGTGGTCCATCAAGCCGGCCTGTCCAAGAAGGTCGCTCGGATGAAACCAATCGGCGTCATCAAAGGCTAAATGATGGATGCCCGCCTGTTCGACGTCAGCACGCGCACGCAGATCGAAATCACCGGCCGCGACCGCGTGAAGTTCCTGCACAGCTTCTGCACCAACGACATCAAGAAGCTGCAACCCGTCCAAGGCTGCGAGGCGTTCGTCACCAACGTGAACGGCAAAGTCCTTGGCCACATCTTTGTGTTCGCCGAACGGGACTCGTTGTGGCTGGAATCCGTCGCCGGTTCGGCTGCGGCATTGCTGCCGCACTTCGACCGCTACGTCATCACCGAAGACGTCCGCTTTGCTGATCGCTCGTCCGAGTTCGCGGAGTTGTTGCTCGCCGGCCCGCAATCGACCGAGTTGCTCGAACGGCTCGGCCTGATCGTCGCCGCAGTGCCGCGTTACGGACATCTCGCGAACGGAACCGCGACGTTGCCGCTGCGAGCCATTCGCCGAGTCGATTGGCTCGACGCGCCAACATGGCTGCTGTCGATCCCGACCGCTCAGCGCGACGAGGTCCAACGCACGCTGACACAAGCCGGCGCGCAACGGGCGACTGAAGACGAATTCCACTCGTCACGAATCGCCGCCGGGTTTCCGCTCTACGGCCTCGACATCACCGAGGACAACCTCGCTCAAGAAGTCGGCCGGACCGCGCTGGCGATCTCGTTCACAAAGGGCTGCTATCTCGGCCAAGAACCAATCGCCCGCATCGACGCGATGGGACACGTCAACCGCCAGTTGTGCCGCGTCGAACTTTCATCGGGGCCGCTGCCAGCTCCCGGCACACCGGTCCTCGATAAGCCGGCTCCAGACGGCAAACAAGTCGGTGCAATTACTTCGTCCGCTTGGAAGCAACCTGGAGATACTGACAAACCGCTGGCGTTGGCATACCTCCGCAGTGGCTTCGCCAAGACCGGGAGCCAAGTTCTTGTCGATAGTCACGCCGCAAACGTCCTTTGAGAATGCCATGCAGCGCCGCCGAAAGATTCAGCCAGTCCTGACGATCAGCCGCATCGGCGAAAAACCCAGAGACGTCGCCTATTGGCGAACGCAAACGCCACAGGCCCGACTGGCGGCCGTGGAAGAAATCCGTCACGAGTATCACGGATGGAAACCTGGAGCTGAGCCAAGAATTCAAAAGGTATTACGGATCATTGACCTTCAGTCTTACTCAGTGGACTGAGCGTGTTAGCCACACCGCTCACCTCAGACAGAGGTTGGACGCTCGCGAGGTACGTTCGCTTGCGATAGCTTGCTCGCCTCGCGCATCGACGTGACGCGCCGCGCCCATCCCGCCATGAGGAGTCTCTCGCCATGACCCACTCGCCGAATCCGCAGACTTCGTCGTTCGATCGTCGTGATTTCTTGCAGGTGAGTGCCGCTCTCGGCGCGGGACTGTGGGCATCGGGTGTAACAAAGCTCTCGGCGGATGATGCGGAAACGCGAAAGCTCAACGTCGGTGTGATGGGCTTGAGCCGCGGACTCGGACATGTCGATGCGCTGCTCAAGATGGCGACCGACAAGAACGTCGAGATCGCGTATCTTTGCGAGGTCGATGCGAACCGGCTCGAACGAGGCCAGAAGATCGTCACCGACAAGAGCGGTCGGACTCCGCAGGGGGTACACGACTTCCGCAAGATGCTGGAAGATCCGACGCTCGATGCGGTCTTCATCGCGACCTGCAATCACTGGCACGCACCGGCGGCGATTCTGGCGTGCTCGGCCGGCAAACACGTCTACGTCGAGAAGCCCGGCAGCCACAATGCGGCCGAGGGAGAGATGATTGTCGCAGCGGCTCGCAAGAATAAGCGCGTCGTGCAGATGGGGAACCAGCGCCGCAGTTGGCCGGTCGTGCAAGAGGCGATCGAGAAGCTCAAGTCCGGCGCGATCGGCAAAGTGATGATGGCTCGCTGCGTTTACAACGGCGCTCGCGGCCCGATTGGCAAAGGACTCGTGCAGGCTCCACCCGCGCATCTCGACTACGACCTGTGGCAAGGCCCGGCTCCCGATCGGCCGTATAAGTCGAACTTGATTCCGTACAACTGGCATTGGCATTGGCATTGGGGCGGCGGTGAGATGGCCAACAACGGCATCCACGGCCTGGATGTCGCGCGCTGGGGTTTGGGAGTCGATTGCCCATCAACGGTCTCGTTCGTCGGCGGACGCTACGCACACGATGACGATCAAGAGACGCCCGATACCGGCGTCGCCATGTTTCACTTCGGCGACAAGGCGATCTCGTGGGACGTCAGCAGTTGTCATCCTCGTCGCGGCGAGAATCTGCCGTTCGTCACTTTCTACGGCAGCGAGGGAACGCTGCAACTGGAACCGGGCATGCGCATCCTCGACCTGCAAGGCAAAGAGGTGGAGAAGAAGACGAACGACGTCGGCAACGGCGACGTGATTCACATGGGCAACTTTCTGGACGCGATCCGCACCGGCAAGACGCCGAACTCGGAGATCGCCATCGGCCAGGCGAGCACGCTGTTGTGCCATGTCGCCAACATCGCCTATCGCACCGGCCACACGCTGCACCTCGATCCGCAGACGAAGAAAATCGTCAACGATGCCGAGGCGATGAAGCTCTGGGGCCGCGAGTACCGCAAAGGGTGGGAGCCGAAAGTGTGATGCAGCGACTCAAGAGACACGTTGATGAAGTAGACGAGTCACTCCGTGACTCGAACATTCCGGCCACAGAGTGACCGGACTACATTGGCCACCCAATCGAGACCCACTCACCGCAGGAGATTGCCATGTCCGAAACCACCAATCGCAGAGATTTCTTGTCCGCCGCTGGAGTCGCCGCCGCGAGTGTTTGCGTCGGCTCAGCCATGCCACTGCCGGCTCAAGAACAGAAAAAGAAACAGACGCAGCTCTTGCAGGCGGCACCGAAGAAAGAGGGCACCGTGAATCAGAATGACTTGGCGATTTGCGACACGCATCAGCATCTGTGGGATTTGACCAAGTTCAAACTGCCGTGGCTGAAGGGTGACGAAGTTCAAAAGATCAACCGCAGCTTTTTGATGTCGGACTACCTCAAGCTGATCGGCACGCACAAAGTCGTGAAGACGGTTTACATGGAGGTCAACGTCGATCCGAAGCAACAGACGGCCGAGGCCGAGTATGTGCTCGACCTATGCGGCAAGAAGGACAACCCGATGTGCGGCGCGATCATCGGCGGCTCACCGCAGTCGGCCGAGTTCGCGAAGTACATGCAACCGTTCGCGACGAACGCGCGGATCAACGGCGTGCGGACGGTGCTGCACGATCCCGATCGGCCGAAGGGGATGTGCCTCGAAAAGACATTCGTCGAAAACGTCAAACGGCTCGGCGATATGGGCAAGAGTTTTGATCTGTGCATGAGACCGGAGGAGATCGGCGACGGCGCAAAGCTCGGCGAGTTGTGTCCCAAGACGACGCTGGTCGTCGATCATTGCGGCAACATGCCGGTCCACTCAGAAGACAAAGCCCTGCGCGCAGCGTGGATGAAGGGGATGACAGCCGCGGCCGCTCGGCCGAACACGTTCTGCAAGATCTCCGGCATCATCGTCACCGCGAAGCCCGATGCCTGGAAGACGAGCGATCTGGAGCCGAACATCAGCTTCTGCCTGGAAACCTTCGGCATCGACCGCTGCTTCTTCGGCGGCGACTGGCCAGTCTGCACGCTCACCGCTCCGCTGGCCGATTGGATTTCCGCGTTCAAGGCAATCGTGAAACACATGCCGCTCGATTGGCAGAAGAAGTTGTTCCACGACAACGCCGTGCGGGTTTACAAAGTGGCTGCGAAGTGATGAGTCGGCCAACGGCGAGACGACGCAATGATCTTGGAACACGATGCCATCCGCAGCTCGCTGGCCGACGCATGGAGACAATCGCAGCCGGACTCGCCCCAGGCTCACGAAGAAGGAGGGTTCGTCGTTCAGCGAGACGATGGCTCGCTCTTTGTGATTGGCTGGCCCCGTGGGTTGCAAAACCAAATCCTGGTGCCGGCTCATCAGGGCGGACGATGCGGCAACATGCCGATTGTCGCCACGTTTCACACCCATCCGAATTCCGGGGTCGTGTTTCAGCAAGAGCCCAGCTTGACAGACATTCGAGCGGTTCGCGATGACCCGGACCTGTCGCATCCCGAATACGAAGGGGAGTACGTCATTTCTCGCCGGATGATCTATCGCATTCTTCGTTCAGGCGATGTGATCGCCATCGGCGAGACTCAAAGACTTTTGGAAAGAACGGACTCGGAGGCTTGATCATGTCGACTGAAACGCTGGAAGAAATTCAGCAAGACAACGTGGCCATGACGGTTGCTCATGCGTTGCAGTTGGCCAACCGAGCGGCGGTTGCTCAAGGCGTGGACCCGGCGACTTCGATGATCACGATCTCGGCGGAAGCGTCGCTGCCAGCAACTTGGTGGCGAGTTCATTATGGACCCCGCGATTATATTTCTCGGCGCGGGGGTGATCTGATCGTGACGGTGGATGCGGCGACTGGACGTGTCGAGCAGGTGCTGCGAGGCCAATAGCGCTCGCCAAGAAAGGCGGTTTCATGCGAGTCCCAATGGCGTTCGCCGTTCTAGCAGTCGCGTTGGTTGTGCAGGCCGATGAAACACCGCCGAGCCGATCAACGGCGGATCTTGTGGCCGAACTCAAGCCGTCGATCGTGGTCATCACGTTCTCTGGCCGAGACGGCAAGCAAGAAGGACTCGGCACCGGCTTCATCGTTTCTGAAGACGGGCTGATCGCGACGAACTATCACGTCATTGGCGAGGGACGCCCGATCTCGGTGCAGTTCGCGGACGGGACGAAGCGCGAGGTCATTGAGGTGCGGGCTTCGGATCGGCAACTTGATCTGGCGATCGTGAAGATCGACCAGAAAGGTTTGAAGCCGCTCGATCTGGGTGATGCGACGAAGGCGAAAGACGGTCAATCCGTCGTCGCGGTCGGCAACCCGCGTGGGTTGAAGCACAGCGTGGTCGAGGGAGTCATCAGCGGCCAGCGCGAAATTGAAGGGCGGCCGATGCTGCAACTGGCGATGCCCATCGAGGCGGGGAACAGCGGCGGACCGCTCGTGGATCGCGATGGCCGAGTGCTCGGCATCATCACGCTCAAGTCGCTGGTGACGAACAATCTCGGCTTCGCGATCTCAGTGAATTCGCTGAAGCCGTTGTTGGAGAAACCGAACCCGATTCCCATGTCACGCTGGCTGACGATCGGGCAACTCAACCCGCGCGATTGGACGACGCTGTTCGGAGCACGCTGGCGACGACGCGAGGGACGCATCGCCGTCGAAGGCTTAGGACAAGGCTTCGGAGGCCGCTCGTTGTGTCTGTCGAAGCAAGCGGTTCCCGACAAACCGTTCGAGGTCTCTGTCAACGTGAAATTCACGCCGGAGGACGGCGCGGCGGGACTCGTCTTTCACGCGGATGGCAACGACAAGCATTACGGGTTCTATCCCAGCAACGGCGGCTTCCGGCTCAGCCGCTTTGACGGGCCGGATGTGTTTCAGTGGCAAGTTCTGAAAGAGACCCGCAGCGAGGCGTACAAGCCCAACGATTGGAACGAAATCAAAGTTCGCGTCGAGAAAGAGCGGATCGTCTGCTTCGTGAACGGCACGCAGATCATCGAATCGACGGACGACGAACTGCGCGGCGGACAAATCGGTCTCGCGAAGTTTCGGCATACCGAAGCGGAGTTTCGTGGCTTCCGCATCGTGTCCGAAAGCGGCACAAAAACGTCGGCCGAGACGGCCCAGCGGATCGGCGACCTCATCAAGGACATCTCGGCGAAGCAAGCCGCGCCGATGAAGGTGCTCGAACAACTCACGCCCGATGGAGCGGCGGCCGGAGTGGTTCTGCGCGAGAAGGCGAAGGAACTCGAACAACAGGCCGAGCGACTGCGGCAGCTCGCGACCGACGTACATGTCAAAAAGGTGCAGGCCGAGTTGCGCAAGCTGGTCGACGACAGAGAGGACGACAAGATCGACCTGCTCGCCGCCGCGTTATGGATCGCCGCGATCGACCACGAAGAGCTGGACGTCGCCGACTATTGCCAGGAGATCGACGACCTCGCCGCCGAGTTGAAGAAATCATTCCCTGCCGATGCCGATGATGCTGCCAAGTTGGCCGCGCTCAAGAAATTCTTCTTCGAGGAACTCGGCTTCCACGGCGGACGGACGAACTACTCCGCGAAGGCGAACAGTCATCTCAACGAGGTCATCGACGACCGCGAGGGAATGCCAATCTCGCTGTCGATCCTCTATATCGAATTCGGCCGACGAGTCGGTTTGAATCTGGTCGGCGTCGGAGTCCCCCGTCAATTCGTTGTGCGGCATGAGCCGAGAGATGGATCCCCGGCGTTCATCGACGTCTTTGAAGGTGGCGGCACGGTGACTCGGCAGGAGATCGAAGAGCGTCTCCGCAAAAGCGAGCGGCCGATCGTTGCCCGCGACGAGCACTTCGTCACCGCGAAGCCCCGCGACATCCTGATCCGTGTGATGAGCAACCTGCTGGGGCGCGCGTCGGACGATCGGGACGTCGAGTCGATGTTCCATTACTGCGACACGATCCTCACCCTCAACCCGACCTCCGCCGAGCATCGTGCCATGCGGTTCGAGATTTCCGCGTTCACGAAACGGCTCGACCAAGCCCGCGCGGATGCCGACTGGCTGATCAAGCAGCAGCCTGACGGGATCAATTTGGAACGAGTCGAAGGGATTCGCAATCAGCTTGGAAAGTGACCGGCACCCTGAGCGGCACGGCGCTAGCCGCCGGTGAATCGCACGGTTCACCCATCCTCACCGGCGGCTAGCGCCGTGCCGCTCAAGCAGCGCATGTGTGACGAACCATTCCTCGCCGTTGGCGTAGCCGAACAACTCGGCGACGGCGAGGAAGAACATTCGCCAGCGATGGAACCAGCGACGAGCCTCCGCGCGGCCGTAGCACGATTCGAGAATCGGCATGACCTCGCGGTGCCGCGCGTCGAGATTCTTGAGCCACGCTTCCGAGGTGCGTTGATAGTGCTGGCCGTTCCAGCGCCATTGCTGCGTGACCTTCAAGTGTTGGTCGAATCGCCGCAGCAGATGCTCGCTGGGCATGATGCCGCCGGTGAAGAAATAGCGGCCCATCCAATTCGCGTCTCCGTCCGTCTCGAACGGATACGCGAAGCGACGATGACAGAAGATGTGGATGAAGAGCTTGCCATCCGGCCGCAGCCAGCCGGAGATCCGTTCCAGCAGCTTCGCGTAATTCCGCATGTGCTCGAACATTTCGACAGAGATGACGCGATCGAAGTGGGGCAGGTTTTCAATCTGCCCGGCCGCGTTTCGTGTTGGCTGGCCGGGCAGGTTGGAAACCTGCCCCACGTCGAAGTCATTCATGTCCGCCGTGATGATCCGCAGATTCGTCAACCCGCGAGTAGCCGCCTCCGCCTCGATGAATCGCCGTTGCGGCGCGGAGTTCGATACGGCGGTGACGCGGCTGCGCGGATATCGCTCGGCCATCCACAGCGACAGCGAACCCCAGCCGCAGCCGAGTTCCAAGATGTCTTGGCCGTCGGCCAGTTGTGCCCGCTCGCAGGTGATCGCCAGCGCGGAATCCTCGGCGTCGGCCAGCAAAGAGGACTCATCCGGGAAGAAGCAACTGCTGTATTTTCGGCGCGGCCCCAAGACGGCCGCGAAGAACTCTGGCGGCAACTCGTAGTGCTGTTCGTTGGCTTTGTCCGGGACGGGAGCGACCGGCCCGGCGACCATCGACGCGACGAACGCTTGCAGCGCCCGTTCGTTGGCGATGTCGTTGCCGCGATCCGAGTCTCGCAAGCGTTGCTCGCACAGTCGTCGAATGGCGGAGCGTGTGAAACCGTCAGGGATCAGACCGCGCTCGACAGCGTCGAGGCTCAGGGACAACAGGCTCATGCGGGGGCTTTCGCTGAGGGGTCGGGTGTGCGAATTTCAGATTTCGCCGTCATCGGTTTGGGAAGTGGGAAATCGTTGGCGGCGAAATCTGAAATTCGCACACCCGACCCCGCGTTATCTGGCGGCTTGCTGGCCGATCGTGATCGGATCGCGGCGGCAGAGCGGTTTGTCAAATTGAATCTGCACGACGCCGGTGTACCGCTCGTCGAACGCCGCTTCGCAGTAGCAGAGGTAGTAATCCCACAGCCGGATGAAGCGGTCGGGATAGCCGAGCGCTCGCACTTCGTCGAGCTTGGCATGGAAGCCGCGTCGCCAATGGCGGAGCGTCTCGGCGTAATGCGTACCGAAGTCCTCGGCGTGAACGAATCGCAGATTGGTCGCGCGGGTGATCGACTCGAAGATCGCGCCCATCGACGGCACGCAGCCGCCGGGGAAGACGTAACGCTGGATGAAATCGACCGACTTCAAATACTGAGCGAAACGCTGGTCCGGCATCAGAATCCCTTGCAGCACGAACGAGCCTTCCGGCTTGAGCAGTTCGCTGCACTTGCCGAAGTAGGTGTCGAAGTAGCGATACCCGACCGCCTCGATCATCTCGATCGAGACCAGTTTGTCGAACTGGCCGGTGAGGTCTCGATAGTCTTGCAGCAGGAGCGTCACGCGATCGGACAGCCCCGCGTCGGCGATGCGTTGCCGCGCGACATCGAACTGCTGTTGCGAGATGGTCGTGGTGGTGACTCGGCAGCCGTAGTTTCGGGCCGCGTGCAGAGCCAGCCCGCCCCAGCCGGTGCCGATCTCCAGGAGATGATCGCTCGGCTTGAGGTCGAGCTTGCGGCAGGCGCGGTCGATCTTCTCGACCGAGGCGTCATGCAGCGTGCTGGTCGGCGTCAGAAAGATGCCGCTGGAGTACGCGAGCGTCTCATCCAGCCACAGCCGGAAGAAATCATTGCCCAGGTCGTAATGCGCGTGAATGTTTCGCCGACTCCCCTCGCGGCTGTTGGCGTGCCACCAGTGATACAGCCGATTGACCACGGCAAAGGCTCGCGACAGTCCGCGATCCATCCGGTCGGTCAGAGCGATGTTTCGCAAGAAAATCCGAAACAGCGCGGTCAGGTCGTCGCAGTCCCAGTCGCCGCGCAAATACGACTCGGCGATCGAGAGGCTGCCTCCCAGGACCGCGTGACGGAAGAAACTCCCGGCTCGAATGGTCAGCGTCGCCTGCAAATCGGCGTGGTCTCCGAGCGTGGTCTCGCCGCTGGCATCGCTGAGCGTCAGTTGTCCGCCGCGCAGGCCCTGGAGTTGGTTGGTCAGCACTCGCCGGGCGAGGCCATTCACGAGACCGAACGACGAGGGAGACGATCGCTCGGCAGCGAGGGTGACACTCATCAGCGGGGACTCCATTCTTCAAATTAGGCGGTCGTTTTTGGATGCGGCACGAACGCGACCCCTTTTCGCCAGAGCCGCAGAGCCTGCCAGTAAATTCCGGCGAATACTTGAACGGTCAGCAGCGGATATCGCAACAGTACGCGGACTCGCTGCCAGCCGGTCAACGGGATTCGACGAACGGCCAGCGTCGCGTCGAACAGTTTTCCGTCGGCGATGTGATTCTCGATGTGAATCGCCAGCCGCTCGCCCGGTTCGCTCAATTGCCAGCGATAGGTCATGTCCATCGCCATGAACGGCGAGACGTGAAACACCTTTTCCGTGGAGCACGTTTTCAACGTGCTCGGGTCCGGGCACGTTGGAAACGTGCCCCACGAGGTGAGCACATAGCAATGCTGCTCGTTCCACGGCGTATTGTTGACCTCGGCCACGACGGTCTCGACTCGCTGGCCGCTCTCGTCGAAGAGGTAATAGACACAGATCGGATTCATCTCGAAGCCGAAGTATCGAAAGCTGGTCAGCAGTCGAATCGGCCCGCTCGGTCGCCGGCCGGTGCGCTGCTCGACCAAGTCACGCACCGCGGTATCGAGCGGCACGGTCGGATCGCCGAGATGATCGGCTCGGCGAAATCGTGCGACGGCGGGCCAGCGGGTGGACCACAACCCGCGACGGCCGAAGAGCGTGTCCAGCTCGGCCAGATCGACATAGACCAGGAACAGCCGATAGCGAAAGGTGTGCTCGACCGGAGTCATTCTCCGGTGATCGACGATTCCTTCGTAAAAGCAGGAGTGGGTCATGGCAGGACTTGTCTTCCCGCCACCGGGCTTGCCCCGGTGGTTCCCGCGCTTCTGCACTACGGGGCAGATACATGCCGTAGTGCAAAAGCGCGGGAACCACCCCCGCAAGGGGGGTGGCGTTGGTTCTTTCTATTGGCCGGACAGGGCTTCGCACACGGCCAGCGCGCTGTTCACGCCGTCTTCGTGGAAGCCGTTGCCCCAATACGCTCCACAAAACGACGTGCGGTTGACGTTCAGCACTTCGCGATGCCGAGCCTGCATGGCCGCTCGGCGAGTCGTGAAGATCGGATGATGGTACTCGAACCGGCCGAGAATTTTCGTGGGATCAATTCGGTCGTCGCTGTTGAGCGTCACGCAGAACGTGTGCTGCGAACGAATGTGCTGGAGGATGTTCATGCAATAGCTGACGGTGGCATGAGCGGTCGGCTCGGCGGGGATCTGATAATTCCAACTGGCCCACGCCAGCCGTCGTCGCGGCAGCAGTGATTCGTCGGTGTGCAGGACGGCGTTGTTCCGTTCATACGGGAATGCTCCGAGCAGTTCCCGTTCGATCGGCGTCGGATCGGCGAGCATTCGCAGTGCTTGATCGCTGTGACACGCGAAGACGACGTGATCGAATCGTTCTGCCGGCTGACCACGCAGAGCATTCTGTAGCCCAGGCCCTTGTGGCCTGGTGGATTCCTCAAAGGCCGAGGGATCAACCGACCCACGAGGGGTCGGGCTACGCAGGATTGCCCCCGGCGTTACGTCGACGCCGTCTGCCTCGCGTCGCACGGAAACGATTGGCGTGTTGAGGCGGATTCGGTCGCGGAATCGTGGAGTCATCGCGGCAACATACGTTCGCGAGCCGCCTTCGATGACGCGCCATGTCGGCCGATGCCGCACGCTCAGCAAGCCGTGATTGCGATAGAACTCGACGATGAAACGGATCGGGAATTCGGCGAATGTCCCGGTCGGGCAGGACCAGATCGCGGCTCCCATCGGCAGCAGATATTGATCGGCGAACTCGCGTGAGTAGCGGTGTTTCGCGAGGAACTCGCCAACCGTCATCGCGTCGTCGGCCGGGCGGCTGAGGACCAATTCCGGTCCCTCGCGGTTGAATCGCAGGATGTCGCGGATCATCCGATGAAAGCTCGGCCGAAACAGATTCCGCCGCTGAGCGAACAGGCCATTGAGCGACGAGCCGTTGTATTCGAGACCGGTGCGGTCGCACCGCACGCTGAAGCTCATCGAAGTTGCCTGCGAAGCGATTCGCAGTTCGTCCAACAGCGCGATGAAATTCGGATACGTCCAGTCGTTGAAGACGATGAAGCCGGTGTCGATGACATGCCGCTCGCCGCCGAGTTCCACATCGACGGTGTGCGTGTGCCCGCCGAGATAATCGTTGGCTTCAAAGAGCGTGATCTCGTGCTGTTGGCTCAGCCGATAGGCGGCGGTCAGTCCGGAGATCCCGGCTCCAATGATGGCGATTCGCATGGCGGCGGAGTCTAGCGACGAGGGGTCGGGTGTGCGATTTTCAGAATTCGCCGTCAACGATTGGGGAAGAGGTGTCGTCGCTCGCGGCGAATTCTGAAAATCGCACACCCGACCCCGGACCAACTACACTCTGACGCATGAAACGGAATTCAAAATCGGACTATTGGCAGCAATCGCGACTGCCGTGGCCGTCGCTGGTCTTCTTGATGCCGATGCTGGTGGCCTACGAAGTCGGCGTGCTGTGGGTCGGCGGACCAAACGCGAAAGCGATTCGCAGTGGCGCGGATCTCTGGCTGCGCGGCGGTCTCGACGCCATCGGTTTGGGAGTCGGCTGGTTGCCGCCGTTGCTGGTCGTGTTGGGTTTGCTGGTGTGGCAGTGGATCGAGCGGCATCCGTGGCGTGTCTCTTGGGAAACTCTGGCCGGGATGTTTGCGGAAAGCGTGATCTTCGCGTTCATTCTCTTGCTGATCGGGCAATTGCAGAGCCGAGTCTTTCCGTGGTCGATGACTCACACTCACGATGTGATCGGCGTCGCGCGATTGACCGCCGCGATGTCGCCCGTCGCTGTCGAAACGCTCGCGCGAGCGTTGGGGTTTGTGGGGGCCGGGATCTACGAGGAAGTCTTATTCCGACTGGCCTTGTTGCCTCCGACGATGGCGTTGCTGAGGCAGCCGGCGTTCTTGAAACGCTGGGCCACGCCGCTGGCGGTGCTCATCACGAGTTTGCTGTTCGCGGCCGCTCATCACGCCGGCCCGGCGGGCGAGCCGTTCGATCTGTTCCGCTTTTGTTTCCGCACGCTGGCCGGCGGCATCTTCGCGGCTCTGTTCGTGCAACGCGGCTTCGGCATCACGGTCGCCAGTCACGCGCTGTACGACTTGCTGGTTGGCGTGCTGCTGGTGGAGTGAACTGACTTTGACGGCAGCGCGTCCCAATTGGATCATGTCGCCGCGAAGGACTTCGCCTCATATCAGGAGTGCTTGCCATGTCCACCGAACAACCTCGCGCCGTGGAAACCGATCCGCGTTTTCCGAGCGGTCGTTGGCTGGGCTTCTTTCTCGATGCCCGCGTGCCCGGCCGGCATGAAATGGAACTCGACCTGACGTTTCGCGACGAGGTACTGACCGGCGAGGGCCGCGACATCGTCGGCGAGTTCTTGATTCGCGGACGCTACGAACTGGAAGAAGGCCACTGCCATTGGACCAAGCAATATGTCGGGCAACACTCCGTTGCGTATCGCGGCTTCAACGAGAGCAAAGGCATTTGGGGCACCTGGGAAATTCGTTTCCAAGCTTGGCGAGTCACCGGCGGCTTCCACATTTGGCCAGAAGGGATGGCCGACCCCACCGGGGAGCAGCTTCACGAGGAAGCCGATCCGCCGCTGTCCTGGGAGTCGCTCGACGATGATGCGCTGTTCGGAGAACCCGAACCGGTCGCCGCACCAGGAAAAGTGAGCGATGACGGTTAGAGCGCCCGTCCTCATCCCTGAGTCGATTACTGGAACACAGGATGATTGCGCTTTGGCCCGAAGGGTCATCACTCGATAGCCCAGGGCAACGCCCTGGGACTATGAGGTTGGGGACTCTCAAGCCCTGAAATGGCGACACTCTCTGCGATCGTTTGTTTCGCCCTTTCAGGGCTTTGATTGCTTCTTGATCGAGGCCCCAGGGCGTTGCCCTGGGCTATCGAGTTGCAGCCCTTCGGGCCAAACCGCAAAACGCAATCTAAGTTTCGAAACGACGATCGTCCGATTGCCTTCTCAATCTTCGCTCTGCGGAGGCGGTGCGTTGACGCGATTCATCGCCTCGGAGATGCCGGAGCGGACCCACAGCTCGACGCCGCTGGCGGCGCAGACAATTGCGTGTTCGATCTCCGGCAGTTCCGACTTGGCGAAGCGCGACAGCACGAAGTCTGCCGAATCCATCTGCCCCGGCGGTCGGTCGATCCCGATCCGCAGCCGAGCGAAGGCGTCCGTTCCCAATTGCTGGTTGATGTCGCGCAGACCTTTCTGGCCTCCGTCGGAACCGGACGCGCGCATCCGCAACTGGCCGAGCGGCAAGTTGAGGTCATCCGAAACCACCAGCAGGTCCACCGGAGCAAGCTGAAAGAAAACGAGGCACTGCCCCACGCTCCGGCCGCTGAGATTCATGAACGTCAGCGGCTTAAGCAACCACAACTTCTCGCCGTGGAGTTCCAATTCCCACGTCTCCGCCTCGAACTTGATGCGCGGCTTGGGCAGAGCATGGCGGCGCACCAGTTCGTCGATCACGTCATACCCGACGTTGTGCCGAGTCCGCGCGTAACGATCTCCGGGATTGCCCAAGCCGACAATGATTTTCATGGAAGTCGCAGCCTCACTCCATCATTGGAACAGGCACCAGATTAACGGTCGTTCGGAGACATGGGTAACAAGCGGACGCGGGCAACATTGGGTGAGCGTGCCAACCGCGTTTTCCAATTTCATTCCTCTGGCCCCATTCGTCTGCCCAAAACACCTTGCCAGACGAATGGGGCCAGAGGAATGAACCACAGGCCGATCCGCGGCGGCAGGTTGGCGATGAAGTCTCGCGCCGCGTACCATGCCACGCCGTGTTTTGCACGCTGGTTCTGAACATACGACCGACCGGTTGGCCGGTCTGATTTTTTCCTGGGAGGACATCTAATGTTGCCGTTGCGATCTCGTTGGACGTGTCTTGGTTCCAAGCTCGTTTGTGCCGCCGCGATGCTGGCTGGCTTGTCGGTGACGCGAGCGGCCGAGCCGAAGTTCGATAGCAAAGTCGTGACGGCTTCGACGAAGGGACACGCGGTTGAGATCGACCTCGACATCTCCGGGGCGAAGTCGCTGTTCCTGGTCGCGACCGATGGCGGCGACGGCTTCGGTTGCGATTGGGCCGACTGGGCCGAGCCGCGACTTGTTGGCAAGGACGGGAAAGAATCGAAGCTCACCGAGCTGAAGTGGAAGGCCGCGAGCGCCGGGTTTGGCGAGGTTCACGTCAACAAGAACTGCGGCGGCGACGGGCTGAGCATCGACGGCAAGAAGGTGGAATACGGCATCGGCACACACGCGAATTCGGTGATCGAGTTTGCTCTGCCGGTTGGGCATGGCTTCGCGAAGTTCAAGGCGCGAGCGGGACTCGATAGCCACGGCACGAATCAGGGCTGCGGATCCACAGTGCGATTCATGGTCTTCACGGACATACCCGATCCAAAATACCTCGTGGCGAGTACGCCGGTCGGGGGCGGACGAGCTGGCATCGGCAGTCGTGACTCGAAAGACGCGGTTAAGGGGTTGGATGTTGCCGAAGGTCTCGAAGCGACGTTGTTCGCCAGCGAAGAGTCCAAGCCGGCGATGCTTAATCCGACCAGCATCGACATCGACCATCTCGGCCGAGTTTGGGTTTGCGAGGTCGTGAACTATCGGCATCGTCTCGGCGAGCGGAAGGAAGGGGATCGCATTCTGATCCTCGAAGACACCGACGGCGATGGCGTCAGCGACAAACAGACCGTCTTCCATCAGGGCAAGGACGTCGATTCGGCTCACGGGATTTGCGTGCTGCCGACGCCGAGCGGCAAGGGGACGAAGATCATTGTCTCGGCGAACGACAATGTCTTCTTCCTGCATGACGACGACGGCGATCTCAAGTCGGATCGCAAGGAACTGCTCTTCACCGGCATCCAAGGCACCCAGCACGATCACGGCATTCATGCGTTTCATTTTGGGCCAGACGGAAAACTGTATTTCAATTTCGGCAACAGCGGGAAGCAGATCAAGGACAAGAGCGGCAAGCCGATCATCGACCTGGCCGGCAACGAGGTGAACGACAGCAAGTCGCACTATCAGGAGGGGATGGTTTTCCGCTGCAACATGGACGGCTCCGAGTTTGAAACGCTCGGCTGGAACTTCCGCAACAACTGGGAGATCGCCGTCGATAGTTTTGGTTCGCTGTGGCAGAGCGACAACGACGACGACGGCAACAAGGGCGTGCGGATCAACTTCGTGATGGAGTTCGGCAACTACGGCTACAAGGACGAGTTGACTCGCGCGGGCTGGCAGTCGCCGCGCACGAACATGGAGACCGAGATTCCGCTGCGTCACTGGCATCTGAACGATCCGGGGGTCGTCCCCAATTTATTACAAACGGGAGCTGGCTCACCCACCGGCATCATTGTTTACGAAGGGGACTTGCTGGGCGAAAAATTTCGCAATCAGGTGATCCACTGCGACGCCGGGCCGAACGTGGTGCGCGCCTACCCGGTGAAGAAGTCGGGAGCGGGCTACACCGCCGAGACGGTCAACATTCTGACGGGAGCTCGCGACAACTGGTTCCGGCCGAGCGACGTGTGCGTGGCTCCGGACGGTTCGCTGCTCGTGGCCGACTGGTACGACCCCGGCGTGGGCGGCCACCGCATGGGCGACGCCGACAAAGGCCGCCTCTTCCGAGTCGCTCCGCCGAAGACCCCGTACAAATTCCCGAAGGCCGACGTCAGCACCGTCGAGGGCGCGATCGCCGCGCTGAAGAGTCCCAACGAAGCGACGAGGTATCTCGCTTGGAATGCGCTTGTCGCGAGGAAAGGCACGGTTGAAAAGCAATTGGAAGGGTTCTTCAAAGCGGAGCCGAACCCTCGCCATCGCGCGCGAGCGATGTGGCTTTTGAGCAATCTCGCGGGAAACTACGCCTACCCAACTTTGCAGGCTGGACTGCGTGACAAAGACCCGGACATCCGCATTGCTGCGCTGCGTGGCGTCCGCCAACTCGTCGCCGATCCGAAGCGACACACGCAAACCGACGAGTTGACCAAAGATGGCACCCTGGCAGCCTATCCGATCTCGAAAATCGTGGCGTTGCGCCTGGCGTTGCTCGGGTTGATTGTCGACAAGAGTCCGGAAGTTCGCCGTGAATGCGCGATCGCGCTGCGCCACTTTGATTCCAAAGAGAAGCCCGAAGCATGGGCCGTACTCGCGATGCAGCACGACGGCAAGGACCGTTGGTATCTCGAAGCCCTCGGCATCGGCGCGGGCAACGATTGGGATGCGTGTTTGAATGAGTACCAGAAACAACTGGGGCAATCGTCGTTGCAAAAACCCGAATTGATGATCAACTCGAAGGACGTCTTTTGGCGATCTCGCGCGACAGACACACCCGCCCGACTCAGCTTGATACTTCAGCATCCTGAAATGTTCGGCGGCCAGAAGCATGACGCCGCCGACGCTCCTCGTTACCTCCGCTCGTTCGACTTCCTCCCCGCGAGCAAAGAGAAGGACGACGCGCTGGTGGAGCTCGCGTTCGGCAGCAGCGGCGACGAGCAGAAGGTGGCCCTGGTCTCGGCCGAGGCTCTCCACCGGCTGAAGGGCTTTGACGTCTCGAAGAACGAGCCACAAAAGGCCGCGCTGAACCGCGTCCTCGATTCGCTCAAAGGCCAGCCGCAGTTCCTCACGCTGGTCGAGAAGTTCAACGTCACCGACCGCTACCACGATCTGCTCGCCCTGGCCATCGAAAAGCCGGACGACCAAATCGGCATCGACGCGATCCGCGTGCTGCTCAACAAGGAACAGCAAAAACTGTTCGCCGCGGCGCTGCTGTTCGGCAAGCCGACGGACAAGCCCGAAGTCCAACGAGCCACGCTGGCCCTGGCCACGGTGCTCAGCAATTCCGGCGACGGCCGAGCCGCTCAACTGCTGCTCCCCGTGGTCGAATCCCGCGAACATCCCGCCGACGTGCGCCGGCAAGCCATCAAGGGAGCCACTCGCACCAAACCCGGAGCCACCGCCGTCCTGTCGCTCGCCGAAAAACGAGCCTTCGACGAAACATTCGCCCCGGCTCTGGCCGCCGCGCTGCAAACCGCTCCGCTGACCGACGACCAACGAGCCACCGTCGCGAAACTCTTCCCCGCCCCCGCCGGCAAAGACGCCAAACCGCTCCCGCCGCTCAGCGAACTCGCCAAACTCAAAGGCAACGCCGGCAACGGAGCCAAGTTGTTCGCCGAAGCCAAAGTCGCCAAGTGCAACACCTGCCACATCGTCAACAACCAAGGCAAAGACGTCGGCCCGAACCTCAGTGAAATCGGCAGCAAACTCAGCCGCCAAGCGATGTGGGAGTCGATCATCTACCCCAGCGCGGGCATCAGCCACAACTACGAAACCTACACCGCCGCCCTGAGCGACGGCACCGTCTTCACCGGCCTGCTCATCAGCGAAACCGCCGACGCCGTGACGATCCGCAACATCGAAGCGATCACGAAAACGATCCCCAAGAAGAGCCTCGAAGAACCAATCGTCAAACAAAAAATCTCGCTGATGCCGGCGGACTTGGCCAAGACCCTCAGCCTCGAAGAGATGAGCGACATCGTTGAGTACCTGATGACGCTGAAGAAGAAATGAGGATGACTCGGAAGGGGAAGGTGAAAAATTTGGCGGTGAAAAATGAAGACAAAGAACACGGAACGGTCTGATTTATTGCGTCATTTTTCACCCAACAATTTTTCACCCTCCTTCCCCCGCCGATCGTTTCTCCAAATGGCATCCGCGATCGTGCTGTCTCCGTCGCTCGCAATGGCCGACGAAAAGCGTTCGCCGATCGTGGACACTCACGTCCATTGCTTCGCGGGCACAGCCGACAAACGGTTCCCGTATCACAAAGACGGCGCGTATCAGCCGGAGAAGGCTTCGACGCCCGAAGACTTGCTGGACTGCATGAAGCAAGCCGGCGTGGACTTCACCGTCATCGTGCATCCGGAGCCGTATCAGGATGACCATCGGTATCTCGAACACTGCCTGGAAGTCGGCAAAGGAAAACTCAAAGGCACCTGCCTGTTCTTCGCCGGCCGACCGAACAGCATTCGGGACATGACCGCGCTGGTGAAACGACAACCGGGCAAGATCGTCACGCTGCGAATTCACGCCTACGCACCGGATCGTCTGCCGCCGTTCGGCAAGCCGGAACTGCGCGAACTCTGGAAAGCAGCCAGCGATCTGGGCCTCGCGATTCAACTGCATTTCGAACCGCGACACGCTCCCGGCTTTGAACCGCTCATCCAAGAGTTCTCCAAGACGCGCGTCATCATCGACCACCTCGGCCGCCCGTTGCAGGGGACTCCGGAAGAGCACGATCGAGTCGTGAAGTGGTCGCGGTTCGAGAACACGGTGATGAAGCTTTCGTCGATCCCGCTTACGCGAACGTATCCGCATCGCGACGTCGAGCCGATCATCCACATGCTCGTCAAAGCCTTCGGCCCCGACCGCCTGATCTACGGCGGCGGCTGGGGCGAAGGCTCGACCGGCGAGTCGTATCGCGCCAGTGTCGAACGAGTCCGCTCGTTCGTGTCCGACTTGCCAGCCAGTGATCAAGCGAAAGTGCTCGGCGGAACGGCGGCGAAGTTGTTTCGATTCTCCTGAGCGACAGGGCGCTAGCCCTCGGTAAAGCGTGGCGTTAATGATCGTTTTCACCGGCGGCTAGCGCCGTGCCGCTCAGTGCGTCTTTGCAAGGGCCAGTCGGATGCACGATCGCATCACCTACTTCATCACTTGGACCACTTACGGAACTTGGTTGCCAGGTGATGCTCGTGGGTGGCGAAAGTCCGATAAAGGCAATCAGCCTCCGCAACCACGGCTTGAAGCATGGTGCCGCAGTCGCCTCTCGGAAAAGCCGGTGCTGTTGTCGGAGAGCCAAAGGTTGAAGGTCGAAGACGTTTGTCGAAAGCATGCTCAAATTCGGGGCTGGATGCTGCATGCGGTGAGTGCTCGATCGAATCATGTGCATTTGGCGGTGACCGCTGACAAAGCACCTGAGTTAGTCCGAGATCAATTCAAAGCCAACGCGACGCGAGTTCTGCGCCAGGCCCCGGAAGCCATCACGAATGACAAAGTGTGGACCCGCGGTGGGGACTGCGAGGTCGTCGAAGGCGAGGCCAATCTGGCCCGCGTTGTCGAATACATCCTCGAAGCGCAGGATCGCAAGGAGCGAGACCACTGAGCGGCACGGCGCTAGCCGCCGGTGAGAGCGTTTGTTTATCCGCTCTCCCCGGCGGCTAGCGCCGTGCCGCTCAATCCAACGTGAACTCTTTGAGGTACGAGTCCAGCGTCTGCTCCGTAGCGTTCGGTTGATCTATCTTGAGCAAGACAAATCGTTCGAGGACGAGGGCATCCATGTTGGTGGCGAGGAAGCAGCGGTAGGCGTGTTCGTGGTTGAGGACGATCGGCTCGCCACGGACGTTGAAGCTGGTGTTGATGACGACCGGGCTGCCGGTCTGAGCCTCGAACGCTTTGAGCAAGCGGTAGTAGCGGCCGTGACGCTCGGCATCGACGGTTTGGATGCGGGCGGAGTAATCGACGTGAGTCACCGCCGGGATGCACGACCGCAGCTCTTTGAGCTTGTCGATGCCGGTCAGCTTCGGAGCCTCGGCCGGGCGTTGCGTGCGCTTGGACTCGCGAACGTTGGCGACGAGCAGCATGTACGGCGACGGCTCGTTTGGGCGAGTTTCAAAGAACTCGGCGACTCGTTCTTCGAGCACCGACGGAGCGAACGGGCGGAAGGACTCGCGAAACTTGATGCGGACATTCATGGCGGACTGCATCTGCGGACTGCGCGCATCGCCGAGAATGCTGCGGCTGCCGAGTGCTCGTGGGCCGAACTCCATGCGGCCTTGGACCCAGCCGACGACGTGCTCGGTCGCGATCAGGTTGGCGACGTGATTGCAGAGTTCGTCTTCGTCTTCGATGAAGCAGTACTTCGCGCCCTTCGCGTCGAGGAATTGTTTGATGTCCGATTCGTCGCAGCGCGGTCCGAGCAGCGAGCCGTGCTGGGAATCCAAAGTAGACGAGTCACTCCGTGACTCGAACGCCGTCGTCTTGGGCGTGACTAAGCCGTGGGCGTCGGCGTTGAGATCGTTGTGTTGATTCCGGTCAGGGACTGACCGGTCTACTTTGCGCGGCCGTCCTAACAATTGATGCCAGACGAACAGCGCGGCTCCGAGTGCTCCGCCGGCGTCGCCGGCGGCGGGTTGAATCCATAAGTCCTCGAACGGACCTTCGCGGAGGATGCGGCCGTTGGCCACGCAGTTGAGCGCGACGCCGCCGGCCAAACACAACTGCTTCAGGCCGGTGAGGGCATGAACGTGACGCGACATCCGCAACAGGATTTCTTCCGTCACCACTTGAATGGACGCGGCGAGGTCCATCTCGCGTTGCGTCAGCGGAGCTTCCGGCTGTCGCGGAGGGCCGCCGAAGAGTTGGTCGAACTTCTTCGAGGTCATCGTCAGACCTTGGCAATAGTTGAAGTACGACAGGTCCATGCGGAACGAGCCATCGTCTTTGAGGTCGATCAGCTTCTCGCGGATGAGGTCGGCGTATTTCGGCTCGCCATACGGGGCGAGGCCCATCAGCTTGTATTCGCCGGAGTTCACCTTGAAGCCGCAAAAGTACGTGAAGGCCGAGTACAGCAGGCCCGGCGAATGCGGGAAGTGCATCTCGTGTGTCAGCCGCAGTTGATTGCCCTCGCCGATGCCGATGCTGGCGGTGGCCCATTCGCCGACGCCGTCGACCGTCAGCACGGCGGCCTGCTCGAAGGGAGACGGATAGAACGCGCTGGCGGCGTGTGATTCGTGATGCTCGGTAAAGACGAATCGTTTTTCGTAGCCGGGGAGTTCTTTCCGCATCATGCGTGGGAGATACAGCTTCTCTTTCAGCCAGACGGGCATCGCTTTGACGAAGGAACCGAAGCCGCTCGGTGCGTAACCAAGATACGTTTCCAGCAGTCGATCGAATTTCAGCAGCGGCTTGTCGTAGAAGGTGACGTAATCGAGCTGGCTCGGCGTGAGTCCCGCGGCACTCAGGCAGTATTCGACGGCCAGCTTGGGGAATCGTTCGTCATGCTTCTTGCGCGAGAATCGTTCTTCCTGCGCGGCGGCGACGATCTCGCCATCCACGACGAGGCATGCGGCGGAATCGTGATAGAAGGCGGAGAGGCCGAGGATGCTGGTCATGGAGTTGTTCGTGGGGCACGTTTTCAACGTGCCGAGGATGGGACGGGCACGTTGAAAACGTGCCCCACGAATGGAGGCGTACTCTAGCGAGTGACTCGACCGCTCACAGCCTGTGCGATCAGGCGACGCGTTCCTAAGATTCGCCCCTCGTTCGAGCCATTCCCATCTGTTTGAAGAGGGTGAATCATGTTTCGACTCAGCCGAGTTTCCGTTGTGTTGCTCGCACTGACCGCCAGCACCGCGTATGCCGATGACGACGACAAGAAGCCGGTCCCCGCGACCACCTCGCCCGCCAATCAGCCGCCCGATCCGAACTTGCGGGCCGAGCACGATCCGGCGCGCAACGAGGCCGATCAGGCGTACCGCCGCAGCGATCACAAGAAAGTGATCGAGGTCACGTCCGGAGTGCTCGCGCAGAATCCCAGAGACCATGTCGCGCTGTATTTCCGGGGAAGCTCGCGCGTGGACCTGGGCGCGGCCACTCGCGACGCGGCGTTGGTGCGAAGCGGCATCGCTGATGCGCGGCAGGCCATCAGTATCAAAACTCAAGACAACTTCAATTACTACCTGCCGTACCTCCTCGGCATGACCAACCTGGCCGGGTTGGAGAGCAAACCGGCGCATGCTCAAGTGGCGATCGACTTCGCCACGCAGTTGCTGGACCAACCGAAGTTGAAGGGCGAGCAACGGTCCAACACGCTCTATCAACGGGCACTCGCTTTCCAGGTTCTTCCGGATCAGGTGCGCGCGATCGCCGATTATCAGGAAGCGATCCGAGTCACGCCGGCTCACTTGGGGGCGCGGATCGGCTTGGCCGACGCACTGGCCGCCTCCGGAAAGACGGTGGCTGCGATGAACGCTTACAACGACGCCGTCAAAGCGTTTCCGACCAATCCTTTGGTCTACAACAACCGGGGCATGTTCGAGCAGTCCACCGGCAAATATGACGAAGCGATCCTCGACTTCAGCAAAGCGTTGGAACTCGACCCGCAATTCGTCGTGGCGATCACTAACCGCGGCTTCGTGATGATGAGCCTGGGCAACTTCGAGGGAGCCGAGAACGACTTCACCGAATCGTTGAAGCTGGACGCGGCACAGCCGATGGTCATCAGCCTGCGCGCGGGGAGCAAGCTCTCGCGCGGCGACATCGAGGCGGCGATCAAGGACTACAACGAAGTTCTGAAGTGGGACAGCAAGAACGCCGTCGGCCACGCGGAGCTGGGCTTCGCCTTGTTCTTTGCCGGCAAGACGCAGGAAGCGCTCGCCGAATTTGACCAGGCGGCGGAGCTCGACAAGAAACTGCGGTTCCTGCATCCGTGGCGATATTTGGCGATGCTGACCTTGGGCCAGAAGCAGCAAGCGGACGCCAAGTTCGCGGCCGATCTGGCGATCCCGGTGGCGAAACGCGAATGGGGCGACGCATTGCTGATCTATCTGGGCGACAAGCTTTCGGAGCAAGACCTTCGCAAGGCGATCAACACCACGGATCCGAAGTCGGCCGACGCTCAAATCTGTGAGGCGGAATTCTTCATTGGCCAACGCAAGCTCATCGTCGGCCAGAAGGAGGCCGCGAAGATCCACTTCGCCGCGGCGCTCAAGTCCAAGTCCACGCAGTTATCCGCGTATCGCGGTGCGAAGTTCGCCTCGAAGTAGCCGCCCCCATCGACCTCGCGTCGATGGAGCGAGAGATGGAGGGCTAATCAGCCGCACCGCAAATAGTTGTCGGACCCCATCTGCCTCGTGCGGATGGTGAATCAGATTCTTCGCAGTTGATCGCTCAACGATCTTCTTCCCCATCCGCACGAGGCGGATGGGGCCTGAAAAAATGCCTGGCCGATCACTTCAGTAGCTCACCATCGTTCGCTCCATCCAGACAAGCTGGATGGGGGCGGGGTGATTTGTCAATGACGTCGCGCGGCCCTGTGCTTGGCACCACTCGCGACTCTCTCGCCAATCAATGGAGTTCCCCGTGACCTTGACTGATAGCGACCTCATTCTCATCACCGGCGCGACCGGACTCGTCGGCAGTCATGTTGCCGAGCAAGCGCGGAAGCGCGGCTACAAAGTTCGCGCGATCGTCCGCCAGCCGAGTCAATGTTCCGATCTCAAAAGCTGGGGCGTGGAGTTGGTCGAAGGGGACATGACCAATCGCGAATCGCTGATGAACGCGGCTCAAGGCGCAACGGTCATCGTGCATTGTGCGGCGAAGGTCGGCGACTGGGGCCCGACCGACGATTATCGCACGGTCAACGTCGAGGGCCTGCGGCATCTGCTCGCGGCGGCGGAGTCGAGCGGTTTGCTCAAGCGGTTCGTTCACATCAGTTCGTTGGGTGTCTATCCCGCTTGCGACCACTTTGGCACGGACGAGTTCACTCCCATCAGCACCACCGGTATCGACGGCTACACGCTCACCAAGGTCGAGGCCGAAAACCTCGTGCGCGACCACATCCGAGACCATCGGCTGCCGGCCGTGATTCTGCGGCCGGGTTTCATTTACGGGCCGCGCGATCGCACGATCCTGCCGAAAGTTTTGGCGCGTCTCAAAAGCGGCGGATTCAAGTTTCTCGGTGACGGACGGCAACTGCTCAATAACACCTATGTCGGGAATCTCGTGGCGGCGATCTTCCTGGCGATTGAGAAAGACGATGTCGTCGGCGAGTTATTCAACATCACCGACGGTCGCCTGGTTTCACGCCGCGAGTTTATCGGCACGATCTGCGAGTCGGCTGGATTGCCCACACCGACCAAGTGCGTGCCGCTACCGGTTGCCAAGTCATTGGCCAAAGTGATGGAAGCTGTCTACCGCCTGTTGGGCAAACAAGAGGCTCCGCTGCTGTCGAGTGCTCGCATCAAATTCCTGGCCCTGAATCTGGATTACAGCATCGACAAAGCTCGGCGGTTGCTGGGATACGAACCGCCAACGGAATTCAGCGAGGCGATGCGAACGACCGTGGCGTGGTGCCGCGAGGCGGGACTGACGTAGAGCAGGCGGCTCGCCTGCTTGGGGGGCACGAATTGCGGAGCAGGTGAGCCGCCTGCTCTACGAATCACTTGCCACACTCGATAGCTTGGCGGCATGTCGCTCGCACCTGCTGCCTCTGACGTCCCTGCACCGACCGAAAACACGGTTGGGCTGACGTGGCCAAAATTCCGTCGCTGGGCCGTGCGGCGGCTGATCGCGCTGCTGGTGTTTCTGACGTTGTACGTCCTCTCGATTGGCCCGATGTGGTGGGAGTGGTACAGCGGGATGTACGTCTCGACCAGCGGCAATTACTGGGTCATCGCGATCTACGAACCGCTGCGGCTGGCGTGTCAGATCGACTGCGTCAACTCGGTCGTCACGGCCTACATCGAGTGGTGGGTTTTGTGAGGTCAAGATTCGATGACGGGTGACGAAATAGTAGACCGGTCACTCTGTGACCGGAACGTTCGAGTCACGGAGTGACTCGTCTACTTTATTCTGCGGGCCTCTTTAGAATCCGTCCCCGTTATCCCGTCCCTTTCCCGTTCTGGAGATCACATCATGGGGTTGCTCGACAAACTGCGCGGCGAACTGATCGACATCATCGAGTGGGTGGACGATTCCAAACACACGCTCGTCTGGCGATTCCCACGGTATCAAAACGAGATCAAGAACGGCGCGCAGCTCATCGTGCGGCCGGGGCAGAAGGCGATCTTCGTGCATCGCGGCGCGATCGCCGACGTGTTCGACGAAGGGAATTACGAACTCAAGAGCGACAACCTGCCGATCCTCAGCACGATCATGGGCTGGAAGTATGGCTTCAATAGTCCGTTCCGCTCGGAAGTGTATTTCGTCAGCACTCGTCAAATCACCGATCTCAAATGGGGCACGCCGAACCCCGTGATGCTGCGCGACCCGGAGTTCGGCCCGATTCGCTTGCGAGCGTTCGGCACTTACACGCTTAAGGCGGTCGATCCGAAAGCGTTGCTCAAAGAATTGGTCGGAGCCAACAGCGAGTTCAGCAGCGATGAACTCTCGGAGCTGATGCGGTCGATCATCACGCAAGCGTTTACCGACATGCTGGGGACCGCGAAGATCGCCGCGCTGGACTTGGCGAGCCACTATCAAGAGATGGGGGCCGAGCTTCGGAAACTGGTCGCCGAGCGAATCGACGACGAATACGGGCTCGACATTCCGCAGTTGTTCATCGTCAACGTGTCGCTGCCGGAAGCGGTCGAAAAAGCGCTGGACGTGCGGACGAGCATGGGTGTCGTCGGCGACATGAACAAGTTCCAGCAGTACCAGATGGGAAATGCGATGATGGCCGCCGCCGACAATCCCGGCGGCGGCGGAGCAGCCGAAGGGATGGGCTTGGGGATGGGCTTCGCGATGGCGAATCGCATGGCTCAGATGGGAGCGGCTCCGGTGGCACAACCGGTCTCCGCACCTCCGCCAGTTCCCAACGCGGCGACATGGCACGCGGCGATCGGCGGGCAATCATCCGGGCCGCACACGTTGGCTCAGATTCAGACGGCGATTCAAGCGGGACAGCTTGATCGTTCGACGCTCGTGTGGTGCGTGGGCATGAGCAACTGGCAACCGGCGGGCGAAGTGCCTCAAACGGCCGGCCTGTTCGGAGCCGCTCCGCCTCCTCTGCCGTGATTGAAGGATTGATAGCCGTGGTCGTGGCCGCAGTCACCGGAAGCACTTCGCACACGGATGCGAGGGGCGCACACGGATGAGATTCGTCAATCCGAGTGTGCCTCTCGCATCCGTGTGCGAAGGTCGTCAGGCAAGTCGATCAGCAGCATTAGCAGGGTGTTCGTGAATGGCTGACACTTCCAAACCCGCCCAGCCTGGTGAGTCCGTCGATGACGGCAAGGGGCGCATCTTTCCGTGCGAGCAGTGCGGTGCGGACTTGGAGTTCAGCATCGGGCAGCAAGACCTCAAGTGCCCGTACTGCGGGCATGAGAAGCGGATTGAACTCGCCGACGACGCGGACATCGGCGAGCAAGATTTTCACGCAATCCTCGTGAAGGTCCGCGAGTGGCGCGAGAAGTCCGATGGCCAGGAGCAATCCGGTCAGAGCGAAGTACGTTGCGTCGGCTGCGGCGGGAACGTCGTCTTCGTCGGTTCGCTGACCAGCAGCGATTGCCCGTACTGCGGCTCGCCGATTCAGCTCGACAAGGTGCATGACTCGCCGAAACGGATTCCCGTGCATGGCGTGTTGCCGTTTCAGATCGAGAAGGAGAAAGCTCGGCTGAACCTGACGGCGTGGGTGCAGTCGCGCTGGTTCGCTCCCAGTGAGTTCGCGCTGCGCGGCGTGGAGGGGCGTTTCAACGGCGTCTATCTGCCGTTTTGGACGTACGACTCCATGACCTTCAGCCGCTATTGGGGCGAACGGGGCGACCATTACTACGTCACGGTCACGGAGAACAATCAGACGAAGCAAGAACGCCGCACGCGCTGGTCGGCGGTCAGCGGGAGTCATCAGCGATTCTTCGACGACGTGCTGATCCTCGGAGCGAAGGGGATGCGTCGCGACATGATGGATGCACTGGAGCCGTGGCCAATCGAAAGCATTCAGCCGTTCTCGCAAGAGTTGCTGGCCGGATTCCTGGCTCGGACGTATGAGGTGGAACTCGACGAAGGCTTTCCGATCGCGAAAGAGAAGATGGACGCCGGCATTGCGTCCGACGTACGCTTCCTCATCGGCGGCGACGAGCAGCGTGTCAGCGAGATCAAGACGCGCTACGACGCGATCACCTTTAAGCATCTGCTGTTGCCGGTGTGGCTGCTGGCGTACCGCTATCGCGATAAGTCGTATCAGATCTTTATCAACGCCGTGACGGGGGAAGTGCAGGGCGAGCGGCCTTATAGCTTCTGGAAGATTTTCCTAAGCGTGCTGTTGGCGGTGGGTATCGTGGGGACCGTGGTGGTGGTGAGCAAACTGATGAAGTGATGTGACGGGGTCGGGAGTCTTTTTCAGGTCGGGTCGATGGTGATTGAACGTCTGCTGGCGAGTTGTTTGTCGAAGGCTCAACGCCGACCTGAAAAAGACTCCCGACCCCTTGCCCGGTGGTGGGCCGTCGCGGGACTGTCGCTGTTCGCCGCGACTTGGAAGCTGTGGACTCCGCAGACGGAGTTCCCGCAAGTGCCGTTGTTCGGCTGGGCAGGATCGCTGCCGCGGTTTGTCGATTGGCTGGCGTTCGGCGTGCTGTTGGTGTCGCTCGCAAGAGTGGTCTGGAATGCGGATTCGCGACGCGGTTGGTTGGCGTTTGTCATCGCTCTGAGCGTGTTGATCATTCTCGATCAGCACCGACTTCAGCCGTGGGCGTGGCAACTGCTGTTGATGGCGATCTGTTGGAGTTCGGCCGACGTGGGGCAGGTTTTCAACCTGCCCGGCCGTTTCAAAGACGGGCAGTTTGAAAACCTGCCCCACGTGCTGCTGACCCTCAGCATCTATTTCTGGTCGGCCATGTCGAAGTTCGATGCGGGCTTCTATGCCTCGCACGGACAGACATTGGTCGAGGCTTTGTTTCAGTCCGCGAGCATCAATGCGGCAGGTTGGCCGGCAAGCGTGAAGTGGTGGTTGGCGTTCTCACTTCCTTTGGGTGAGTTGCTCGTGGCCGCCGGCCTGTGCTGGCCGCACACGCGGCGAGTGGCGCTGGTCGCGGCAACGGCGCTGCATGTTGGACTGATCCTCGCCTTGGGACCGACGGGATTGGGGCATCGGCCCGGTGTGTTGTTGTGGAATGTCGCCTTCATCGGCCACGACTGGCTTCTGTTCGGCGCACGACCGAGCGGCGCTTCCAAAATAACCCGAAGCGTCAGCGCGGGAGTGACGTCACCGACTTTTGTCACTTCCTCGCTAACGCTTCGGGTTACTTTCATTGGCTTCGCGTGCGTGTGGCCAATCACAGCGCGGTGGGGGCTGTGCGATCATTGGCTGGCGTGGAGTGTTTATTCGACGCGGATCGAGCGCGTCAGTGTGACGCTGACCGACGAAGGTGTGCGGCGCTTGCCGGAGTCGGCTCGACGACTCGTGGTGGATAGTGAGCTGTGGCTGGATCGCTGGTCGCTCACGGCGTTGGATGTGCCGGTCTATCCACAGTTGCGGTTTCAACTCGGTGTTGTGGAAGGACTGCGACAACGCTGTGGCGCGGACAATGTTGTCGAGGTCAATGTGCGGCACTCGTTCCAGGACGGAGGCATATTCGAGCGTCTTTCGGTTGAGCAAATCGACGAACGGAGGCGTGAATTCTGGATTAACACTCAGCCGCGGTTGTTGCCGACTCCGTAGACCGGATGCCTACGTCCGGTCCGTCGGGAGTTCGGACGTAGGCGTCCGAACTACGTGGTGGATCGCTCGCAGACAACCGGCGGTGACTTGGCGCAGGAAGTTGATGTCGAGTGTCTCGATGGTGTCGCTGCCGCGGTGATAGTGTGGGTTGCGCAGGAAGCTGGTGTCGGTGATCATCACGGCGGGGAAGCCGGCGTCCCAGAACGGGCTGTGGTCGCTCAGCCGAGTCGCTTGCAGAAAGTTGCCGTTCTCCGGGACTTGCAGTGTTTCGGTTGGCAGACTGGCGATCTCATTCAGGCCGTCGCGGAACAGTTCGATCAGCGCAGTCGAGTTCTGGTTGCCGATCACGGCGATGAAGTTGCCTGTCGTCGGATACTTGCCGACCAGCGGCTTCGGGAGCATCTGCGTGTGCGGCCGCTGATCGCAGTAGCCGATCATCTCCAGCGCGACCATGCCGATCAGTCGCTCTGGCCGTGAGAGCCACATGCGAGCGTGCTCGGTTCCGCCCAACATGCCTTCCTCTTCGAGATCGGTGACGACCAGTTCGACCTCCGCGCCGTGGGCCGGTCGCCAGTCCGGCCAGCAGCGGGCGATTTCCAACAGGCCGACCACTCCGCTGGCGTTGTCGTCCGCTCCGGGAGTTTCGAATCGTGAATCGAGATGCGCGGCGACACAAAGCCAGGACTTCGCGTGCGAGGATGATGGCAACGTCGCGATCAATTGGATTCCGGTCAGCCGGTCGCCGATCCCGTTCACGGCTTCAAACTCGTGACGGCGGACATGCCAGCCAAACTGCTGAAGCTGATCGGTCACGTAGGTCCGCAGCGATTCCAATTCCGCGCTGCCGTTGGGACGCGGGCGCACGATCGCCGTCAGATGCCGTTGCAAGCGGTCGGCTTCGATGTCGGTCATGACTTCTCTTGAGTCTTCTTCTTCGGTTCGGAAAGTTGCATCAAGTAGAGAAACTCTTGATCGTTGCGGATCGAGTCGAAGTCGGTTTCGCGCGGCACACGATGACGGTACGAACCGTCCATGCGAATGGCTCGGCCCAGCCAGGAGAGGGCTTCTTCCTTCTCTCCCGCCAGCGCGTAGTAGCAGGCAAGGTTGTAGAGCACGACCGCGGTCTTCGGTGAATCGCGATACGCCGCCTTCATCGACTCGATGGCTTTGTCCAACCGGCCGATCCGTTTGAAACACCACGCCATGCTCATGCGCAATTCGACATGATTACCTTCGTCCGTCGGCACACGCTCGAAGTGTTTGAGTGCTCGCTCGTAGTCGTCTTTCTGCCGATAGACCTCGCCACGCAGTTGTTCGACGGCGGGGGGCGTGGACTCGGCGGCGTCGAAGATGCCCAGTCGCCGCAGCGCGGCGTCGGGCAGTTCGAGCACCAAGTAGCCCTGCGCCGCTTCGATTGCGCGTTGCTTCTGGATTTCGGTGACGTCAGACATCGAGAGATCCTCTTCCGTAGTTCGGACGCCTACGTCCGAACGGCTGCCCGGACGTAGGGGTCCGGGCTACGCAACGCTGGGCACTGCGACGTTCAATTCGCCAGCCAACTTCACGAGCGCTTGCCAGTTGCCATCGTCGAGCGGAATGCCCTTTGAGGAACGATCGGCGAGGACGCGGCGTTCGGGATCGCCCGGCAGCGTGACCTCTTTGACGCCATCAATCAGCGGCACGCTGCGGACGAATTCCTCCAGGCCGGTCACTTGTTGGAACAAGTGCTCGACGCCGCAAAACAGCTTCGGGTCGATGACGATGAAGATCGCTTCGTTACCCAACGGCGGCGGCGGATTCGGACCGACGCACGGGCCGCCCGACAGGCCGCCGCAAAACATCTCGATCAGAAACGACAGGCCAAATCCTTTGTAAGCCTGATCGCCTCCCATCGGCAGGATCGTGCCGGGCGGATCGCCGTAGAGAGCGGCAGGATTCGTCGTCGGCTTGCCGTCTGGGTCAAGTACCCAACCCAGCGGGATCGGCTGACCGGCAATGTGTTTGACGCGGACTTTGCCTTCGGCCGTCGCGCTCGTGCCGAAGTCGAGCACGAACGGATCACCGTTCGCGCGCGGCATCCCCATACACAACGGATTCGTGCCGAGTCTCGGCCGTTTGCCGCCAACGGGCGCGACACGCGGCGCGCCGCCGTGCGTGTTGGCCACGATGATCGAAGCCATTTGTTTCGCGGCCGCCATCTCGGCGTATTCACCGAGCCGTCCGATATGTGCGGACTGACGCAGTGCGCCACACGCGATGCCGGTACTCGCTGCCTTCGCGATCAGACGGTTGGTCAAGTCGCGCGCGAGCACTTGTCCGAAGCCCCAGTCACCGTCGACGACGAGCACGCTGGGTGTCTCGCGAAGAATCGTCAGCCGCGCGCCGGCGTGCAGCCGGCCGCTCTTCACGTTCTGCAAATAAAATGGAATCCGCATCACTCCATGCGAGTCATGCCCGCGCAAATTTGCGCCAACGAGACTGTCGGCAACGGTGGCGGACTCTTCGGCATCGGCTCCACCTTTGGAAAGCAGTTGTGAGGCAAACTCAATCAATGTGGCAGAGGCGATGACGGGCACGGTGTGGCTCCTTCAGAGTTGGTTAGGGGTCAGGTCTTCAAATTTCATTTTTGGCCTCACGAATGAGGCGCGATGTGAATTGGAGCGGCGATGTGGAATTTGAGTCTGTGGTGGATCGGGGAGCCAAAGATGAAATTTGAAGACCTGACCCCGGAGGGTACATCAGGCAAAGTCGGCAAAGTTTTCGCGAGGCTCAGCGTCCGACTTAACAACAGTTTTCCGCGACGGTTTCAGATCGCTGAACAGGGGCGGCATGGTAGCGATTTTGTTTGCGATGCGGATTCATCGCGACTCGAAAAATTCCGACGAGACCGGTTCGTCTGCTGAGTCGTATCGTGCGGGGCGAGCCTGCGATGTCGGTTGCTCGGCGGCGCGACGAAGGATCGCAGGTTCGCGGCGTCAACGCCGATACCCACTCGGCTTCCTTGGGGAGAACACCGAATGAGTGACATCGTGCCGGGCATTCGCAACCTCGACGACCTGGTGTCGTACGTGCGCACGAGGCTTTGTGAAAAAGAGAATCTGCTCTTGGAACAGTCCAAGGTGCGGCAAGCCCCGCTGATCAAGCAGGGAAGGCTCTGCGGGTATCAATTCTCTGTGCAAGGGCCTCGGCAAGTTCGCCTGGGAGCCGTCTGGGCCAGCGACCACAACGACATTTACTTCTACGACACACGCGGCAACCGATACCACAAAGTGCATCTGCCCCATCAAATTGCCCTCCCGGAACAATCGGCCGTCCCGGCATAACTGACTGCACACTCGAGCTCGACGTTCCCTTGGAATGCGAGCCGAACCGACCGCGGGTCTGGTGGCGTTCACCCTCGAGTTTCGACTCGAACGGCTCAGCCATGAGACCCGCGGTTCGGGTTGTTCGCGGGACTGCGGATCAGTTCCCCGACACCGCCTCGATGGTCGCCGGCTGACAATACGGGCACAGCGTGCTGTAGATGATCCGGTGACAGCGCGGGCACTCATGCGGCCCCAGGCTCAGCGGCTGCGGCTGCAAGCGCTTGTAGGTCAGGAACGAGAACAAGACCGCGATCATGACCACCAGAATCCAACCCGGTTCTCCCAAGCGATTGATCGATTCATACGAGAGCGCCGCTGCGCAAACGACGTAGATCGCCAACGTCTCGGCAAAGTTGCGCCGTGACATCAAGGCTTTGGTCGCCTGGTTCAGCTCTTCCGAGACCTCTTCGTGAATGAGTGCCTGGCGTTCCTTGCGCACGGTCTCGGCTTCGGCGGCTCCGACCGCTTTCAGCAGGCGTTCGACACTGTCGAGGATGCGGTACGTGTCCTCGAAATTGAACTGTTGCTGATGTGCCCAACGATTCCGGTACTCGCGCAGTTCGCTGACCAGACTGCGTTCGAGATGTCCCAGCTTGTGACGAAAGACTCCGTTCCACTGGTCCCACATCACGGTCAACAGCGAGTGCGTGTCCCAGCGAATCGCGTCGCCTTTATTGATCGCGATGCCGCGATCGTCGCGAAAGCTGCTGCGGGCCGCCTCTTTCCAGTTGTCGCGATAGCACGCTTGCAGTTCGCGTTCGATAAACGGCGACACCCCTTGAGTCAGCAAGTCCAAGGCTCGATTGATACGGTCTTGAGGGCTGGGCATGGCGGTTCGCTGCGGAGACCGGAGGGGGTGGGCGAGGGCGAGGTATTTCAGCGAGACGCGATGGGCATGTCTACGCATTTCCACATCCGGCCATACGCGAAGCTCAATCCGGTCGGTCCCCCCGCCGAATTCGCTTTGAGCACAGGTGAGCTCCGAAGATCCAAATGGCCCCTCCCAACAGCCCCATCAGCAAGTCCAACAGAGTGTCCGCCAAGCTGGGCTGTGAGTGCGTTCCGAACTGCTGGTCCGCGATGAATTCGGCGAATTCCCAAACGACAGCGGCCAGGCTGGTCAGCCCCAAGATCATCGGCGGAAACACCACGGCGGACGGCTCGCCCAACAACTTTAATTCAGCGGCGGCGCGGTAACTCAGCCCGATGAAATACGCGATGGCGACTCCGCCGATGAAGTGCATCGGGATGTCGAAATCGGGGAAGTGCTGATAGATGTCGAAGCCCAAAAGTGCGACGAGATGAATGCTGAAAACCAGCACCGGAGCCCACGCGGCACGACGCAACGACGTGATCCCCCAGGACAACCAGACGGCCATTGAATTTCCTTCTTCCAAGTAGGTTAGGACTCTGTCCCGACTTCGACGGGTCGGGACAGAGTCCCAACCTACAAATTGCTCCGTCCGTCAACTCGCATCGTCATCAGAGGTCGCATGTCCGCCGCGCACCAGTTTGCGAGTCATCAATACCTCGCCCACCAACAGCGAGAGGAACGCCAGAAACAGGAACTGCCAGAGTTCATGACGCGGCAATTCGTTGGAAGCGGCGGCCTGAATCTCACGCCCCTCGCGAATGAATTGCAACCGCTCGTCAGCGGTGATCAACGTGATTTGCTCATTGGTCAACGGCGTGAGATTGGACTCGGCCCGATCGGCGTTGACGACGAACAACTCACGCCCCGGCGCGGCGAGCGGCTGCGCGGGTTTGTGCTTCTCGGGCGCGACCGCCTGCCCCGACAGACGCTGTTCATCAGCCGGCTCTTTGCGTCGCAACGAGTAAACGCCCGGCAACGACGTGTCATCGAGGATCAACAACTGCGACGCTCCCTCGCCTCTGAGTTTCGCTGCGCGCGGCTCACCGTCCGGTCCTTCAAAGACGAAGCCCGTTGGAGTTCCGTCGTCCGCCGGCTTCACAGAGGACGGGAGCGTTCCAATCAACGGTTGCCCCACCGCGACGTTTCGTTCGCCGCGACGCGACGCGAGCTGAAACAACCACTCATGCACGAACGCGACGAAATCCGGCTTGGCGAGCAGCGTGCTCCAATCGGCATCCAATGGCGAGGTCAGCAACATCACGTTCCCGCGACCGTACTGGCCACCAATCAGATAGGGCGCTCCGGTCTGTAGCCTCGCGAGTACGACCGCCGGCTGGCGTTCGGGATTGTCCGTCTCTGACTCGTCGTCCGGCTGGAGTTCCTCCACCTCTTTCGGCGGTTTATCTTCCGCCATCTTCACTTTCCACCAGCGACTGAATCGCGCCGTCGTAAACGCCGCGCCGCGTTCGGCGCGGAAACGTTGCAGCCACGGCGATTCGAGCGTTGCGTTGGCGATGAACACTCCTTGCTCGCGATGCTCAGCCGGTTCGGATTCGATCTCGACCAGCGACACGCCCAGCAAGCCGGCCTCATCCGCGAAGAGCTGGCTGTTGTAACGATCCTTCTCGACCCGATTGCCCAGCGCGAGTCCGACTCCACCACCGCGCTTCGCGTAATCAGCCAGCGCGGCGAATTGAACGTCGGAAAGTTGCGGCACATTCGCCAGCAAGACCGCCGCATACTTATCGAGATCATTCACGTGGGGCAGGTTTTCAACCTGCCCGGACTGATTCGCGTTCGGTTTCGGGTTTGTTGGTTTGGGATCGGCGGGCAGGTTGAAAACCTGCCCCACGTTCCATTCGGACCATTTCACGACGGTCGGCTTGACCCACGGCGTGTCATTGCCGCTCGCGGCCAGCGCGGCACGCACGAAGAACGTTTCGCTCTGCACTGGATCGGGACGCGGATCGCCATCCACCAGCAACACCGGCAGCGCTTTGGTAACGACAATCACCGCTTCGCTGGTGTTGTCAGTCGGCAAGTCATCGGCATCCAATGCGACTCGGACGAGATGCGCGCCCGTGCTTTCGAAGCGATGCTCGAACTCGACGTTCGCTTCGCCGCCCGGCGCGAGCGTGACGGAAACCGTGCGCTCGGCGAGCCGCTGCCCATCGACCTCGAAATGCACTTGCCGAGTTACGCTGGTCGAACCGCCGCTGAAGTGGACTCGCGATTGAACCCGCACCGGAAAGCCGGGCACCGACAACTCGCGCGATGGCTGCAATCGCGCGACGTGAAAGTTCAATCGTTCGCCCGAAGGGGGCAATTCCTGGTCATCGCCAGCACCGGCGGCGAGCACGTTGACGACCCACAAATGCGGAGTGACCGACGACTGCTTTCGCAGATCGTCCAGCCGCAGCCAGAGATTCGAATCCTCGGCGAACCAACCCTGCGCCTGCCCATCGGTCAGCAGGATGACCTCGCGCCGCAAATGATTCGTGCGGCTGAGCAGCTTGACCGCGTGAGCCAACGCCTCCGGAAAATTCGCCGTTCCGGTCGGCGGCGGTAGTCGCTTAAGCACATCGCGCACGCGGTTCAGATCCCGTGTCGGCGGGTCGATCAACGTGCGAACTTGCTCGCGAGCTTCCAGCAGCGTGACCGTGTCACCCGGCCGAAGCTGACTCAAGAACTTGTCGATCCACCGCACGGACAACTCTTGCGGCGTGACCGAAGTCGCCTCCCACGCCGTGCTGTACGAGCCGTCGAGAATGATGACCACATCCCGATTCGGTTGCGGCCCGATATCGCCCAACCACCTCGCGCTGACCCACGGCCGAGCCATCGCGATCGCCAACCACACAATCAATGCCATGCGCAACAGCAGCAGCCACAAGTCTTCCAGCCACACACGCCGCCGAGTCTCCTGGCCCAGCTTCAGAAACTGCATCGCGCCCCAAGAGACGATGTCGTACTTCTTCTTGCTGAGCAGATGCGCGATCACCGGCAAGGCAACTCCCGCCAAGCCTGCCAGCATCCAGGGATTGAGCAGTTCAAAAGACATAGCGAATGCGGGGTCGGGTGTGCGAATTTCAGACTTCGCCGGAGGAATCTTGGGAAGTGGAGGAGACGGTGACGGCGAAATCTGAAATTCGCACCCCCGACCCCTGTGGGACAAACTTACGGAGACTCGTGCAGCCAGACTTCCGAGTGCATCGTGTAAAGCCGAGTCCGCTCGCCATCGCGGATCAGGATGCCACTCGAACGATTGAGTTCGCGCGGCAGTATCGGATTGCCGTCGTACTTCTTCCACGAACGAAGATCGTCGGAGACGGCGATGCAGGTGCTCCACAACGACGGCGTCTCGCCCTTGGCCGAGCCGTGGTAGTACGTGTAGTAACGCCCTTTGTGCTTCACGATCTGATTCATCGCGATCAAGTCGCGGTCGTGAAGACCTTGGCCCGGACGCAGCACCGGTTCGTCGCTGACGTTGGTCCAGACTTTGAGGTCGGGCGACGTCGCCAACCAGACGCCGGCATCGCTGCGCTCGTAGAACAAATGCCAAACACCTTCCAGCCACGCGGTCGGAGTGCCATACGGTCCCGGCTCAATCGGCTGGCCGTTGACCTTTCGAACATCGAGTTGTCCCGCTCGCTGCCACTTCACGCCGTCCCGGCTGGTCAGCAATTGAGCTTGATCGTCTTTGCCTTCGGCGAACATGTGCCAGATCAAAAGCTGGCTTCCCGGCTGCTGCGAACCGCCGGGGAGCGAACGAGACGCTCGCCCTCCGGCCGGCACAACCATGACGTCTTCGACCCAGTGTTGATCGGAGATGGGATTGTCCTTGTGCCGCGTCCAAGCGATACCGTCAGGCGATGTCGCCAAACCCAGCCGCTTGATCCCTTCGCGAGTCCCGTCGTAGCCGGTGTACCACATCCGATACCTTGGCTTTGCATTGGCTTCATTCGCCGTCGGATCGAGATGAATCCAACCCCGCTCGCGAATCTTGACCTCCCACGTGCCCGGCCCCGCAGCCGTGAAGACCGGCTTGTCGCCGTGCTGCTTGAACTTCACCAACTCCGTCGGAAAGTCCTCGGCCAGAGTGGCTGACGGACACCCAATCCACAACGCGACGAGAACACAGGCCAAATACCTCTGTGCTCGATCCGCGAAATCCGTGTCGTCCGTGTTCTTCCTGGCCGCACAATTGGAACACGGATGACACGGATTTCGCGGATGAAAAACGGAGCTGGATCGCATCATAGCCTCGACAAGAAATCAAACGATTCGCGCAGCACATCGGGAGCCATGTGGCTGTGCCGGCTGAGTTCCACATTCACGCAGCCGGTGTATCCGATCTTGCGGAGAGCGGCCATTACCGGCGGGAAGTCGATTTCTCCCTCGCCGAAACGCAGATGCTCGTGAACGCCGCGCCGCATATCTTCGATGTGAATGTTGCAGAGACGCCCCGCCCACTGCCGCAGATGATCGGCGATCGAACCGGTCTCGACGCATTGCACATGGCCGATGTCGATGGTCAGTCCGAAGCGCGGTGAACCAACTTGCTTGGCGAGTTGCCCGTATTGCTCCAGCGTCTCGACCAACATGCCCGGCTCCGGCTCGAAGGCGAGCTGCATGTTTTTCCGTTCGGCGTTGTCGGTGACTTGCCGACAGCCATCAAGCAGCCATTGCCACGCGATGTTGTTGGTGTCCGTAGGTTGGGACTCCGTCCCGACCGGGTCGGGACAGAGTCCCAACCTACTCACGCCCGACCAAAACGAGACCGCGTCGGAATTCAGTTCCTTCGCGATTTCGATGCAGCGACAGAGAAAATCGACGCGGCGCGAACGGCCCTCGGCCGTTGGCGAGATCAACGTCGGCTCGTGCTTCTGACGCGGGTCCAGCAAGAACCGCGCGCCGGTCTCGATCACCGAGCGCAGCCGCAGCCGTTCGAGCGTGCGGCGCATCTCATCAAGTTCGCTTGCAAAGTTCGGCGCGAACGGGTTGAGGCAATGCTGATCGACGGTGATCGCGACTGATTGGTAGCCGACCTCCGCCAGCAGTTCGAGGCCGTCTTGCCAGCGATGAAATGCCAAGCCATTGGTGTTGTAACCGAGCAGCATGACGAGGCCGCGACAAAAAACGGTATAACGGCTGTCGGCTCTCGGCCATCGGCGTTCGGCCGGAAGCCGATGGCCGAAAGCCGATCGCCGGTATCACAACTCCGCCGGTTAGTCGGCCAGCGGCTTCACGCGGATGTTGCGGAAGTAACAGACGCTCTTCGGATCGTGAGCTTGAATCGCGAACGAGCCGGAGCTGACTTTGCGACCGGGGAATTTCTCGTCTTTGAAATCTTCCGGCTGTTCCCAATCGACGGTCGTCTTGCCGTTGATCTTGATGGTGATGTGCCGGCCGACCACCTTGATGTAGGTCTCGTACCACTCGTCGTCTTTGACTTCGACCTGCTCGACGTTCTTCACACCGTACAGGCTGCCGGTCCTGATCTTGTCGGTGTGCGAAACATTGACCTGAGCTTCATAACCCAGAGCCGGCCAGCCGTCCGCCTGGTACTTCGTGTGGAAGTACAAACCGGAATTGCTTCCCTTGGTCGTCTTGCACTCGACTTTGTATTCGAAGTTTTTGAATTCCTTCTCGGTAAAGAGGTGTGCTCGGTTGCCGCTGACTTTGATCGCGCCGTCCGCGACCTCGAACTTGCCGTCTTCGTTCTTCTTCCAGCCGGACAGATCCTTGCCGTTAAAGAGGCTGATCCAGCCTTCGCCATCCTTTTTGTCTTCCGCTTGCGAACCGATCATCGCGACGCAGGACAACATTGCTGCGACTGCCATCATCCACCATTGCCGTCTCATGGCTGTTCTCTCCTCAAGAAGTTCGGAAAACCCCCGCGCTGTCAGCCGCTACTCATCGGGCACCGATCGCGCCGGGAAGTTAGTTGACTCGGCCAATCTAAGGCCCTTGCCGCGGGATGGAAAGGACGCCGCCTGCCTTCATCCGTGCTCCGGCTTTGCCATCCGTGCGGTTCCAATAAGGAGTTGAAGAATCCTGAAAGGCTTGGTGCCGCACGGATGGCAAAGCCGGAGCACCGATGGGGACAGACGGATCCTCGCCTATCGCATCTTCGTGTTGATGTTGGACAGGTTCTTGGAGCATCGAACAAAATGAAATCTCAGTCGCAGGAGCGACTGAGCGACGTAGGCGAGTCGCTCCTGCGACTCGCATTCGGTCGGACGCTCTCAGACGCGGAGAAAAGTATCACTCGTGACGTGTGCGTCGGGGGCGTGCCTCCGATCAGCGGCGGCGTGAGTTCGATCTGGCGAGTCACATCGCCGGCCCACTCGTCACGTCGTCCATGCTGCCAGACACCCCGTTCGCCGGGCCGCAGCCATCTTCGGAAGCCGAGTGCCAGACGTCCCATCGTGTAGCGGGCGTTGATGTCTTGCAGAGGTCGCGCGAGTGCGCGTCCCGTCGAGTCCTCATAGATCGCAGCGTCGATACCCAGCGGGCCGAAGTAGCCGAGCTGTTGCAGCCGCCACGCCGTTTGTTGAGTGACATCGACCGCGTATTGCCATTCGGTCGGAACGATCGCGTCCAACGAGAATTCGCTGCCGCGATATCCTCCCTGCTTGTCGGTCAGCAGCGGCGTGATGCCTTGCAGTTCGGGTTGGCCGTGTCCTGACTTCGGCAGCGTCCATTGAATGCCGACTTCCGCGCGACGCCGCAGCCACGGCTCGAAGAACACCGCGCCGTCCGATTGAAGTCGTCGTTGCAGCCAACGCTCGTTCGTGATCGTCAGCATTGGTCCTCGGCCGAGCACTCGCTCACGGGCCGCCATGCCGAAGTTCGCTTTGATGACCCAAGCATGTTCGGCATCCGGTTCACCGAATTGGCTGGAAGAACGGCGGACGACATCGGCGACTTCTTCGATTCGTTCGATCCGCGCGGCTCCCGGCAACGCGACGCCCAGTTGCCGCTCCAACTCGAATGACCATTCGCGCGAGTTCCCCAATCGTACCGCGTCATCACTCGGTTGCGGCGTGTGACCGCCAAGCTTTCGCGTACTCAGCGACCAACCCCACGGAACCAGCTCGAATTCTTCCGCCGGTCGTTGGCTCAAGCTGCGCACTCGCGGCAGCCCTTGCGCGGCAAGCGATTCCCAAAAGGAATCGGCGATCGGCTCTGGCGTCCAGATCAGGTCACCCTCTTCGGCGAGCGCGATCCATGAGGGCACACGCTCGGCCGACATTCGTTGCAACGACGCGGCCGGATTCCAGCCGCGTGCGGCGGCCAATTCGGACTCGAAATGAAAGTTGCTGATGAAGAGGCGACGCATTGGCATGTTCCGAATTTTCGCTCAGGGGTCAGGAATTTCGGAATTGGCCTCGGCCAATTCCGAAATTCCGAAGTGCCTGACCCCGGCGGATACCTTCTTCTGCCCATCGCCATATACTCCGCCGCCTCATTTTCTGGAAATGGATGGGACGACGAGCCGTGCGGACATGTCGCTTGGTCACGCTGGGTTGCAAGGTCAACCAATACGAGACGCAACAAATCAAAGAAGCGTTGCTGCGCGCGGACTTTCGCGAAGCAGCCCAGTCCGAGCCGGCCGACCTCTGCGTCGTCAACACCTGCACGGTGACGGAGAACGCTGACTCGCGCGGCCGGCAGGTCGTGCGGCAGCTCGCACGCGAGAACCCGAATTGTCAGACCATCGTGACTGGCTGCTATGCGACTCACGATCCTGATTCCGTCGCGCGGCTGCCGAACGTCATCGAAGTCGTGCCCGACAAACGCGAACTTCCGGACGTGCTGCTGCGGTTGGGGGTCGCCGAGTTTCCGACCGGCATCAGCCGCTTCGACGGCCACAAGCGCGCGTTCGTGAAGATTCAGGACGGCTGCATTCTGCGCTGCTCGTACTGCATCATTCCGCATGTGCGGCCGCGATTGGAGAGTCGTTCTCCAGAAGACATCGCAGACGAGATCCGCCGGCTGATCGACTTCGGCTACGAAGAAATCGTGCTGACGGGTATTCATGTCGGCCATTACGGAGTCGATACGACGCGCGGCCGATCGGGGCGAACGCCGTTTCGGCTGTGGCATCTGCTGCAACGGCTGGACCACATTCCCGGCCGCTGGCGGCTGCGGCTGTCGAGCATCGAAGCGGCCGAAGTGAGCGACGATTTCATCTCGGCCGCCGCGGCCTGCGAGCATCTCTGCCCGCACTTTCACCCGGCGTTGCAGAGCGGTTCGGATACGGTCCTCGCGCGGATGCGGCGGCGTTATCGGGTCACGCAGTTCCTCGAATCGGTCGCCAAGCTCCACGACCGATTGCCGAACCCGGCCCTCTCGACCGACATCATTGTGGGCTTTCCCGGCGAGACCGATGCGGAGTTTGAGCAAACACTCGACACCTGCCGACAGGCGCGGTTCATGAAGATCCACGTCTTCCCGTTCAGCCGACGCCGAGGAACTCGCGCGGCACTGATGCCGAATTCCGTCACCGCGCCGGTCAAAAAGGCGCGCTGCCAGGAACTCACGCGGCTGGAAACGGAACTGACTCGGCAGTACGCCGCGACGCTGGCGGGTCGCGAAGTCGAGGTGCTCGTCGAGGGCTTGTCCACGACTCGGCCGGGGTTCGTGCAGGGGACGGACCGCCGCTATGTCTCGGTCGAGTTGCCGGGCAACTCGCGAGACTTCGGACACTTGGTCACGGGCCGCGCACTTCCCACCGGGGAAAAGGATTTGGTCGCGAGCCGACTTTCTGCCCCTCATCTGGCGAGCGTCTTCGATTCGGACTGCTTAGAATCTCGACCCTCTTCGGCCTGATGTTCACCAGCCGGCCGGCTCGCGACGAAACTCGAATTGTCGAGGTGCGATTTATGCCTCTTCCCGATCAGTCGACTTATCTCACGCTCCACGAACACGGCGACGTGTTGGTCGTCGGTTTCACCATGCGGATGCTCAACGATGAGGAAAACATCGAGCAATTGGGTCAGGAACTCTTCTCGCTCGTCGAGCAGTTCAACTGGTTGAAGCTGGTGCTCGACATGACGAACGTGGAATACCTCACCAGTTCCGTCTTGGGAAAGCTGATCACTTTGCACCGCAAGCTGCACCGCAGCCAAGGCAAACTGGTGCTCTTCGGTCTGTCGCCAGGAGTCGATTCAATTCTCCGCACCGCCAAATTGCTGACGTATTTCTCTGTGGCCGAAAGTTGCGACGCGGCGCTTGCTCAGTTGGCGTCGTGAACCGTGAAAGGGTCGGGAGTCTTTTTCAGGCCGCCCGATTCCGCTTGGTAAGACCAGCCAGACGCCGCGGCCTGAAAAAGACTCCCGACCCCCTCGCGTCGTGAACGGACAAGACACCGTGGCTCCGCTAATCGTGATCGAAGGCATCGACGGCTCCGGCAAGGGAACGCAAGCCAAGCAACTGACCGAGCGGCTAACCGCTGCCGGGCACCGCACCCAACTGCTCAGCTTCCCGCGTTATCGCGAGACCCTCTTCGGCCACGCGATCGGCGACTTCCTGAACGGCCACTTCGGGCAACTGCACGAAGTGCATCCGTTTCTCGCGTCCGTGCTGTACGCCGCCGACCGGTTTGAATCCAAGAGCGTTCTCGCCGACGCGCTTCAGCAATCGGACTTCGTCATCTGCGATCGCTATGTCCCGTCCAACCTCGCTCATCAAGGAGCCAAGCTGGACGGTCCCGCTCGCGACGAATTGCTGCGGACCATCGAACGCATCGAGTTCGACGTGTTCGCTCTGCCGCGTCCCTCGCTGATCGTGCTGCTGGACGTGCCGGTCGAGATCGCTCAACGCAACATCGCCGCCAAGCAAGCCCGCAGCTACACCGACAAGGCCGCCGACCTGCAAGAAGCCGACGCCGTCTATCTCCAAAAAGTCCGCGACGTGTATCTGCAACTCGCCGCCAGTGAACCGAACTGGATTCGCATCGACTCCGTTCGCGCTGCCGAACAACGCTCCGTCTCAGACATCGCTGCCGACATCTTCGCCCGCGTCACCTCGAATGTAACCCGAAGCGTCAGCGAGGGAGTCAGCACCTTCCTCCCTCGCTGACGCTTCGGGTTACTTATCGTCACACACGCTCTTGCCGCCCGCCCGATGGCCGGCATAACATCGGATCAACCCGGAGGCCCATCATGGTCAAGACCATTCGCAAAGTGGGCAACAGCAATGCCCTGTTGCTCGACAAGCCCATCCTCGAACTGCTCGGCCTGCAAGAAGGCGGGCAAGTGAATCTAACCGTGACGAACGGTTCGCTGGTCGTGACGCCGGTGGCGCTGAGCGCCGATCCAGAGAAGTTTCAGAAGAGCCTCGATCAGGTCGTGCGAACTCGCCGCAAGTTGCTGGAGAAGCTATCGCAATGAACGAACCGCTCGCGTTCTTGTCCGTCGATCAGTTGCTGGAGATTCATCGCCGCGGGATCGAAGAACACGGTGGTAGCCCGGAGTTGCGCGATCGTGGTCTCCTGGAGTCCGCCGCTGCGATGCCGAAAGCACAGTTCGGCCGTCAGTTCCTGCACGACGGCCTGCCGGCGATGGCTGCCACCTACTTGTTTCATCTCTGCAAGAATCATCCATTCGTGGACGGTAACAAGCGTGTCTCCGTGGCTGCCGCCGAAACATTCGTCTTGGTCAACGATCATGAACTCGACGCAACTGACAAAGAATTGGAAGTGCTCACGCTGGGCATCGCCGACAGTTCGCTCACCAAAGAGGACGCGATTGCGTTCTTTCGCAAGCATGTTCGGAAAGCAAAGTCCGCTGGCTCGCGACGTTACGCACCCGTGAAGCCGGCCAAAAGAGCATCGCCCCGACGCAAGAAAAAAGGCTGAGGCACGCCTTACAGAATCGCCAGCGGATTGCGGCGCTCTTCCAGCGTTCCGCGTGTCACGCCGACTCGGTTCGCAGCGTTGAGCTTCTTCCAAACGTCGTGGCCGGCGACGGTGCCGGACAACAACTCGCGGTACGAATCGAGGATCATCCAAATCTCGTCCGGCGATTCGTCGAGTAACTCGATGCGGACATTCCGCACTCCGCGAGCGAGCAATTCCGGCACAGCCTCGGCCGCACTCTGTGGGATCGCGTTGAACAGCGTGTTGCGGCAGCCGACGTCGGCGGTCAAGCGGTGTTCGACGTTCAATCGATCCCGCAGATGCACGTCATGCCGATCGCAGGGGCGGCCGCAGTTCGTCGGATTCGTCCCAGGCGAGAGCACCGCGCAGAACACGCAATGCTCCATGTGGAACATCGGCATGTGCTGGTGGATGACAACCTCCAACCATTCCGGCGGACATGCGGCGACCAGATCGAGCAGTTGATCGCGGTTGAGATCGTAAGAAGCTGTGACTCGCTGCGCTCCCCGTTCGATCACGAACTGAGCGGTCAGCTCGTTCGTCACGTTCAGTGAGAAGTCCGCTACGAACGGCACGCCCTCGTTCGCGAAGAACCACAAGCCGCCGAGATTGCGCACCAGAATTCCGTCAGCCCCGTGCTTCAGCAGCGCGCGAAACAAACCGATCTCTTCGGGCTTCTGGATGCGCGGTGTCGCCAACCAAATCTTGGCACCGGCTTCGTGGGCGAGAACGACCGCTTCGCGGTATTCGCGAATGTCCTGAAAATCGACAGCGATCTGTCGTTCGCCGTGCGCGAGCACGACTCGCAATTGATCGAGCGTGCGGCAGAGGACATGCAGCGTCGTGGGGCACGTTTCCAACGTGCCGGACCGTTGCGCTGGAGACGGTTCGGCCTGCAGGCCGGGCACGTTGAAAACGTGCCCCACGAGAGCGGTCAACACCGACTCGCTGGCGATGCGTCGCATCGGCACGCGCGCGGCGGACGACTCCAACTGTCGAATCATCTCGTGCCGCAGTTCACTCAACACGCTCAGCGGAATCATCGGCGAGCCGTCGATCGCCGCGTCGAGGTTTCGCAGTTCGTAAACCGTCTGTCCCAATCGGCCGAGTTGCGAACGCAGGAAGTCGTCCGTCACCGGATGCTTCCTCGCCACTTCCAGCGGCAACGGCGACGACACATCACAGGCCGCGCCGTTCGTTGAGCAACCGACGATTCGCAACGGCTGGCCGGCACGCACTTCGACTCGCAGGTCCAGAGGCACGCGCCGCAGCGGGTCGGCGCTCGTGAACGATTTCCGCAATCGAGCGGTCAGCTTCGGGTCGTCGGTCTTCCACAATTGCTGGCCAGGCCAGAGTCGCTCGAAATCAATCGAGCCGCGTTGAAAGGACAACTCGACAAGTCCGCTGGAGACCGGCCGATCTAACCGTTGGCCTCGCTGCCACACTTCAAAGACACGGCCTCCTTGCTCGTCGTTATCCGCGCGGTTGCCTTCAAAGACGAGCCCATCTCCGGCCGCGATGCCGCACGCAAGTTGTACCGCGACCCGGCCGCGAGCTGCGGATTGCACGGTGCCGAGAAACACGCCGCGCTTCGACGACGAGATCGCCGGCACGAGCATCTTATGATCGTCGCCTCGCAACCAACCGGGCGAGAAGCCGCGCGAGAACGACAACTGCATCTCTTCGACGTCTTGCTTCGAGAACTCGATCGGCTGCTTCGCGAACGCGGCGTCGATCGCGCGGCGGTAATGCCGAGTCATGTTCGCAACGTACTCCGCCGTCTTCAGCCGACCCTCGATCTTGAACGAGATCACCCCCGCGTCGATCAACTCCGGAGTCAGCTCATACGCCGCCAAGTCCTGCGGGCTGAGCAAGTATTTTTGATCGCCGAGGTCCACATCTTCCCCGTCACACACCAACTCGTAAGGCAACCGGCAGGCCTGAGCACACTGCCCACGATTCGCACTCCGTCCGCCGAAGGACTCGCTCGTCAAACACTGTCCGGAATACGCAACGCAGAGAGCCCCATGCACAAACGCCTCCAGCGGCATGTCGGTCTGCGAAGAGATCTTGCTGATCTGCTCTAGCGAGAGTTCGCGAGCCAGGACGACTCGCTCGACGCCCAATTCCTTTGCGATCTGAATCCCTTCCGCGCTCGTCAGAGTCATTTGCGTCGAGGCATGAATCGGCAAGTCGGGACACGTCGCGCGAATCAACCGGGCCGCACCGAGATCTTGCACGAGTACCGCATCGACTCCAGTTTCGGCCGCGACGCGGATGACTCGCTCGACTTCTGGCAACTCGTTGGTGAAGACCAGCGTGTTGAGCGTTAGATATCCCTTCACGCCCCGCTCGTGCAGCAACCGCATCAATTCAGGAAGCTGTTCCTCGGTGATGTTCGTCGCGCGAGCCCGCGCGTTGAAGCCGGTGTCGAGTCCGAAGTAAACGGCATCCGCCCCGTTCTCCACCGCCGCGCGAGCACACTCCAAGTCGCCGGCAGGGGCGAGCAATTCTGGTCGATGGCGAGAGATGGGCTGACTCACAAAGATTGTCCGATGGCATAGATCGCGGCCGTATCGAGCACTTGATCGTTGGACTCGAACAGGCGGGCGACGGCGGCTCGGTGGATTTTCATCTTGGTGCCGCCGATGCCGATCGCTCCGTAGCAGAGTTGGCCGTCGCGGTCCTTCGCCTTGTCCATGACCTCGATGCCGCCGATGCCCAGCGGCGGCACGGCGTTCAAATCGACGGCGACGCGCAGCGACTTCAAACTCGCTCGGAGTTCGGCGGAGAGCAGTTCAATTCCGGCCGCTCCGGCGGCGATGATCAGCGAGACGCCGTCGCAGGCTTCGCCGAGCTCGGCATCCGTGCCGGTCGCCACCGGAATCACTCGCGCGGCGCAGAGGACTTTCGCAATCGCGAAACACGTCTGCTCGGCCTTGTCGCGCGTGCGCGAGCCGACTCGGACTTCGGCTCCCTCGGCGGTGAGGATTTGAGCGGCTCGATGCCCGACCGGACCGGTGCCGGCGAGGATCAATACGCTCGCTCCAGTGAGCGGCACATGCTTGCGACACGCAAGCACCGCAGCGGCGGCCGTCGTGTTCGAGCCGTTGGAGTCCATCATCGTCGAGACTCGCATCGGGCCGAAGAATGTCTTCTGCACTTTCGCGAGAAGTTGCTCGCCGGCCGCGACGTTGCTGCCTCCGATGAAGATCGCGGTGTTCTTCAGGTCCGGCACACCACGCGTGAAGATCGCTCCGTGAATGAGACCGACGACGTTCTCCGGAGTGACACCGCCGTAGGAAAATAACTCATCGACGCCGGAGTCGATGGCGACGACTCGATCAAAGACGGACGGCTGCGGATCGGTGTCGAGCTGGATCAGAATCTTTCGCATCGCGGAACTCGCTGAAATAGCTCTTCGCCAATCGTGTTGAGAACGAATTCGTGAGCCGCAAGGCGCTAGCTGCGGGTCGATGAAACCAACCCGCGGCTAGCGCCTTGCGGCTCACTCGCGTTTCTCTGAGCTGGCGAAAAATGTCGGGCGGAAGATGGAGGCAGGAAAAACGAAACCCGGCCTCATCGCGAAGCCGGGTTCCGAAAGATCTCATCACTCAGCCGAAACTAGCCCGCGAAGAACGGGTGCTTGGCGGTGTCTTTCTTGGCGAGCATTTCGTCAGCGCTCGGCTCATTCTTCATGGCGCGAGCGATCGCCAGCAGCGTGGCGTCGTAGTTGTATTGGAAGATTTTCTTGTCGTCGTTGGCCTGCCAGTGAATGAACACGCCGCAAATGATGACCAGCTTCTCGGCCTGGTCCTTGGGGATGACTCCCTTCTCGACGCTGTCGGCGACAGCCTTGGCGACGGCGTACTGAGCCGGGCCGAACATGTGGACGGCTTGCTTGGCTCCCTTGATCGTGACCTTGGTGATCATCACGGTCGATGGTTTGACGGCGAGGTTCGCGGTCAACACGGCCAGCAGATTACTGTGGCCTTGGCTTTGCCGGGACAGAGCATTCGCGAACGCGACGCCTACCGGGCCATCTTTGTCACCGATCAGCAAATCGATGTGAGCCACTTCGTTACCTTCACCGCACAGCGCTTCGCCGACGTACATCGACATGGTTGCAACTCCTTGAGTTTGCGGGGTCCGAGCACCAGTCGAAGTGCGCACCCCAAACAGAAAATCCTTGCGACGTGAGACAGCAGACGTTCTGCTTCCGCGTCCCTCACGACCGTCGCGGGAGGGGGGAAGATGTATGCCGTCAGAGCTTAAGAATCAACTAACCCGCTGAGTCCGCTGGTCCGGCCGAACGCCGTTCTCCGATGGCCGAGAGCCGTTGTCCTTTTTGATTTTCCAAAAAGTGTGATAACGGCTTTCGGCCATCGGCTCACGGCTTTCGGCCGGGCACATTGAACATCACCGACCCATGCCACGACACGATTCCCAACGCCTGCTGATCCTCGGTGCGAGCACCCGCGCCGCCGCCGCCAGTGCCGTGCGAGCCGGTTTCGATCCCCTCTGTGCCGACCGTTTCGGCGACGAGGACTTGCGACGTATCGCCTCGGTCATCGCCGTAGACAATGACCTGCACCGCACGCTGGAAGCCGTCAAGAGGTTGCCTCCCACGCCGTGGATTTACACCGGCTCGCTGGAGAACGATCCCAAGTTCATCGCGTCGGTGAACGAGCGACATCTGTTACTCGGCAACCCGCGCGAGGTGCTGCGAAAAGTCCGCGATCCGTTTTGGCTGGAACGAACGCTGCGGGCTCACGACCTGCACGCGCTGCGAGTTCGATCCGTTCGTAGTTCAGACGCCTACGTCCGAACAGACCATCGACCGGACGTAGGCGTCCGGTCTACGAGCGAGCGTTGGCTGCTCAAGCCGACTCGCGGCGGCGGCGGTTGCCGCATCACGGTTTGGTCCGGGCAGGCTCTACCGACCTCAGAACGATTCCACCTTCAAGAGCAGCGACTCGGCACCCCGATGTCCGCGCTCTTCATCGGCCGACCAGACTCTGCCGAGTTGATCGGCATCTGCGAACAACTCATCGGCCCCACGTTCGGCGCACCGACCGAGTTCGGCTACGCCGGTTCGATCGGCCCGATCGCGGTGAGTGATCGAGCTCGCGAGTTGCTGCAACGACTCGGCGACACGTTGACTCGCGAAGCCCAACTGCGCGGCCAGTTCGGCATCGACTTCATCCTCGCCGACGACATCCCGTGGTTGGTCGAACTCAACCCGCGCTACACGGCCTCAGTCGAAGTCCTTGAACGAGCATTCGGCCGCGCTCTGCTGGCCGAACACGCGACTGCTTGCGGCCACCGTACTGTCCGCCACGGGCGGATTAGGGAGCGGCCCGCACTGATGCGCATTATCGGCAAACAAATCGTCTACGCGACCAGAGACCTGACCGCTCCGAGTCTTGATTCACTCTTCGAGCGAGCCGGGCACACCCCAGAATCACCACTCATCGCCGACATTCCCGCGCCGGGAAGTCGCATCTCCACCGGCTGGCCGATCTGCACAGTGTTCGCTGAGGCGGAATCGGCCGAAGACTGCCGAAAGAGGCTGTCGTCACGGAGCCATGCGGTCTTCACCGAAATGAAAAAACCGTGACAAGGCGACATGCCTCGTCACGGTTTCAAGAATCAACAATCCGAAAGAGCTTCTACAGCCCCTTGCTGATGATCAGCTTCAGCAGATCGCCGACGCGGTTGCTGTAGCCCCATTCGTTGTCGTACCAACTGATGAGCTTGAAGAAGCGGTTGTTGAGCTCGATTCCCGAACCCTTGTCATAGATCGACGACGACTTGCAGTGGATGAAGTCGCTGCTGACCACTTCGTCCGCCGTGTATTCCAGGATGCCTTTGAGATACGTCTCGCTGGCCTTCTTCATGGCGGCGGAGATTTCGGCGTAGCTGGTTTCCTTGACGGTCTTCACCGTCAGATCGACCACGCTGACGGTCGGAGTCGGCACGCGGAACGCCATGCCGGTCAGCTTGCCTTTCACGTCCGGGATGACCTTCCCGACTGCGACTGCGGCTCCGGTGCCGCTGGGGATGATATTCAGAGCGGCCGTGCGGCCTCCCTTCCAATCCTTCTTGCTGGGGCCATCGACGGTCTTCTGCGTCGCCGTGTAGGAATGCACGGTCGTCATCAGACCTTCTTCGATGCCGAAGCCTTCCTTGAGCAACACATGCACGATTGGCGCGAGGCAGTTGGTCGTGCAGCTTGCGTTAGAGATGATGTGGTGCGACTTTGGATCGTACTTGTCGCAGTTCACGCCCATCACGACCATGAAATCCTCCCCCTTGGCGGGGGCGGTGATGATGACCTTCTTGGCTCCGGCGGCGATGTGGCCTTTGGCCTTCTCCGCTTCGGTGAACAGGCCGGTCGATTCGATGACGATGTCCACGCCCATCTGCTTCCACGGCAGCTCGGCGGGAGACTTCGCGCTGACGACGGCGATGTCCTGACCGTTGACGACGAGCACATCATCTTCGGCCTTGTCCGGCGAAGACTTCTTGCTGCTGACGGTGCCGTCGAAGCGGCCTTGCGTCGAATCGTACTTCACCAAGTAGGCCAGGTTGTCGGCCGGGACGATATCGCCGACAGCGACCACTTGGATCTCTTTGCCGACGAGGCCCTGCTCGACCATTGCTCGGAACACGAGCCGCCCGATGCGGCCGAACCCATTGATTGCAACTTTCACCACGAGAACATCTCCTTGAAACAAAAGGACGAGCCTAATGGGCGGGGTCGGGAGACCCGCGCCCAGCGCGGCGGGGTCGAGAGACCCGCGCCGAGTGTCAGCATCGTCGGGAAACAGCGAGCGGAAGCCACTCGGCTTCTGGAGGCATCCGGCCTCGACGGGCAGCATTGGCCCGTGCCGACCGCTCACTGTGAATTCGTGACACGAAACAATTCGAATCGTCTCGAATCGGCGGCGGAGTCTACTGGCCGAATCGGGCTTTTCCAATCGGCTCAAATCGGTTCGAGAATCTGCAACGTGACCGAACAGACGAAGTCTTTGACTTTGGGCCGGTACGCGATCATGTGCGGCGCGATGAGATGCGCCTGCAAGTGTTCGAGGCTTTCCCAACGCTCGACGACCGTGACGACGTCTGGGCGAGGAGTTCCTTGGACGGCGAGTCCGCTGACGACATCGACGGTCGGGCCGTACTCAATGCAACCAGCTTCCGCGCGGACGGGAGCGACGATCTGACGGAATTCCTTAAGAAAGGCGTCGCGCGTTCCGGGATGCAAATTGATGGTAGCGATGACATGGATCATGGCTGGTTCTCCGAGAGAGTGAAATCGGCGGGACTGTAATCGGCGCTTGCCGGAATGACGAATGACACAACCTGTAGCCCAGGCCCTTGTGGCCTGGAGGATTCGCCCGGTATCGAGATCATGCGACCCACAAGGGGTCGAGCTACAGTCATTGTGTATTGCACTCGTCGTCATCTGCCCCGCCCCGAATCCCTGGAACTCGTCTTCTCCCATTTTCGCCCATCTGCTATGTAACGCCGCGTTTGCCAGGAGTGGCTGGATTCAGTGGGGCGGATTTGGAATCTGTCCTGAGTTCACGAGCAGGTTGGAAACCTGCTCCACGTTTCGGGGGAAGGGAATCCCATGCAAAGCGGCAATTCGATTTGGAAGATGACGGCGTTGGCGGGGTGCGTTGGTTTGGGCTTGCTGGGACTGCTGCAGTTTCAGCGGAGCATGACTCCTCAGAGCACGGCGAAGACCGAGAACAAAACCAGCCTGGATGGTTTCAAGCCGCTCGAGGATTTAGATCGCTTTGCGAGCGAACTCCCTGAAGGGAACACCGAACCGCCGCCATTGAGCACGCGGTCGAGCCGAGCCACCACGCTGGAAGAGGATCTCGCGTTCGACGATCTGCCGGCGAAGAAGACGATCAACAGAACGTCGGCGTCGCGAGCCGTCTTCGACCCGCTTGATGAAGAGGTCTCGTCGATTCAAACCGAACCGACGTCTGTCCCGCTCCGCAATCGCGCGCCGCGAGCGGAACTTTCGCTCGACGAATTTCCGAACGATGCCGCGACCGAGGCAACTCCGACCGACAACCAGAACAAGAATCTCGAACCGGCCGAGCTGCCCGCGTTCGATGAAGAACCCAAGCCGATCCCGGTCCCGCAGAACGCCAAGAAGCAAGCGCAGAAGGCGATCCAGCAGGCACGCACGCTGATCGACGCGGGCCAGCTCGAAGAAGCTCGCATCATCGCAGCGGAAGCGGCGGAATTGCCCGTCACGTTCGGGAAGCTCGAAGACTCACCGGAAGCCGTGTTGAACGAGATCGACCGGCTGACTGCCATCAATCCGCCGAGCAAGAACGATCAAACCTCCGTGACGGTTAAAGAACCGATCACGCTCACGTCCGGCACGCGCGAGGCGCGCGGCATCTCGCTCGACCTCGACGAGCCGAGCTTTGATGAGCAGCCGATCCCAGTCACGCCGAAGAAGAAGAAGTCACCGTTCGACGACGAAGAGAATCTCTTCGCCGACAATCCGCCGAAGTCGATCAACGGCAAGGCACGGCTTCCCGATCCGCCCGTCCCGCCGGCTGAAGACCCGCCGCTCGATTTGGCATTTCCCGAAGACGGCGACATGCCACCGGCCGAGCCGATCAAAGCGCGGCACAAGACCACCAACGACATAACGCCTCCGAATCGTCTGAAGACGGCGACTGCCGCGCCGCTCGAAGTCAATGCGGAGTCCATCACCGGCGACGGAACCGTCCGAGCCGATGCACCGCGCGGTCCGCAGCGACCGGAATTGAAGATCGAGAAAATCGCGCCCCCCAATGCGACGCTCAATCAACCGATGGTCTACACGATCGTGATTCGCAACATCGGCGAGAGCGCGGCCAACGCGGTTGTCGTCGAAGACCAAGTTCCCATGGGGACCAAACTCTCCGGCACAATCCCGCGCGCCGAACTGACCGGCAAGAAACTGATCTGGCGGCTGGGCACGATCAAGCCGGGCGAGCAGAAAGAGATTCAAGTCAAAGTCGTGCCGGTCGCCGAGGGCCAAGTCGGCAGCATCGCCACGGTGAACTTCACGGCCGAGGTCGCGTCGCGCACAACGATCGCTTCGCCCAAGCTCAGCCTGAAGCTGACGGCCGCTCCGCAGGCACGAGTCAACGAGACCGTGACGCTCAACTTCCAAATCACGAACAACGGCAGCGTCGATGCCAGCCGCGTCGTGCTGCGAAACGTCATCCCTGAGAATCTCAAGCTGGCGGATGTCGCCGAACGTGATCTCGAATACGAAATCGGCACGATCCCAGCCGGCAAGACGCAGTCGGTCCAATTGCCACTGACCGCGTTGCGTCCCGGCAAAGCGGTGAACCGTGCGACCATCTCGACCGACGGAGCCTCCGCCGCCGAACAGCAGGTCGAGATCAACGTCATCGGCCAGATCGTCGGCCTTTCGCGACACGGCCAGACCAACTGGTTCGTCGGTCGCCCCATCGAATTCGAGAACCGCCTGACAAACAACTCGCTCAATCCGACCAACAACACGGTCGTCGTCGAGTCGCTGCCGAGCACCGTGGAATTCGTTTCGGCCTCCGACGGCGGACGCCTCGATCCGAAGCAACGCACTGTGACTTGGCACATCCCGCATCTCGACCCGAATCAAACACTGGCCCTGAAGATCAAAGTCGTCCCGAAGGCGATCGGCAACCACGCCGGCTCGGTCCATGTCACCGAGAACAGCCGCAAGGGTGCCGCGACCGATTACCAGTTCAAAGCCATCGGCACGTCGGACCTCAAGATCGAATTCGCCGAGAAGGCCGAGGCGTACTCGAAAGGCGAGCAATTCACGACTCGCATGGTGATCCGCAACAAAGGTTCGGGAGCCGCCTCGAACGTCGCCGTCCGAGTGACCCTGCCGGCCGAGCTGCAATTCGTCTCCGTCCGCGGTCCCGCCAGTCACACGACCAGCGGACGCGAAATCATCTTCGAGCCGATCAACGAAATCGGCGGCCAAGGGAACGTCCACTTCGACCTGACGCTCAAGGCCATCAACGCCGGCGATTCGAAGCTGCAAGTCGAACTGCAATCCGACCAGTTCAAGAAACCGCTGACCCACGAAGAAGCCCTCGTCATCTTCGGCGGGAACTAAAACTAAGGAACCTCTTGACCGCTAATTGACGCGAATCTTCGCTAATTGGGACTGATGCTCGGCCATCAATTAGCGAAGATTCGCGTCTATTAGCGGTCCAATTGTTTTTGACTCTGTGAAGATCCGGGTGAAGGCCTCGCTGAGTTTCCCTTTGCCCGTTGATCCAAAGCGGTACTGACATACCGCACGCCAGGAGAGCACCGTGGGACACGCACCGCTCTTTACGAATCCCGATCCGGATGCCGCTCGCGCATTCTTCCGCAGCAAACCGAAGCAACTGATCGACAAAGTGATGTCGGTGCCGGATGCCGTGCGGCAGTTCGTCCACGACGGCGATTATCTCGCGTCCGGAGGCTTCGGAGCGGACCGCATCGCGACCGCTTTACTGCACGAGATCGTGCGTCAACAAAAGCAAAACCTCGGCTTTGCCGGACACACGGCGACGCATGACTTTCAGATTCTGGCAGCAGGCAATCTGACGGGGCGCGGACAGCTTTTGAAACGAGTCGATGCTGCGTACATCGTCGGCCTGGAAGCTCGCGGCTTGTCGCCTCACGCGCGGCGCGTCGTCGAGAGCGGAGAGGTCGAACTCTGCGAGTGGTCCAACTACGCGCTCGCGCTGCGGTTCCAAGCGGCGGCGATGGGCGTGTCGTTTCTGCCTGCGCGCAGCATGGCGGGCACCGACACTTTCGAGCACAGCGCGGCCCAGTCGATCACCTGTCCGTTCACGAACGCCGAATACGTCGCGATCCCCGCGCTCTGGCCGGACGTGGCCATCATTCACGTTCACGAAGCGGACTGCTTCGGCAACGCTCGCATTCGAGGAACGTCGGTCGCCGACATCGCAGTCGCACGCGCGGCGAAGCATGTCATCCTGAGTTGCGAACGACTGATCTCGAACGACGAGATTCGACGCGACCCGACAGCGACGGTGATTCCGTTCTTCTGCGTCGATGCCGTCTGCGAAGTTCCGTTCGGCAGTTATCCCGGCAACATGCCCTACGAGTACTACTCCGACGAAGACCACTTGCGGCAATGGCTGACGGTCGAAGAAGACTCCGCCGCGCATTTGGCGTTCCTCGACAAATACGTCTTCGGCTGCCGCGAGTTCAACGAATACCTCAAACTCTGTGGCGGGACGCCTCGGCTGGAAGAACTGCGGCGGCAGGAATTGTCCCCTTCTTGATTCGGAACACTAATCGACGCTGATCTTCGCTAATCCCCTTCTGTCCGGATTAGCGAAGATCAGCGTCGATCAGTGTTCCAGAGCGTTTGCTGGGTGCAAACCATTATTTCCCAACTTCTGTAGCCCAGGCCCTTGTGGCCTGGAGGATTCGTGCCGTTGTTTCAATCAACCGACCCACAAGGGGTCGAGCTACAGCGAGACGCAACTCGCCTTGACACTTTCCGACCGCTCGTTGGACATTCCCGCCCCTTTCCCACCTCCCCCTGTTGCGCATTGTTCGAGAGCCGTGATTCATGGCCGTCGGCGTCCTTTCGATCAGCTTCGATTTCGAGATGGCTTGGGGAACGCGCCGCAACGCGAGTGACCTCAATCATGCTTCAGGGGTCGAGCGTGTGCGCGAAGTCGTGCGTGGGTTGTTGGAAATCTTCGCGAGACATCGCCTCTCGGCGACGTGGGCCACGGTCGGACATCTGATGCTCAAACCAGAGGACTGTCCCAGCGGCCGCTTTCCGAAACAGCTTCCCGCGCCGCGTCCCGATTGGTTCACCGGCGATTGGTACGACGGCATCCCATCAATGACCGAGCCGCGCGGTCTGCGGTACTACGCTCCCGAATTGGTCGAGGCGATCGTCAACTGCCCGGTGCATCAGGAACTGGCCAGCCACACGTTCTCGCACGTCGTCATCGGCGAAGACGCCTGTACGCGCGAAGTCGCGCGAGCGGAATTCGATACCTGCCGCGAAGTCGCTCAGCGCTGGGGGCGCGAGGTCCGCTCGCTGGTCTTTCCGCGCAACAAAGTCGGACATCTCGATGTACTGCGCGAAACAGGGCATACCTGTTTTCGGGGACCGAACTCGGAGTGGTTTCTACTCGGCACAGCCGCCAAGCCGATCAAGAATCGGCTGCTCAATCGGCTGACGTACAATCTGGTGCGAGTGCTGCGATTCGTGGACGAGTCGCTCGTCATCTGCCCGCCGCTCGGCAAAGCGCGGCGTGTCGAAGGGTTGTGGGAGTTGCCGCACAGCATGTTCTTTCCCGGCTGCACCGGGCTGTCAAATTTCGTGCCGCGCGAGTCGCAGGTGCAACGCGCGACCAAAGGCATGACGAAAGCCGCGCGGCTGGGTCGCATCTTCAGCCTCTACACACACCCGCACAACTTTTTGCCGGACGTGCCGGAACAACTCGCGGCGTTCGAGCAAATCTGCATCGCGGCAGCTCGTCTGCGTGACGCCGGTGAAATCGAAATCAAGACGATGGAGGAAATCGCTCATGACCTGTCCGCCGGCCACAACCTGCACTGGGCCGCGTAGCCCGACCCCTTGTGGGTCGGTTGATTCCCCCAATGCGGCGAATCAACCAGGCCACAAGGGCCTGGGCTACAGGTTGCCGCGCGTCGCCGTGCTGATGGGACCGTCAGCCGGTTCGCAATACGTCTTCAGCCGACTCGCGGCCGAGGTCGATCTCGTCGCCGTCGTGAAGCAACAACGTCCGCGCCGCGAAGTGCTGCGTGCCGTCATTCGTCGCGGCAAGAAACTGCGGCGCGGATATTGGCTCGACCGGCTGTTGCTTGGCGCGTACACGAAACTGAAACTCAAACGGCAAGCGCTGGCCTGCTCCGAATATCGCGATGTCCGAGCAGCTTCGACATTCGAGCCTGGTTGCGATGTGCTGCGCGTCGAGTCGATCAACGACCCATCCGTCATCGACCTGTTGCAGCAGACAAAGCCAGAACTTGTCGTTGTGCTCGGCACGAGCATCCTCAAAGAACCGGTGCTCGCCGCCGCGCCCTGCTTCGTCAACCTGCACGCGGGGATCACGCCGATGTATCGCGGTGCTCACGGCCAGTTCTGGGCGGTACACAACCGAGACTTCGACAACGTCGGCGTCACGCTGCATTTCGTCGACAAAGGAATCGACACCGGCGCGATCGTGAAACAAGGCCGCTTCGCGTTCGATCCGGCGATCGACAATTTGCTGACGCTGCTCGCCAAATCGAGCGTCGCTGGTGCGAAGCTGATCCTGGATTGGATTCGCGACAACCAAGGTCACTTCCGAGGCTCACCGACACTGACTCCACCGGGGCCGAGTCAGTTGCATTACTCGCCCGGCTTGAGCGACTACCGCCGGTTCGAGCAGGTCGCGCGAGACTTGCTCACAAGCACTTCCTCGAAAGCCGCCTGACTTGTCCGGCCGATGGCTGATGGCTGAGAGCTGTTGGCTGTCGTCCCAAAAACGAATTTCAATCGACAGCTAACAGCCCTCAGCCCACAGCCCACAGCGTTCAGCCGAACAGAATTTCGTAAAGGCTTCGATCGTGTCCGCATCACCGCTTCGCATCGTTCTGGCAGGAAGCGTCGGCAGCAGCCGGCTGACTTTGCAGGCGCTGTTGCGTCACAAAGCCAACGTGGTCGGGGTGCTGGAACTCGTGCCGGATGATCCGACGGCGATCAGCGGGTTTGCTCGACTGAATGATGTCGCGGTGGAAGCCAACGTGCCGTGTATCGGGTTTCAGAACATCAACGTGCCGGAGATCGTCGCACAGGTGCGCGAGTGGCAGCCGGACTTGTTGTTTGTTGTTGGATTATCGCAGCTCGTCAAAGCGGAGTTACTCGCGGTGCCGAAGCTGGCGTGTGTCGGCTTTCATCCGACGTTGCTGCCGCGCGGTCGCGGACGTGCTCCGGTCGCGTGGCTGGTGTTGGATGGGACTCCCGGAGCGGCGAACTTCTTTGTGATAGATGCCGGCACCGACAGCGGCCCGATCCTCGTCCAAGAACCGTTCGACGTTTCACCGACCGATGACGCTGAGCAAGTCACGGCTGCTCTCGAACAAGCGATCGTCCGCGCGTTGGATCGCTGGCTGCCGAAGCTGCTGGCGGGCGAATGGAATCCGCAACCGCAAGACGAATCGCTGGCGACGTATCACGGCAAGCGTGCTCCCGAAGATGGTTGGATCGATTGGACTAAGTCAGCCGTTGAGATTCACGCCTTGATTCGCGCGGCGGGTCGGCCGCATCCCGGAGCGTACTCGTATCTCAGAGACCGCAAGCTGTTGGTGTGGCGAGCAGAATTGGATACGGCCACTCCGTTTCGTGGCGTCATCGGCCGAGTCCTGCTGAACGATCCGCAGCGTGGTTCGCTTGTGCAAACGGGAGACGGTTTGATTTGGCTCAGCGAGGTCGCCTGGGGCGACGGCGATGATGCCAAACCGAAGCTGTCCGTCGGGCAACGATTGGGATATGTCGTCGAGGATGAAGTCAGCCGGTTGAAAGCGCGGGTTGCGGAGTTGGAAGACTTGGTTCGGACAATAAGGATTGCAGAATAAGGATTGCAGAAGGCAGAAGGTCGGCACTTCGCATTTCCCTTCTTCAATCTTCAATCCTTATTCTGCAATCCTTACTCGTGGAGTTCCCCATGCGAATTGTGGTCATCGCCCCACATCCTGACGACGAAGTTCTCGGCTGCGGCGGCGTGATGGCTCGGCACGCGGCCGAAGGGGACGAAGTCTTTGTGATCGTCGCTACGCGAGGTGCGCCCAATTTGTATTCCGATGAGTCGGTCGAGCGGACCCGCGCCGAAGCTCGCAACGCGCACAGAATCTTGGGTGTGAGCGAGACACGGTTTCTCGACTTCCCCGCTCCGAAGTTGGACGTGACTCCGGAACATCTCATCGCCGATGCGCTGGCGAAGCAGTTTCAAGAACTGCAACCCGAACGGGTTTATCTGCCGCATCACGGCGACCTGCACTCGGATCACGGCCGCATCTATCACGCGGCGCTCGTCGCCGCTCGGCCGCTGGCAAGTTGTCCGGTCAAGCAATTGCTCTGCTACGAAACGCTCAGCGAAACCGAATGGGCTCCTCCGATCGACAGCGCGGTGTTTTATCCGACCGTGTTCGTGGACATCGCGACGTACTTGCCGAAAAAGCTGGAAGCGATGCAGTGCTTTACCTCGCAGCTCAAGCCCGCGCCGAATCCGCGCTCGCTGGTGGCGATTGAAGCATTGGCTCGGTATCGCGGCTCGACGGTCAGCGTTCACGCGGCCGAGGCGTTCGTGCTGGTCCGCGATGTCGTGCGATGAGTCGGTCGCTACGATTTCGACATGTCTTCGGCTTCGATTCACAAAGCTGCTTGGGTCATTCCCGTCGATCGGCCGCCAATTGAGAACGGCGTGGTCGAAATTCACGACGGCTTTATCACAGCGGTTCGTCCGGCAAAGCGGCACGAGTCGTGTCACGATCTCGGCGACATGGCGATTCTGCCGGGTTTGGTCAACGCGCACGCGCACTTGGAATTCAGCCTCGTCGAACGACCGTTCCAGCCCGCTCGACCATTCACGGATTGGATTCGCTCGCTGGTCGCGTATCGCCGCCGCGAGTTCAGTTCGGATCCGAATACCAAACCGGAAGCGTTGAATGCTGGTTGGTATGAAGTCGCTATGGGCGGCTCGACTTTAGTTGGCGAGATCGCAACCGATGGTTGGTCGGCTTCAGCGTTCAAGGGGAACCCCACCGGCCCGCGCTTGATCGCGTTTCGCGAATTGATCGGGCTGCGTCCCGAAAGTGTGAGCGAACAGCTTTCGCTCGCGGAAAGATGGCTCAAACGGGAGGGCGAGGCTCCCCCGGCCAAGACGATGCAACCTGTCTACGGCTTGTCGCCGCACGCACCGTACAGCGTTGCGCCGGAGTTGCTGAGTCGCTCGGTCGAACTGGCGAAGCGATACGGCGCGCCGGTCGCAATGCACCTGGCCGAGACGCGCGAGGAGTTGGAATTCCTCGCACATGGCCGTGGTGAGTTCGTCGAGATGCTCAAGTCGTTCGGTGCGTGGCCAGAGGACGGGTTGCCATTAGGACGTCGGCCGCTCGACATTCTGCGAACACTTACAGACGCGCCGCGAGCGCTGGTTGTGCATGGGAATTATTTGGCGGACGACGAGTTGGATTTCATCGCCGCACGGCCACAGATGTCGGCTGTCTATTGCCCGCGCACGCATGAGTTCTTCGGTCACGATCCGCACCCGTGGCGTCAACTGCTGGCGAAGGGAGCGAACGTCGCGCTTGGTACCGATGGGCGAGGCTCAAATCCGGATCTGATGTTGTGGAAGGAACTCGTTTTTTTGCGCGACCGATTCCCCGACGTCGCGCCGAGCACTTTGTTGGAGCTTGGCACGCGGGCCGGCGCGCGGGCATTGGGCTTCGAGCACCATTGCGGAACGATCACGCCCGGCAAACGAGCGGACTTGGTGAGGATATTTCTGGGTCATCCGACGTCCAACGCCGATCCGCTCGAATCGTTGTTTGCGGCAGGCAACTTCCCCTATGGGGTGATTTGCGGTGGTGGGTTGGGATGACGGCTATGAACTCTCGACTTCCGGCGGTCGGCCGGAGTCGATGGGTTCTCCGAGGCCGATGAGTCGCATCAGCTCGAGCGCGTTGCTGCGGCGGACGACGCCGGGGCGGAGCAGGTAATCGAACGTCATGCGGCCTTCTTCCAGCCGGTCCTCAAAGTGGACGTTCATGGCGATGTGGCCGAGCTTATCGACGATGTCGGTCAGCGCGAGATCGTGAGTCGTCACGAGTCCGACCGCGCCGCGGTGCAGCAGTTGGCGGATGATCGCCTCGGCTCCGACGCGGCGGTCGTGCGAGTTTGTGCCGGGCAGGATTTCGTCGATCAGGAACAGCAACGGTGTCTGGCCTCCCGTGCGTTCGACGATCCCTTTCAGACGCGAGATGACCGCGAAGAACAACGACGCACCTTCGAGCAACGAGTCATGCACGCGAATCGACGTCGCGAGCACGAACGGCGAGAGCTTCAGCTTGGTCGCTCGCACCGGAGCACCCGCGAACGCTAGGACGACATTGCTGCCGATCGTCCTCAGCAGCGTGCTCTTGCCGGACATATTCGAGCCGCTGACCATCACCAACTGCGGCTGTTTTCCGCAGCGAAAATCGTTGCGCACACTGCGATCTTCGGGAATCAACGGATGACCGAGGCCGACGGCATCGAACTGCGCCTCCGGGCCGGCGATCTCTGGGAACGGGTCGGCCGGATGCTCGAAGGCATAACCGGCCAGCGAACTGATCGCCTCGAACTGCCCAACCGCGTCGAGCCATTGCGCGATGCGCGGACCGATGGTCGCTCGCCAGCGTTCGATCGCGTGCGAGAGCCAGATCGGCAAGCAAAGCAAGAACGCGAACGGCACAAAAAACTGATTGTGCAACGAACTGTCGAGCCACGCATCCAGCCGATGCAGCCGCCGAATTTGCCAGGAGGGCGGATGTCGCTGCGTGTCGAGCTGCGAACGCAACGCGGTCAGAAACGGCGTCTGAAATCGCTCGGCTTCCAGCACGTTGAGCACTTGCGACAGGATGGCCATCCCCGCCTCGGCTCGGTCGATGTCGTGAGCCACTTGCTGCAAAAATCCTCTGAGCGAGAAATGCAGAATAAGTTCGATCGTGACCACCAAGGCGAAGTACGCGAGATGCCAGTCGAACAGCAGCCAGCCAAATCCGGTGAGCAACGCCGTGATGCCCAACAACCCCGCCGTCACCAGCAACGTCCGCGACAACAACCGCGGCGTACGCGACGCCCAGTCCTGCAACAGCGACTGGTCGATCGAGTCGTGGACCGCGGCCGGCAGCAGCGCCAGGTCTTCACGCAGATCGAGACGGCCGCGCAGCTCGTTGATCGCCCGTTGGCGGAAGTCGATGGCGGACGGACTGGCCGCGGATCGCAACCAATCGGCCAAGGTATCTTCACCCAGCCGCGTGCGCGCTCGGCAGAGAAGTTGGAACAGCGAACCCTTGCCGAACAGGTCGAGATCGAATTCGTAAGGATGATGCTCGTCAACGTACCGTTCACCAATCGGCTGCGCGTCTTGCCAGCGATGCTCCAAGCGGTCGATGTTCACGTCGTGATACGCGATCCCTCGGCGGCAACGATCCAATCGTCGCACCACTCGCTCGTGCCACGCGATCGCGATCGCGAACAGACCGAACGGAATCAAACACCACCAGAGAGCGACCTCGCTGGCTGTCAGCGACATGGCTGCCAAACCCAGCCCGACGACAAACAGACCCAACCGCGATAACGACACCTTCCGGTCAATCTTGGCCAGCCGCTGCAACTCGATGAAGAATCCGTCTCGCCGTCGTTGATACTCGGCTCGCGCCGGCGACGAGGACGCAGACGACTCGCCGGTCGCAGGCAGGACGGAGATCGGATCAACGCTGGAAGCCAGTGCGGTCACGGTCACGGAAACTCAAAATGCGGCAAGGGAGAGCAACGCACGAACTCATAGCGGCGACCCGGTACTCCGGCAACAGACCGCGAAAGAACCGAAAAATCGGCGCGACCGAACTCGCGAATTGTCCCCGGCTGCTTTGAGTTGTTAGCATCCGCTGGCTTTGATGCGTTTGGTTGGTCGATAATAAAAATCGTCAGAGCCTCCCACCTGCGAACTCCCGCCCATGAACTCGCCTGCCTGTGCTTTCCGTTGTTGGCTTGTCAGTCACCGCGCGCGGTGGATTCTGAGCAGCCTCGTCTTACTGAGTTTCTCGACGACGGCGCACCCATTGGCCGCACAGGAAGCCGCGAAGACGCGGCCGTTTCATTTTGAAACCGATGTGGTCTCGATCTTGTCCCGCTTCGGCTGCAACGCTTCGGGATGTCACGGCAAAGCGGAAGGGCAGAACGGCTTCAAACTGTCGATCTTCGGATTCGATCCGCAAGCCGATCACGTCGCGTTGACCAGCGAAGGCCGCGGACGGCGCACGAATCCGACGGTCCCCGAAAAAAGCCTGCTGTTGCAGAAAGCGTGTGGCGACATGCCACATGGTGGCGGCGTTCGCATTCGCAAAGACACAGACGAGTACCGCACACTGCGGAATTGGATCGCAGTGGGCCTGCCATTCGGCGAGCCAACCGCGCCTCGCGTTGTCTCCATCACCGTTTCGCCGCGCGAACAATTGATGAAGTTGAAGACGACTCAACCACTGAAAGTCGTCGCCAAGTTCGACAATGGGATTGTGGAGGACGTCACTCGTCACGCCAAGTTCCAATCGAACAACGACGGCCTCGCGGGAGTTGATGAGCACGGCCTCGTCACGACCGGCGAGACTCCGGGCGACGTCGCGATCATGGCCAATTACCTCGGCGCGGTGGACGTCTTCCGAGTGCTGATCCCGCGACCGACGGACGCTTCTTCCGTCGCCCCACCGAGAACCGGAGCCAGTGTTGAGGGGAACTTCATAGATCCACTCGTCGATGCCAAACTGACCAAGCTCAACATTCAACCGAGCGAACTCTGCTCCGACGAAGATTTTCTCCGCCGAGCTTTCCTCGATGTGATCGGCACGCTGCCGAAACCGGTCGAGGTTCGCAAATTCCTCGACGACAAACGCCCCGACCGCCGAGCACGCTGGATCGACGATCTGTTCAAGCGGCCGGAGTACGCCGACTATTGGGCGCTTAAGTGGTCCGACTTGCTGCGCGTCGAACGGCCGACTCTGGGACATGCCGGAGCACACGCCTACTACCGTTGGATGCGCGACGGCTTCGCCACGAACAAACCGTTCGACCGCTTCGCTCGCGAGTTGTTGACAGCCGAGGGACTGCTGCGGGATCAACCGGCCGGCTACGTGTTCAAAGCGGTCAAACAGTCGGGCGAACAAGCCGCGACGATCTCGCAAGTGCTTCTCGGCACCCGCATCGAATGCGCGAAGTGTCATCACCACCCGTTCGACCGCTGGAGCCAAACCGACTACTTCGGTATGGAAGCGTTCTTCACGCAGGTCTCGTTCAAGCCGACTCCGCAAGGCGAGATGCTGCTGGCGAAAGACTCCGGAGCCACCAAGCATTCGCGCACCGGTGAGACGGTCTTTGCTCACGCGCTCGGCGAGCCATCGCCCACGCAATCACCCGACGGAGACCGTCGCAAGCTGCTCGCCGACTGGATGACCTCGCCGAAGAATCCGTTCTTCGCGCGGAACCTGGTGAACCGGGTGTGGGCACACTTCCTCGGCCGAGGTCTCGTTGAGCCGGTCGATGACATGCGGCTGACCAACCCGCCAACAAATCCCGAACTGCTCGACGCGCTGGCCTCGCGATTCATCGAATCCGGCTTCGACGTCCATCAACTCATCCGCACGATCACCGCCTCGCGAGCCTACCAGCGTTCCGCGCATCCCAACGCCACGAACGAGCGTGACGAACAGAACTATTCGCGAGCGTTGCTCAAGCGGCTGGATGCCGAAGTCCTCTTCGATGCCGTCTGCCAGGCGACGGGCGTCCCGGAAAAATTCAGCGGCGTTCCCGAAGGCTCACGAGCCATCCAACTCTGGGACAGCCAGGTCAATCACTACTTCCTGAAGCTCTTCGGCCGTCCCGTCCGAGCCACCGCCTGCGAATGCGAACGCGCCACCGAACCGAGCGTCTCGCAAGTCCTGCATGTGCTCAATTCGCCCGAACTGCAATCCAAACTGTCTCACGAATCGGGAACGGTCGCCCGCCTCGTCCGCCGCTACCCGTCCGACAATTCCGCCTTGATCGACGAACTCTACCTGACCGTCCAGAGCCGCCTGCCAACCGCCAACGAAAAGGCGGTCGCCACGAAATACCTGCAAGATCACGAATCCACCCGCCGCCAAGCGGCCGAAGATTTAGCTTGGAGCCTGCTCAATTCGTTGGAGTTTGTGTTCAATCATTGACACCAGCAGACAGTATGATGAGCAACGACCGAAGTTGCGGAAACCAATCATGACCGTTCAAACATTCCGAGACCTGCTTACCGCCCAGCCCTTTCAACCATTCCGGGTCGTGATGTCGAGCGGAGAGACTTATGAAGTCAAACATCCCGAAATGGCGTGGCTGACACGGACGAACATTTTGGTTGGCCTCGATGAAACGCGGCTGGGCGTTCCCGCTCGTTTCAAGATTTGTTCGTTGCTCCATCTGACGGCGATTGAGCCGATCGAAGCCCCGGTGGCCGCACGCCGCAAACGCTGACACTCGTTGACCTCGCACTTGCAAGGAATTTGATCATGTCCTCATCCGCTCGATTTTGTGATGGCATTCAACGTCGTGATTTGTTGAAGGTCGGCTGCGCGAGCACTCTGACCGGGATGCTCTCGCTGCCGGAGTTGCTGGCCGGTCGAGCACGAGCGGCGGACGCGAACAAGGCCGCGCGGGACAAGGATGATGTGTCGCTCATCATTCTGTTTTTGAAAGGCGGCTTGAGCACGATCGACACGCTCGATTTGAAGCCGGACGCGCCGCCGGAGTTTCGTGGCGAGTTCAATTCCATCGACACGACCGTGCCCGGAATGCGGATTTGCGAGCACTTGCCGCTGGTCGCCAAGCAGGCTCAGCACTTCGCGCTGTTGCGGTCGTTGACGCATCCCAATTCGGATCACGGCGGAGCCGACCATTACATGCTGACGGGCTATCAGCCGTTGCCGGGGTTTAATCCGAATCTCGTGCCGAACAATCAACGGCCGGCACATGGCTCGGTCGTCGCGAAAATGCTGGGGCCGCGCGGAGCGGTGCCGCCGTATGTCTGCTTGCCGAAGATGCACCCGTCGGCGGGATCGGCGTACCTCGGTTCGATCGCCGCGCCGTTTGTCGTTGAGGCAGACCCGAACGCTCCGAACTTCAGCGTGCCGGACCTCGTGCCGCCAGTCGTCGTTGATGGCTCGCGGCTGAACGACCGCCGAGCGTTGATGCGGCAGGTCGATCGCTTTGAGAAGTCGGCCGAGGTCGCCGCGAACTCGAAGGCGCGCATGACTTCCGCTTTCCGCGACAAGGCGTTTGATCTGATCACCTCGCCCGCAACGAAGGCTGCGTTCGACATTCATTCCGAAGGCGAAGCGTTGCGAAACGAATACGGCCGGCACTCGCTGGGGCAGAGCTGCTTGATGGCTCGGCGATTGATCGAGTCGGGCGTCCGCTGCGTGACGATCGACCATTCCAACTGGGACACGCACAACGACAACTTCCGCGTGCTGAAAAACGAACTGCTGCCGCAACTCGACACGGGGCTTTCCACTCTGCTGAGCGACTTGGCCACTCGCAGCCTGCTGGGCAAGACGATGGTGGTCGTGATGGGCGAGTTTGGTCGCACTCCGCGCGTCAACAACAATGCTGGGCGAGACCACTGGGGTCCGGCCAACTGCATCCTGATGGCCGGCGGCGGTGTGCGCGGCGGACTGGTCGTCGGAGCAACAAATCCGAAGGGAGAGAAACCCGCCGCCGATCCCCGCAGCCCGGAAGACATGACGGCGACGATGTGCCATTGCCTGGGCATTGATCCCGATGCCGAATTCCATACGCCCGAAGGCCGCCCGGTGAAAGTGGTCAACAACGGCAAGGTGATTCATGAATTGCTGAGTTGAGCGATGACGCAACCGACAATTCCAGTTGCAACGTGACAGTCGAATCACGACAAGTCGCAATGTCATTTGAAATTTCAGATTTCAAATTTGAGATTGGAAATCGGTTCACGGCGCACCCGCCGTCGATAGGACAAGGAGTGATCCCTCATGCTTGGAGCGCATCTCAACCCGCAACAGTATCTCGCTCGCTGTGCCGAAGAATTTGGGCGGCTGGATCTCAGTCAGACGGCCGGGTTGGCGGACGAAATCTATTCGGCGTATCAGGACGGCCGGTTTGTGTTCATCTGCGGGAACGGCGGCAGTGGGTCGAACTCGTCACACTTCTGCGAAGACCTCGGCAAGAGCACGCTGCGGCGTGAGGACTTCACGAACGACAGCGTCAAGCGGTTGAAGGTGCTCAGCCTGACGGACAACACGCCGTACATTTTGGCGTGGGGCAATGACGAGGGTTTCGACCGCGTGTTCGTTGAACAATTGAAGAACTTCGCCTCACCGGATGACGTGCTGATTGCGATCAGCGGCAGCGGCAACAGCCCGAACATCTTGAATGCGGTCGAGTGGGGAAATCGCCACAACCTGCGGACGTGGGGCATCACCGGCTACGGCGGCGGCAAGCTGAAATCGCTAGCCAAGAACACCTTGCATGTGCCGTTGGATGACATGGGGATGGTCGAATCGATTCATCTCGTGTTGTTTCACTGGATCCTCAACGATGTCTACGGCCGGATTAACAAGGTTGGTCGCCACGCCGGCTGACCGTCCTAAGTATTTTCCGGCAGGCTCTGCCGGTTGCGGAGTTTTCTGATATCTGTGCGCCGCGCAATCCGATGAATCCCGTCATCGGCGTTGCGCGCGATCGGTGATCGCGGATCGCTGCTTCCAAGTGGTGTAGCCATCATGTCTCGGCCAACCGCCAAAGAGACGTCAGATCGCGAGCGACTCGCCAGCCGCACTTCGTCACTGTCGGACGGCCAGTGGCACGAGACCAAAACTGGCGAGCTGTTTCGGATCGATTCCGTCCCACAGCCACGGAACTGGCTGGAGCTGCCGGGTCACTTGTCGGCGACAGAATTGAAGAGGCGGCTCTGGCACATGAGTCCTGGTCTATTGCCGATCGCGTCGTACATTTATCCGCACAAAGATCCGCTCTCTCCCACGTTTCAGAAGATCGCGGCCGGCTTGATCGTCGGCATCACGGCGTTGTTGCTGTGGCGCTATAAGACGATCCGTCGGAAAGGTGAGCAGTCGGAGTTAGCGGCGGTGTTTGGCTACTCGGTGTCGGTGCTGGCGACTTTGTTGTTGCTGCCGAAACATGCCGAGTTGGGGATGCTGGTGTTGTGCGTGCTGGCGTTTGGCGATGGCATGGCGACGACTTGCGGGCTGTTGTTTCGCGGACCGACGCTGCCGTGGAATCGAGCGAAGAGTTGGGCGGGCACGTTTGCGTTCGTGGGGTTCGGAGGATATCTGGCATCGCTCGCGTATTGGGCCGAATCACAACCGCGGGCAAGCTGGCCGATCGCGTTAACGTGTGGCTTTTCGGCGGCGGTTGTCGCCGCGTTTGCCGAGTCGCTACCTTCCCGCGTGAACGACAACGTGCGAGTGGGCATCTCTGCGGCTGTGACCGCGATTGCCACGCATGCCTTGGTCGTCGGGATGTGAACGCTGCGACTGCGAGACTTGGATGAGCTGCCTGGAAGTCGTCGAACTGCGAAAGAGTTATGGCAGCGCGCGGGTCGTGGATGGCGTCAGCTTTACGGTCGAGGCCGGAGAAATCTTCGGGCTGCTCGGCCCCAATGGAGCCGGCAAGACGACGACCATGTCGATGATCGCCGGACTGCTCGAAGCCGACTCCGGTGACGTTCGCTTCGATGGCCGGACGCTGAAGTCGATGCCGCGAAACGCTCGTCGATTCTTGGGGATTGCGCCGCAAGACCTCGCGATCTATCCGGAGCTGTCGGCTCGCGAAAACCTGGAATTCTTCGGAAAGTTGTACGGCTTGCGTGGCGTGGCATTGCGACAGCGCTGCGACGAAGTGCTCGATCAGATCGGCCTCAATGAACATTCCGAGCGGCATTCGGGGCACTTCTCCGGAGGGATGAAGCGGCGGCTGAATTTCGGCGTCGCACTGATGCACCGGCCGCAGTTGTTGATCCTGGACGAACCGACGGTCGGCGTCGATCCGCAGTCCCGATCGCACCTGCTGGAGTGCGTGCGACAAGAAGCCTCGCGGGGCATGGCCGTGATCTACGCCAGTCACTACATGGAGGAAGTCTCCGCTCTCTGCAGCCGCGTGGCGATCATGGATCACGGCGTCCGCTTGGCGATGGGACGGCTCGACGAACTGCTGGGCCAGATGCAGCAAGAATTGGCGTTGCGAGTTCGTGGTCTATCGACGACGGCGTGCGAGCAATTGAGCGGGCTGATCGAAGCGAACGGCTCTCCCAACGGTGACGAATCACGGCTCGTGCTGCACCGGTCGGAGAGCCATTCGAGTGGCGACGGACTCATCAGGGAATTGCGGCGCGTGCTGGATGTGCTCGATGCGGAGAAGTCGGAACTGGTGTCCGTCGAAACGAATCAGTCGAACCTCGAACGACTGTTCTTGGAACTGACCGGCCGCAGGTTGCGGGATTGAAGGACGTCGTCTGATGGGCTGGTTTCATCTCACCTGGAAAGACCTGCGATTGCAGATGCGCGACCGGCGTTCGCTGGCGGTGCTGCTGATCCTGCCGCTGATTTTCATCAGCATCATCGGGCTTTCGACGGGCAAGCTGCTCGGCTGGCGAGCCAGCAATCAAGTCATTCAAGTCGCGTGGGTCGATCGAGACGGCGGCGAATTGGCGAAGCGTCTGCAAACGAAGCTCGCCGAAAAGGGAGACATTCAAGTCATCTCGTATGCCGACGCGGTCTCCGCGAAACGGGACGTCTTCAACGGCAAAGCGACGATGTCGCTGACGATCGGGCCGGAGTTTCAGAAGCGGATCGACGAACTGGAACTGCGCGACTTCTTCACACGCAAGCTCGGCAAGGGAAAGCTCGCCAAGGGGCTGACCAGTCTCGACGTTGAGGTTGAAACCAAAGCCTCGTGGAGCTGGGTGAGCAAGTTGGTCTCGAACAACCTGTATTCGATGACAATGGACGAAGTCTTTCCGACCGTCGCGAAGCGGCACAACCTCGGCCGCGTCTTGATCAGAAACATGGAAGCGGCCGCTGAAGAGGACGACGCGGAGTCTCCGAATCCATCACCGACGGGCGAACCGGTGTCCGCGAAATTAGAAACCTCCGTCGCCGAGGGACGCTCTGCCAAGGCGACGATTTACGACCGGCTGGTGCCGGGTTTCACGGTGATGTTCACGTTCTTTCTGGTCAACGTGATGGCTCGCTCGTTCATCGCCGAACGAGACCTTGGCACGTTGCGGCGACTGCGCATCGCTCCGCTCACGCCGGCCGGTCTGCTGATCGGCAAGACGTTGCCGTATCTGCTGGTCTCGTTGTTGCAGAGCGCGACGTTGTTTGTGTTCGGCCGGTTGACCTACGGCATGACGTGGGGCGAACAACCGCTGTTGCTTTTGCCGATCATCTTTTGCACGTCGCTGGCGGCCACGAGCCTGGGTCTGTTGATCGCGACGAGCGTGCGAACCGATTCGCAAGTCGCGTCGTACTCGAACCTGATTGTGATTTCGACGGCCGGGATCGGCGGCTGTTTTGTGCCGCGCGATTGGATGCCGGAGTTGATGAAGGAGATCAGCGTCATCACACCGCACTCGTGGTCATTGATCGCCTACCTGGAAGCGATGACGAATCCTCAGCCTGACGTGGCCGTGATCGCGCAGAGTTGCCTTGTGCTGCTGGGATTCTCCGCGCTCTTTTTCGCCGCCGGTTGCTGGCGATTCCGGTCGTTGGCCTGATGCCGCATCGCATCATTCCTCTGGCCCCATTCCTCTGCCGAATGACTTTCGGCAGAGGAATGGGGCCAGAGGAATGTTTGCTGTTGGCGGAATACGGGTCACAATAGACTTCGCCGCGAGTTCCCACCTGTTGATGCCTGCCTCAAAAAAAGTTGCTTTGCTTAAGGACTGCTTGTGATGCCCAAGCCTGCTCTCGCCGTTTCTCTTTGGAGCGGTTTTGTGATTGGTTGTTTCTTGGGTTCGCCGGTGTTGGCTGCGGACTCGAAGCCGACGAGCGATCCGTTTGCCGAGCCTGTTGTGAAGCACCCGGTCGTGGCTGGGTTCGAACGATTCTTCGCGGCGGCGGGAGACAACGCTCCCAAAGATTTGGCACCGGGCGGAAAGCTGTTGCTCGGCGAACTGGGTTGCGTTGCCTGTCATCAAGTTGACGGAGCGACCGCCAAGCAAGTCACGAAGAAGCAGGCTCCGATTTTGGACGGCGTCGGTTCGCGCGTGCGATTGAGTTTCATCCGCGCCATGCTCGCGAATCCTCAGAAGGCGAAGCCGGGGACAACGATGCCGGATGTGTTGGCCGGATTGCCGGAGAACGAACGGAGCGCGGCGGCCGAGGCACTCACGCACTTCCTCGCAACCACCGGCGCTCCGCAAGAAGCGATGGCCGAGCACGCTGCGGTCAAAGCCGGCGAGCAACACTTTCATCGGTTCGGGTGCGTCGCCTGTCATACGCCTCGCAAGGCGGCGGGGCCGATTCCGAAGGTCTCGCAGGCGTTAGTTGATGATGACGATGACACTCCGAAGAAAGCGGTCACGCAGACATTCATTCCGCTCGGCGATCTGCCGGCGAAGTACACGCTGCCGAGCCTCGCGAAATTTTTGCAAGACCCGCACGCCGTGCGGCCGAGCGGCCGGATGCCGGGGCTGAATTTGAACGAGAAGGAAGCTCGCGAGATCGCCGCCTATTTCTTTCAAGGGCACAAGGTGCCGCCGAACATGAATTACGCCTACTTTGAAGGTGATTGGAATGACGTTCCGGACTTCGGTGCGCTGAAGCCGGTCGCGACTGGTACGGTCAGCGGTCTCGATTTGGCGGTCGGCAAACGACAGAACAATTTCGGGATGCGGTTCACCGGCTTCCTGCAAATCGACAAGCCGGGACAGTACCAGTTCTGGATCGGCAGCGACGACGGCAGCCAGTTGTTGATCGACGGCAAAGAAGTGGTCAAGAACGGCGGCGTGCATCCGCACTCAGAGAAAGAGGGCCGCGTCTCGCTGGATGTCGGCCCGCATGAAATCGTCGTCGATTACTTCCAAGGGGGCGGCGAATGGACGCTGACGCTCGACATGCAAGGGCAGGGGATCAAGCGAACTTCGGCTGCGGCATTCATCACGATCACTCGCGAACGGCCGAAGCCCGTCGCGACCGACGGCGATGACGAGCCGTTCGTGATTGATCTGTCGCAGGTCGAGAAAGGCCGCAAGTTCTTTGCGACGCTCGGTTGTGCGTCGTGTCATCAGTTGAAAGAAGACAACAAGCAACTCGCGTCCGAGTTGAAAGCGAAGCCGCTTTCAAAACTCGGAGCGACCGGCGGTTGCTTGGCGGAGACGACTCGGCGTGGATTGCCGGATTACCAACTGACTCCGTTGCAACGCGCTGCTACCACCGCGGCACTCAAATCACTGAGCAATGCGGCCGACCCAACTCCGGCCGAGACGATCACGCACGCGCTGCTCAGCTTCAATTGCTATGCCTGTCACGAGCGCGGCAAAGTTGGCGGCGTCGAGCCAATTCGCAACGCCTATTTTGAAACACAGATTCCAGAGATGGGTGACGAGGGCCGCATCCCACCCGCGCTCGACGGTGTCGGCGACAAGCTGCGTGAAGAGGCGCTGACCGATCTTTTGCAGAACGGTACGAAGGGCGATCCCAAGCAAAAGGACCGGCCTTACATGCACGCTCGGATGCCGAGGTTTCATGCCGGTTCGCTGGCGAAATCGTTCGCGGCAGTGGACCTCAAAACGGAAGCGAATCTGACAGCCTTCGATGAGTCGCTCGCGAAAGCCAAGACCGCTGGACGGCAACTGGTTGGCGACAAAGGCTTGTCCTGCGTCAAATGCCATCCGTTCAACGAGCATGCCGCGACCGGCATCCAGGCAATCAACCTCAACGCGATGAACCGTCGGCTGCGCGAGGATTGGTACTATCGTTACCTCACCGACCCGCAGGCGTATCGCCGAGGCACCCGCATGCCCAATGCCTGGCCGAATGGCATGGCGATCATCAAAGAGGTGCTCGATGCGAATTCGCCGAAGCAGATGCAGGCCACCTGGGCATACCTCGCCGACGGCGGCAGCGCGGCGATCCCCGCCGGCATCGTGCGCGAAGCGATTGTGCTCACGCCGGACAATGAACCGATCCTGTATCGCAACTTCCTGCAAGGCCCGAAGTCGGACGGCGGCAACATTACCGCTCCGCGCGGCTTTGCGGTCGGATATCCCGAAGGGGTGAACCTCGCGTTCGACTTCGATCGCTTCGCGCTGCTCTGGATTTGGCAGGGCCAATTCATCGACGCCTCAAAGCACTGGGTCGGCCGCGGCCCCGGCTTTCAAAATCCGCTCGGCGACAATGTGCTGCCGCTGCCGGCCGAAGTGCCGTTCGCCGTGCTGGCCGATGCGAGCACCGCATGGCCTAGCCAGCCGGCTCGCGATCAAGGCTATCAGTTCAAAGGCTATCGCTTCGACGAAGCTCGCCGGCCAATCTTGCAGTACTCGTTTGGGCGAATCGCCATTGACGATCATCCGCGCGCGATTCGGAAGGGGAAGGACGGAAAGGACTCAAAGGACGGAAAGGAGTTGTCGCTCGATCGCACGCTGACGTTGTCGGTCACTCCCAGTGATCCGGTGTCGCTCAACCTCTTCTTCCGAGCCGTCACCGCTCAGAAGATCGAATCCGGCCCCGACGGCTGGTTCACAATCGACGGCACGCTCAAACTGCGAATCGTTTCGAGTTCCGCGAAACCACCTCTTGTCCGCCAAGCCGGCAACCGGTTTGAATTGCTCGTGCCGGTGGAGTTGACGAACGGCTCGGCGAAGGTCGAAGTGAAATACGTTTGGTAGTCTCAAGGAGCAGGCCATGACCATTTCCATTCGCGTGATTCCAACGAACGGGCAATTCACGGCAACGGTCGTCGGTGATCCCGAACTGCGAGTCGTTCGTCCAACTCGCGAGGCGGCTGTCGCGGCGCTCCGACAAGACATCCAGGAGATGGTGAATCGTGGTGAATTGCTGACCTATGACCTTGAGCCGCAAGGTCTGACGGCGCTCTTTGGCAAGTACCGCGATGATCCGACGCTCGAAGAGATTTGCCGGCAAGCTTACGCGGCTCGTGACGCGGAGAAGGAAGCCGCGCAATGAAAGCGTTTGATTCCGACGTGCTCAGTGATCTCTTGCGTGGTCGTGCGGACTATTGGGCACGGCTCATCGCGATACCATTTTTGGAGCAGTCGGTTCCGGTTGTCGTGGTCGAAGAAGTCATTCGCGGCCGATTGGACGTCATCCGACAGGCTCAGGCCGGTAAGGCGAATGTGCCGATCACCGAGGCCTATTCGCTTTTTGAACGAACATTCGCCGACCTGCGCACGCAGCGATTATTGGCTTACGATGAGACCGCCAATGAAGTCTTTCGCGACTGGCGCACGCGCGGCATCCGCACTCCGACGAACGATTTGCGAATCGCGGCGACGTGTGTGGCGCATCAGGCAACTCTCGTTTCCCGCAATCGCAAAGACTTCGAGGGACTTTCCGGCTTAAGTGTCGAATTTTGGGAGTAATTCATGTTGATGAAGTCTGGTGTCCTGTTCTGTTTCATTGCTCTCCTGGACTTGTCGAGCCTCGTTCTCGCCGCCGACAAGGCACCAACCGAGGAGGACTATTTCCCAATCACATCGTTCGCGATCCCCGACAACATCGTGTTGGAGGCGGGCGGTGTTGAACTCCTGCCGGATGGTAAGCTGGCGATCAGCACGCGGCGCGGAGAGATCTATTTGCTCGACAAGCCGTTCTCTGCGACGGGCAAGGATGCGAAGTTCTCGCAGTTCGCCAGCGGACTGCACGAGGTGCTGGGCATCGCGTATCGCGACGGTTGGATTTACGCGACGCAGCGGCCGGAGGTGTCGCGGTTGAAGGATGTGAACGGCGACGGGCGAGCGGACCTCATCGAGACGGTCTCGGATGCTTGGGGCATCAACGGCGATTACCACGAGTACGCGTTCGGTTCGAGGTTCGATAAGGACGGCAACATTTGGGTTGTGCTCTGCTTGACCGGCTCGTTTAGCAGCGAGAGCAAGTATCGCGGCTGGTGCCTGCGGATCTCTCCGGACGGCAAGATGATTCCGACGACGAGCGGCATCCGTTCGCCGGGAGGCATTGGTTTCAATCACCTCGGCGAAGTCTTCTACACCGACAACCAAGGACCGTGGAACGGAGCCTGTGCGCTGAAGCATCTGCGGCCCGGCAAGTTCGTCGGGCATCCCGGCGGGTTCAAATGGTACGACGAGCCAGCCGTCAAAGCGGCGCTCGGCCCGAAGCCGAAGGAACCTGAAAGCGGCGGCCGGCTGATGGCCGAAGCGAAGAAGATTCCCGAACTCGAACCACCGGCTTGTTACTTTCCGTATCCGAAGATGGGTAAGTCGGCGAGCGGGATCACGTTCGACTCAACCGGCAAGTTTGGGCCGTTCGTGAATCAACTCTTCGTCGGCGATCAGTCCGACAGCACGGTCATGCGGGTCTTCCTCGAAAAAGTGAGCGGGCATTATCAAGGGGCTTGCTTCCCCTTCCGCAGCGGGATCGGCTCAGGCAGCTTGGGTATGTTGATGTCGCCGAGCGGTTCGTTGTTCGTCGGCGGAACGAATCGCGGCTGGGGTTCGCGCGGCCCGAAGCCGCACTCGCTGGATCGGATCGACTGGTCTGGCAAGGTTCCGTTTGAAATCCACGAGATGCACGCCAAGCCCGACGGCTTCGAACTGAGTTTCACTCATCCGGTGGATGCAGCGGCGGTCAGCGACGTGAAGTCGTACAAGATGACGACCTACACCTACATCTATCAGGCCAGCTACGGCAGCCCCGAAGTCGATCAGACGACGCCGACGATCGAGTCTGCGACCGTCTCTGCGGATGGCAAGAGCGTTCGCCTGAAGATCGACGCACTGCAAGAAGGGCACGTTCACGAACTGCATTGTGACGGAGTGAAGTCGGCCGAAGGTCTGCCGTTGTTGCACAAGCAGGCGTACTACACGTTGAACTATCTGGCGGAGTAGTCATGAACGACACCCCTTCGATCTCGAACGACCGAGCCGACGAGTCCTGGGAGGCGAAAGCCTTGTGGTTTCGCTCGCTCTCATTAGAAGCTCGCATGGCGGTCTTTAACGACCTGACGGATTTGATTTTGTCCCAGCAGCCCGACGCCATTCGGAACAAGTCCCATGCTGAACCAGTACCAGGACGTATTCAGGTGCTTGCAGAGGAATCCATGGAATGACCCGCGAGCAAATTCAACGGCATCAGTCCGCTGGCCTCATTAGGCTGTTGCAGCAGCTCGTCCCCGCAAACCGGTTTTGGACGAAGAAGTGGCAACTGGCTGGAGTCGATCTGGCGCATCTCGACTTCGCTCAATTGCCGCTGACGACGAAAGCGGAACTTGTCGAAGACCATCAGGCTCATCCGCCTTACGGATCGAATTTGACGTTTCACGTCGGAGCCTATTCCCGATTCTGTCAGACATCGGGGACGACCGGTCAGCCGCTGCGATGGCTCGACACGCCGGAGTCCTGGCAATGGATGCTCGGCTGTTGGGAGCAGATCTTCGAGATGGCCGGCCTGCGCGCGGATGATCGCCTGGCGTTTCCGTTTTCGTTTGGTCCGTTCCTCGGCTTCTGGGCGGCGTTTGAAGGCGCGGCACGGCTGGGCCGGCTTTGCTTGCCTGGCGGCGGGATGTCGAGCGAAGCGCGGTTGAAGTTCATCGAAGAGAACCAAGCCACCGTCGTCTGCTGCACGCCAACGTATGCGCTGCGTCTCGCTGAGGTCGCCGCTGACGAGGCGAAGCAACCAGGCAGCTCGACCGCCTCCGAGATGCTGAAGTCCGTGCGTCTGTTGATCGTGGCCGGCGAACCGGGTGGCTGTGTACCGTCGATCCGAAATAAGATCGAAGAAGCGTGGGGAGCGCGAGTCATCGACCATTGGGGCATGACCGAAGTCGGACCGCTCGCCGCCGAATGCGTCGAGAATCCCGGCGGCCTGCACATTCTCGAAACCGAGTGCATCGCTGAAATCATCGACCCTGAAACCGGCCATGCCATTCCGGCTGATGGCTGTTGGCCGATGGCTGATGGCCGTCAATCACAACCCTCATCACCACCGATTCGCGGCGAACTTGTCATTACGAACCTCGGCCGAATCGGCTCGCCGATGATCCGTTATCGCACCGGCGACATCGTCGAACTCGACCCACAGCCGTGCCCGTGTGGTCGGCCACTCATGCGGTTGAAAGGCGGAATTCTCGGCCGCGTCGATGACATGCTGACGATTCGCGGCAACAACGTCTTTCCGACGGCGATCGAAGCGATCCTGCGTGAGTTCCCCGAAGTGATCGAATTCCAATTCCACATCGTGACGCGCGACTCGATGCCGCAGCTTCAGATCGAAATCGAAACGACAATGGGCATTCCGGACGTCGAGGAACTCGACGAGTTCCATGCCATGATCGACCGCATCGAATCGGCGATCCATGACCGGCTGCACTTTTGCCCGGAAGTCGTTCCCGTTCTTCCGGACAGCTTGCCACGATCCGAGATGAAATCGCGGCGGATGAATCGAAAGCAAAAATGAACAAGCCATCGACGTGCCCCGTCTGCAAAAAGCTGCTCGTCGGAGAGGGCGCTCTCCAGTCGGAGTATTTTCCATTTTGCAGCGAGCGTTGTCGGCACGTCGATCTGTTCCGCTGGTCCGAAGGCAAGTACGCGATCGTCGAACCGCTCACAGAACTGCCGGACACGCTCGCCTCGATCGTTGACGACGAAATCGAGTGAGCCGTGACGGCTGAGTTTGTCGTTGCCCGGATGCGGTTCATTCGCGCTCCACTTAATTCGCGCGGCAGTTCTTTAAGAGCCGCGCGAATTAAGTGGAGCGCGAATGAACGGCAGGCAACTCTGCGAAACTGATCGCCCCGTTGTGCAACGCAGTGGCGAGGAGCACGCCGTCGATTCCGGCGGCTTGCAGGGGTCGCAGGTCATCGGCGTTTCGCACGCCGCCGCCGGTGATGAGGCGGGTGTCCGGCGCGAACCGCCGGATGGATTCACACAGCGCGATCGTGCTCGGCCCGCGTTGTTCGCCGACGCTGGTGAGATCCAGCACGATCAGTTGCGTGAGGCCCAAGCTCACAACGTGTTGAGCAATCCCCAGCGGCGAAGTCTCCGGCCAATCCGAATGGCCCAGCATCGGACGTCCCGCTTGAAGGTCGAGACTGAAGACGATGCGTGAGGCACCGATTTTCGCCACCAATGCCGCGAGCAATCGCGCGTCGGGAACCGTTTCCAAACCGACGATGACCCTCGCCGCCCCTGCGTTCAACAGGCGATTCGCGTCGTTGAGCGAACGGACTCCCGCGTCGATCCAGAACTCGAAGCCGTCATCGGCGAGCTGGCGATAAATCTCATCGTTGGGCTGCTGCCGCAGGATGCCATCCAGATCGGCAACGTACAAAGTCGTCAAACTCAACCGCTCGCGAAATGCCCGCGCGACGTCCAAGGGTTGCGCTGAGGACGTCAGTACGCTTTCTACTGGACGGTATTCGTTACGACGTCCGCCAACGCCTCGCACAACCACACCATTGAGCAAATCCAGAACAGGGATGACGAGCATGAAAACCGTGGACTCCTGACTTCTGCTTCACACCGCCTTCGTGGGAGAAGCGGCACGCTGACTGATTTCTTCCGGTTTGACGCGACTCAATCCCGATGCCGTGCCAGTTCGGGCACTGCTGTCTTCGCTGGGAGTCGCCACCACTTCGAGCCGCAACGGCAGCGAGATGGTGAAGGTGCTCCCTTTGCCGAACTCGCTGACCAGCGTGATCTCACCGCCCAGCAGTTTGGACAATTCTTTGACGATCGAGAGGCCCAGACCGGTCCCCTCGAATTGCCGGGTCAGTGCGTCCTCCTGGCCGGGCTGCAAGCGGCCCTGGCGGAACTTTTCAAAGATCCGTTCTTGTTCTTCCAGCGGGATGCCGATGCCGGTGTCTTCGACTTCGACAAAGAAGCGTGTTTCTTCGCGGCAGCCGGCGCGAACTCGCACGCGGCCCCCTTCGGGAGTGAACTTGATGGCGTTCGACAGCAGGTTGTTGAGCACCTGTTGCAGCTTGCCGACATCCTGAAACAGCCGCGGCACATCGGGATCAACTTGCCAAGTCAGCTCGATGTTTTTCTTTTCGGCCTGCGGAGCCATCGCACTGGTTTGCCGCTCGATCAGGTCGGTCAGTGAAGTCTCGACCAAGTGCAGTTCCATCTTGCCGCTTTCGATCTTGGCGAGGTCCAGGATGTCGTTGACCAGCGACAGCAAATTGCGGCCGGCGACATTGATGTTGCCGACATAGCGCCGCTGCTTGTCGGACAGATTGTCCGCCGTGTTCAGCACATCGCTGAACCCGAGGATGCTGTTGAGCGGCGTGCGCAATTCGTGGCTCATCGTCGCCAGGAATTCGTTCTTGATGTTGTTGAGTTCGTACAGCCGCAGGTTCACGCGAGCCAGCTCATCCACCTTGCCGTCGAGGTCCGCGTTGACGCTGCGCAATTCTTCCTGCACCGTGACGAGATGCCGCAACATCCGATTGAACGCATGGCTGAGTTCCTCGAACTCGTCGCCGGTGCGGATGTCGGCCCGCATGTCGAGCTTGCCGTGAGCGATCGCGTCGCTGACTCGCTTCAAGTGCATGACCGGCTTGGTCACGACGTACCGCAACACCAGATAGATGGCGACGATCGCCAGCACGACCTTCAGCAACTCGGCCGAGATCACAAATGCGTTGGTGCGGGCCAGCGAGGACTTCACCCGATCGAGCGGCAGCGTGATCTTCGCCACTCCCAGAAAGTCGCCGATCTCGCGTTTAATTTCGTGGCCGTCGGCATCGACGCTGAATTCCAGGTATTGGTGGTTGTGGCACGAGAAGCAGGATTTGGACGCACGAAACGCAACGTAATACTCGTACTGGTTAAGTTTGCCGCCAATCTCTTTGACGACTTCCGCCTCCTCCTTACTAGAACTGAGTTTCTGCCAAGCGTCCCAATCGCGATCCTCGGTCGGCCGAAACCTGTGACCCGCCCCGGACGTCGATGCCTCGGCATGAAACAACTCTCCCTTGAGAGCACGGAGGTCTTCTGGTTGGACTTCAATGTTCAATTCGTCAATCAACGCCTCGAACCGCTTATCCGGAGCGAACAACTGAAAGTGAGTCTTCAGGAACAGCGACGTTGCCAATGAACGTGCCGTCGAACGTGTTGACTGATCCAGCAGCTTCGTCGTCCGCGAGCGGTATAAGAAGAACGTCGCAACCGCCAGCACCGTCAGGCCGGTGCCGAACAACACCAAGACCTTCAGCTCAAAGTTGGTCTCGCCCAACAGACGTTTTAACCGGCGGTACGACATGCGGCGGAGTGTATCGGCAGCAAGGGATGAGAGTCAGGAGTCACGAGCATCGTGATGCCGCGATCCGAGCCTCATCACTTTCGATCCCAATGCAAATGCCCAAACCCACGAACCAATTGACGCGCAGGCGAACGGGGCGGCGTGAGCCCCCCGGTATTCAATGGCCATCGTGCTCACCGGGAGGCTCACGCCGCCCCGCTCGCCAAACTGGTCACCGACATGCCTCCAACATCAACTGCTTGATTCTCGTGGGACATCTCACCAAAGTTCGGACACAGTTCGAGAAGTTCACACTTTCAGCGGCACATCGCAGCCGTACTCAACTCCGACTTTCCTTGGAATTCTTGTTGGTTGGTGAATCTTATGGCGAATGCTCCGTTACGAGTCGCGTTAATCGGCATGGGGACCGTCGGGACCGGTGTCGCCCGGATTTTGACGGCTCAGGCGGACCGGATCGCTCGCCGAGCCGGTCGCCCGATCGAGATTCGGCGCGTGGTCGTGCAGCATCTGGAAAAGCCGCGCGGCGTGACGTTGCCCGACGGCATGATCACCGACAGTCCCGATGCGGTGTATGCCGACAAAGAGATTGACGTCGCTCTGCATCTGGTCGGTGGGCAGGAGCCGGCGCGGACCATCATGTTGCGGCTGTTGGAGTCGGGTAAAGAGGTCGTCACCGCCAACAAAGCGTTGCTGTGTGAACACGGCGACGAAGTCTTTCGGCGTGCTCGCGAGCTGGGCCGGACCGTCGCGTTTGAGGCGGCTGTCGCGGGCGGCATTCCGATCATCGCGGCGATCGGTCAGTCGATGGCCGGCAATCAGATCATTTCGATTCAAGGGATCCTCAACGGGACGAGCAACTTCATCCTGACCGAGATGCACGAGAAGGGACGGACCTATTCCGACGTGCTCGCCGAGGCTCAAAAGCTCGGCTATGCCGAGGCCGATCCGACGCTCGATGTGGATGGGACCGACGCGGCGCAGAAGCTCGTGCTGCTCAGCCAACTGGCGTTCGGGACGAAGGTGCCGGTCCTGTCGTTTCAACGCGCCGGCATCGACAAGCTGGAACTCGCCGACCTGCGGAACGCGGCGGGGTTCGGCTATCGCGTGAAGCTGCTGGCAACCGCTCGATTGGTCGCAGGACAACTCGAAATGCACGTGCAGCCGACGCTCATCAAATTGGACGAACCGCTGGCGAAGACGTCCGGCGCGTTCAACATGGTCGAACTGACCGGCGATGCGGTCGGACGCTTGTGGTACTCCGGCGCGGGTGCGGGCGAGATGCCGACCGCTTCGGCCGTCGTCGCCGATTTAATCGACATGGCGGTTGGCCGAGCACAGCTCACATTCACGCGGCTCGACATCTGGCGCGAGCATTCGCCGCTGCCGTTGTTGCCGGCGACTGATGTGCGCCGCCGCTTCTACCTGCGCTACAACGTCGAGGATCGCCCACACGTGCTGGCCGACATCGCCGACATCCTCGGTCGGCACAACATCAGCATCGCCTCGGTCATTCAGAAGGAAGCCGAATCGGCGACTTCACCGGGTGGACCGCCAACCGTCCCGCTGGTCATCATGACGCACGAAAGCACGGAAGGAGCGATGCGCGACGCCGACGCGGAACTCGCACAACTCAAAAGCATCCGTCCCCCGCGCGTCCGAATTCCGGTCGCATCGTGACGCAACGGGGGCGGGAGTCTTTTTCAGGCCGCGTCTCCCGCCTTCAAATGAACAATCCAATCACCGCGGCCTGAAAAAGACTCCCGACCCCTTGGGCACCACATGGCCAACCACATTGTCCGCTACGGAATCATGCGCATCGTCGGCGAGTTCTCCGCCAAGAACGACGATCCGATCGCGCGGGGGTCGGTCGTCATCGTACGCTCCGAACGCGGCGTCGAATGCGGAGAGGTGCTGTCTCCCGCCTCCGAGCAAACTCGGAAGTACCTCGGCCGCTCCGATGAGTCGGGCCGCATCCTGCAAATTGCCACATCCGAGGACTTGCGCAAGCGAGATCAAGTCATCGCCGCGCAGCGACAGGACTTCATCGACTGCGGGCGAATCCTCACCGAGAGCAAGATGCAGATGCAGTTGATCGACATCGAACGGCTGTTCGGCGGCGAGCGACTCATCATCTATTACCTCTCGGAAAAGCGGATCGACTTTCGCGACCTGGTCCGAATTCTGGCCGGGCACTTCAAACTGCGGATCGAAATGCGGCAGATCGGCATTCGCGACGAAGCCAAGCTGCTGGCCGACTACGGTGACTGCGGCAAACCCGTCTGCTGCAACACACACCTGCGCGAGATGCCGCCGGTCACGATGAAAATGGCCAAGGTCCAAAAGGCGACGCTCGACCCGACGAAGATCTCTGGACGTTGCGGCCGTCTGAAATGCTGCCTGCGATACGAGTACGACACCTACGAGGAATATCAGCGCGAGCTGCCTCCGGTGGGCGCGACCGTCGTGACCAAGGCCGGGCAGGGCCGAGTGATCTCGCAAGAAATTCTGGCGAAGAAAGTGATGATTGCTTACGACGATTCGCGCCGCACCATGACTGACGCGAATGAAATCCTGACCGTCATCAACTCGCGCGGGCCCAAGCCGAAAGCCGCGCCGCCGACTGAGAGCGCGTGACCTTCTTTGTAGCCCCGCTTCGCCAGAACGCGGGCGTGCGACCGCAAACCCACGTTCTGGCGAACGTGGCTACCGCTCGCAGCGCAGATGTCGTCCCGGCAGCGTACGCGGCAGGCGATCGGGCGACACCGGTTGACCCGACTCGATGATTGGCGTGCCGTTCACGAACACACCCTGCATTCCCGTCGTCGGCTGCAACGGTTCTTCGTAGGTCGCTTGGTCCGTAATTGTCTCCGGATCGAACAGCACGACGTCGGCAAAGTTGCCGGGCTTCAATTCGCCGCGCTGCTTTAAGCCATAGCGAGCGGCCGGCCATCCGGACAGCTTGTGGACGGCGTCTTCCAGCGAAAACAGTTTCACATCGCGCACGAGTGGGCCAAGTATTCGGCCAGCCGAGCCAAACACGCGCGGATGCGGCCGGCCTTCGAGGCGTAAGGCTTCCAGTGGCTTATTAGCGTTCATCGCATTCGGCGAAGGATTCGTGATCGGGGCCAGCTTACCCCGGTCGGACGCTCGAACCGGGCTGACGCAACCGCAGAGAATGCCGTCGGTCCCGACCATCTGCTTGGGATGTTGCAGGAACGGAGTGACCAGCGGATCGTCTCCCTCATTGACGACCAGCAACACCGCGAGCCGTTCTTCGATCAGCAAATCGGCCAGCGCATCGCCCGGCGACATGTGGCGGCTTTCGACGTAATCGCTCAGCAGTTTTCCTTGATGCCGCGAGTTCTCTTTGCTGCCAACCCATGCGATGTGGATCTTGTCGATCTCGACCCGATGCTCAGTCAGCCCGCGGTTGAAGCGTTCGCGCACGATTGGATCGCGCAGCCGTTCGACCGCCGCGATTGGGCCGGATTCCCAGACTTCGTAGGGCAGCAGATAGCTCAGCATCGTCGAGCCGGATTGATACGGATACACGTCGAACGACAGATCGACTTCGCGGCACGCCTCGCGGTCGAGATACGCCAGCACTTCGTCCGTCGCTTGCGGCGTTGACGCCTTCAAATGCGAGACGTGCAACTTCGTGCCCGAACGCTTCGCGATCTCGACGGCCTCACGCAGCGCGGGCAACAGACCCAGCTTGTAGCGCATGTGCGTGACATACAGCCCGCCGAACTCCGCGACCGGCCGGCTGGCCTCGACGAGTTCGTCGGTCGTGGCGAAGCACTGCACGATGTAATCGAGACCCGTCGAGAGGCCGACCGCGCCCTCTTCCATCGCTCGGCGGATGTCGCGGACGATCGACCGCATCTGGAAATCATCCGGCCGTTGCCGACCCCAGCCGCACACGGCCGAGCGGACGTTCGCGTACGGCACTTGCGCGATCACGTTCTGCACGTTGTTCCCGGCGATGCAGTCCAGGAACTGAGCGATCGAATTCCAGCCGGAGTATTCTTCGAGCGCCAGACCATTCAGCGATCGCAGATAGAAGATCCATTCGCGCCACGTCTGCGGAGTGACCGGCGCATAAGAGATGCCGTCGGACATCAGCACCTCGGTCGTGAAACCTTGCAGCGTCTTGGGCAACAGGTGCGGCGACTTCAGCAGCCAGCCATCGGCGTGCGTGTGAACGTCAATGAATCCGGGAGCCGCGACCAACCCGGTCGCATCAATCGTCTGCTTCGCCTCGGCCACCGATAAATCGCCGATCGAGTCGATGCGATCTCCGATGATCCCGATGTCGGCAACAAAGCGCGGCGTGCGAGTTCCATCAATGACCGTGGCGTGGCGAATCAAAACGTCGAACATGCAAAGCCTCCTGATTGTAGGTCAGGCTTTCTAGCCTGACCCGAACGCTCTCGACAACGCCGATGTCAAAACCGGTCAGCCTGGAAAGGCTGACCTACTTCGGAGTCGCCTCGATCACTCGCATCTTCTTCCAGTGCCCGGCTTGAAACCTTGCGAAGAAGCCAATCCCCAGCACGATGATGTAGATCGTGCAGAACCACCAGCACGCATGCAGTCCGCCTCCGAACCAGCGGATGCTGATCCAAGTCGGCAACACCATGACCGACCAGGCCACGACGCAGGAAAACAGCAGCGCAAAGCGAGTGTCCCCCGCGCCACGAATCGCAAAACTGAACACGATCACCATCGCATCGAAGAAACAATAGACCGCCACGAACCGCAGCAACTCGACCACGGTGTCGTGCAAGGCGGCAAAATCCTGCGGGTCGGAATACTTCTGGAACGGATACAGGATGACGTCCGGCAGCAGCACAAAGATCACCACGAAGAAAAACATGTACGCGGCGGAGACTTTGAACGCCGTCCAAGTCGAGCGGACCGCGAGTTCGGGGCGGCCCTCGCCGATGCGCTTTCCGACCAACGTCGAAACGGCGGTCCCCAAGCCGATCATCGGAATGAACGCCAGCGTGTTGAGCCGGAACGTCAGATTCGTCGCGGCGAGTTCGACCTTCCCCAGCCGGCCAAGCAGCAGCATGAACACGCTGAAGCTGGCCACGTCCAGAAAGAAATGCACGCCTTGAGGGAACCCGAATTTCAGGAACCGTTTGAATAACACTGGATCGAACGCGCGATTCTTCCAGGTGCCGTGATTCGCGCGCAGCTCCGGTTGAAAGATCAGCCAGGCGAGTAACAAGCATTCAACGGTCTGAGCGAGGACCGTCGAAATGCCTGCGCCGCGAATGCCCATCTTCGGAAACGGCCCATTCCCGAAGATCAGTAAGTAGTCGCTGAGGATATTCACCGAGACGCCGATGATATTCACGACCATGACGATTCGCGTTTTGCCCTGGCCGCTGAAAAAGCAGGTCAGCGCCGCCGTCAACAGCATCGGCACGGACGAAAAGCAGAGCACTCCGAAGTAATCGGCTTCCAGCACCGCGACCTCTGGATCGTGGCCGATGGCATCAAACAACGGCCGCGCGAACAGCGCCAGCAAATTGAGCAACACACCGCCAACCAACGCCAGATAAATCGCTTGCCAAACCGCCGCCGCCGCTCGGTCTTGCCGGCCCGCCCCTTCGTATTGAGCTACGAAAGTGTTCGCGTACTGCACGGTCCCAAACACGATGCTAATCAGCGTCCATTGCAAGATTCCGGCCGGCACCACAGCCGCCAGCGATGTGGACGAATCCCAAGTCAGAAACACGGCATTCGCCAAGTGCATGATGCTGACCGAGCCTGAGCTGATGATCAATGGCACCGCGATGCGCAACAACTCACGCAACGAGCCGGCATGGGACGGGTCTTCTACTACGACAACGCCACCGATCGCGATTGGCTCATGCGGAAGTTCAGGCTCAGACATCGGCGGGCGCTCGCGGACAAATCGGTGGAGGCGTCGGATTTGAGGACGTGAGCCGCGCGGACGCAAGGCAGGCGTTGATCTGTGATCGGCATCGGCTCGTAGGTTGGGACTCCGTCCCGAACCCTGGTCGGGACGGAGTCCCAACCGACAACGCGGGCCGCTCCCTAACGGTCGCGGTACGGCTACACTCACACGGACTCATGGCAAACGATCAACGAGCAATGACGAACGAACCTTACCTCATCTCTCTCGGTACTCGCGTCGCCACGGGTCTCGCGCGGCTGGAGCCAGAGCGGCGCGAGCGGCATCGGCGATTCATTCTTTCGCGACAACTGCGCGACGGTGGGTTCAAAGGGCGTGAGGGGGACTCCGATCTCTATTACACCGGCTTCGCCGTGCGCGGCTTAGCGGTGCTCGGTGGACTCTCGCCGGAAGAGGCTCAGCAAATCGGCCGGTTTGTCGGCAGTTTCGATTGGCGCTCGCTGCATGTGGTGGATCTCATTAGTTGGCTGTACTCGGCGCTGGTCACGCAGACGTTTGGCGGTCCTGATCCGTTCGCCAATGAACCGACCGACTGGCCGGATCAGATTGCCGCCAAGCTCGAAAGCGTGCGGACTCCCGACGGCGGTTACGCGAAGTCGGCCGAAGGATCGCTCGGCAGCACGTATCACTCGTTCCTGACGGTGATGACTTACGAGTTGCTGGGCCGTCAGCCACCCAAGCCGAAGAAGCTGGGACAGTTTTTGTTCGACCGGCAGCGCGATGATGGCGGCTTCGTCGAGATTGGTCCGATGAAAACCAGCGGCACGAACCCAACCGTTGCGGCCGCCGTGCTGTTACGCCGATTGGGCTTTGCCGACGAACAGCTCACGGCCGACCTGCGCGATTTCATGAAGCTGGTTCGCAGCGACGAAGGGGGCTTTCAGGCCAACACACGCATCCCGTTCGCGGACGGACTCTCGACGTTTACGACGCTGCTCGTCGCTCAAGACTTTGGTCTGACCGAATCGTTGGATGTGGCGGCCATCACTGCGTTCATCACGCAACAACTCGAATTCCCCACGGGCGGCTTTCGCGGTGCGAGTTGGGACGAACAAGCGGACGTCGAATACACGTTCTACGGACTCGGCGTGCTCGGCTTGCTGAGTGCGGAAAAGTAGACTAGTCACTCCGTGACTCGAATTCTCCGGTCACGGAGTGACCGGTCTACTTTGCTACCCGCCGTCGATCGAGTTGGTGATGGCGTTCGACGGGCTGGGGGGCAGGTTGAGGACGTCTTCGGGGAAGAGATCCACGAGGAAGTCCACGATGTCCCGCACCGAGAGCACTCCCACCGGTCGGCCCCCTTGAATGATGGGAATGTGGCGATAGCCGCCGACGCTCATCTTGTTGAGCGCGAACGCAATGCTGTCGTCCGCTTCGAGCGTTTCCGGATTCTTGGTCATCACGGATTCGACCGCCACCGTGTGGCTATCCGCGCGGAAGAAGTCCTTGGTCAGCACGTCACGCTCGGTAAAGATGCCGATCAGCTTGCCTTCGCGGCCCACCAACACGCAACCGGTGTGATGGTCGTTCATGGATTTCACCGCGTCGGCCACAGTCGATGTGGCACTGACCAAAATCGGATCTCGCAGTGGGAGCTCACTGATTGGGGTTTCCAGGATCGCTCCACGAATGCGTTGTTGATCATCGTAGGCGTCGTCAAATTCGCTCATGTTCATGGCGGACCTCCGCGTGATATAGATGGGACGCGAACGGCTGTTGCGCGTCGTTGACTGCCGCCCGTCCGATCGCGCATCGGTGATGGGCGTTTCTGCGGAGGCACGGTGCCAACGCGGTTGCAGCTTGTCAAGCCGTGCGTTGGGAATTACCGCCGCCGATCACAGTCGCCCGGTGCGTTCGCAGGACACATTGCCCCACTTGGGCCGGACTACTAGAAACCCGCCCCCTTCCCCTCCGAGAACGTCTTGCGTTCCGCAGAAATCCCCTCTTCGCGTGCTCACCATTTCGCGGTCTTCAAATCTTTTGGCGTGGAGTCCCACATGCCCAAGTCATCGGCGTTTGAGCCTCGTGGTCGTGTCAAAACCAAAGGGTCGTGCGTTCAAAATTCAAAATTGGCGGACACAGTGTTAGGGCAACTCAAAGCGCGACTTCCGCCAATTTTGAATTTTGAACGCACGACCCCGCTCCTGTTGCTCGCTCTGTTTGGATTGAGCGGCTGCGCGACGTTGCCGTATGGCTATGGATCGGCTCAGCGGTATCGCACGTCGCCGGAGTTGGAAGCTCGCACCAGTCAGCAGATCGAGCGCGGCCAGCCGCACAAGGTTTTGGATTCCGTTGGTTGGGTCTGGAGCATTCCCGACAAGATCATTCTTTGGGATCGGCGGATCGGGAATCACCACATCGGTACGCAGACCGAGTCGGCGATCGCGGACTATCTCGCGAAGAATGAGCTGACGTCGGTCAAGGTGCGGCTCAACCAGTATCACCCCGGCGATGACTGGCGGCGGCTGGGAGCGAACGATTCCGTGGGAGCCGGCTGGCGCTACACGCTCGGCACGCTGAGCGTCTTGGGAGAGACGATCTTCCCCGGCCGAGTCTTCGGCGGCGATCACTTCAATCCCTTCACCAACACGGTCCACGTTTATTCCGACGTCCCGGCCGTCGCGGTCCATGAGGCCGGCCACTCGAAAGACTTCGCGCAGCGCGAATGGAAAGGAACTTACGCGGCGGCTTACCTGATTCCCGGAGTTCCGCTGTATCACGAGGCCAAGGCGACCAACGATGCGCTCGGTTATCTGCTGACTGAGTCGGACGAGCGAACTCAACGGGATGCCTACGAGATTCTGTATCCGGCGTACGGCACGTATGTCGGCGGCGCGTTCGGCGGAGTCTTTGGCGGCTACGGCACCTACTTCGCGAGCGTCTTAGGCGGGCATGCTTTCGGGCGGATCAAGTCCGAGCAAATCGCCAACGGCACGTTGCCCGAATCGCAGCACGTTCAGTCACGTTCGGTGTCTGACATCAAGACGACGTCCTCGACCGTCGAGGTTGACGGACAAACCATCGAACGGATTGGCGTGGAGTTTCCGTGAACGACGTTGGGCGGGTTTTCAACCTGCCAGGGATCAACTCGGCGTTCAGCCGGGCAGGTTGAAAACCTGCTCCACGTTGGTACGATCCGGCCGAACTTCGATCTTTGCCTTTCGCCGGACTTGACCGCCCATGACCACCGTGACCGCTTCGGCTTCCGGGGTGCGTTGGACCAAGAAACATCTGCTCGGCTTGGAAGAGCTTTCCGCCGACGAGATCTCGCTCATTTTGGATCAGGCCGCTGAGTTCAAACGGCTCGCGGCCGAGGGCGAAACGAAACTGGCGTCTCTCAAAGGGACGGTCGTCGCCAACCTCTTCTTCGAGCCGTCCACGCGCACCCGGACGAGCTTCAGCCTCGCCGCCAAACGTCTCAGCGCGGACACCGTGGACTTCACCGCGTCCAGCAGCAGCCTCTCGAAAGGGGAGACGTTTTACGACACGGCTCAAAACATCGAAGCGATGGGAGTCGATCAAGTCGTCGTCCGGCACAGCACGTCCGGCGCGCCGCATCTGTTGTCGAAGCTGCTGAAGGCCAGCGTGCTCAACGCGGGGGACGGCACTCACGAGCATCCGACGCAAGGACTGCTCGACATCTTTACGATCCGCGAACATCGCCAGAAGATCGCCGGGCTGACCGTCGCTCTCGTCGGCGACATCCTGCATAGCCGCGTCGCTCGGTCGAACATCTGGGGACTCAAGAAGCTGGGCGCGCGAGTCATCGTCTGCGGCCCATCCACGTTGATCCCGGCGCATGTCGAACGGCTGGGTGTCGAAGTCTCGAACAACCTCGATGAGATTCTCGGCCAGTGCGACTGCATCAACCTGTTGCGGATTCAGTTCGAGCGGCAGCGATCCGCGTTCTTTCCGTCGATCCGCGAGTACGCGCACTTCTTCGGCATGAACGGCGACCGCATCCGCCGATCCAAATCGGACGTTCTGATTCTCGCCCCCGGCCCGATCAATCGCGGAGTCGAGATCACTCCCGAAGTCGCCGACGGCCCACACTCAGTCATTCTTGATCAAGTCACCAACGGCTTGATGATCCGCATGGCGTGCCTGTACCTGTTGCACAATCGCCGGCAAGAAGAGTATTCATGAATGTAACCCGAAACGTCAGCGAGGGTCGGTCCTCGCAATGTCCCCGGACACTCTCGCTGACGCTTCGGGTTACATGACGAAAGTCATTCCTAGCGAAAGTCCGATGAGCACAACACTGATTCGCGGCGGACGCATCATCGACCCCAGTCAAAACATTGACCGGGTGGGCAGTCTGTTTTTGCGAAACGACCGCATCGAAGGGATCGACACGGGCGCATCCGTGGCCGATCACGTCATCGACGCGACCGGCTTGCTAGTCTGTCCCGGACTGATCGACATTCATGTCTCGCTGCGCGAACCGGGCGATGAGAAAGACGAGACGATTGAATCGGGGACTGCGGCGGCGCTCGCGGGTGGGATGACTTCGGTGGCCTGCATGCCGGATACCTCGCCGGTCGTCGATAACCGCGCGGCGGCGGAGTTCGTCCAACTGCAAAGCGAACGAGCTGGGCACTGTAATGTCTTCCCGCTGGGAGCCGTCACCAAAAACAACGACGGCGAAGAACTCGCTGAGATCGGGCAGCTCGTCGAAGGGGGAGCGGTCGGCTTCACGGACGGCAAGCTCACCGTCGCCAACGCCGAGATCATGCGGCGAGCGCTCGAATACACTCGCATGTTCGGTCGGCCGATTTTCAATCATCCCCAAGTCCCGGAACTCGCGGCCAAGGGGATCATGCACGAGGGATATCACTCGATGTTGCTGGGACTACGGGGCATCCCGGCCGGGGCGGAGGTCATTATGGTGGCCCGCGACATCGCGTTGGCCGAGATGACCGGCGGACACGTCCACTTGATGACGCTCTCAACGGCCGGAGCGGTTGACCAAGTCCGCCGCGCGAAGGCCAAAGGTCTGCGGGTGACCGCCGAAGTGACTCCGCATCATCTGGCTTTGCAGGATGTGGCCCTGCAATCTTACGACCCGAACTTCAAAGTCGATCCGCCGCTGCGGACGAAGGAACACATCGACGCGCTGATCGAAGGACTGCGCGACGGCACGATCGACGTTATTTGCTCTGACCATCAGCCATTCGCCGACGAGAAGAAGCAGAACGAACTCGACAGCGCTCCCGCTGGTGTTGTTGGTCTGGAAACGCTGTTGCCAATCTGCGTGAAGACGCTCATCGAGCCAGGGCACCTGACTTGGGCCAAGTTGATCGCCAAGCTGACGATCAACCCGGCCACGATCCTCGGCATCCAGAAGGGGACGCTGAAATCCGGCCACGACGCGGATATCACCATCATCGACCCGACCACCGCCTGGCGGATCGACCCAACGAAGTTTCGCTCGAAAGGCCGCAACACCCCATTCTCCGGCTGGGAAGTTAAAGGCCGAGCGCATCTGGTCATCGTCGCCGGCAAGGTCCGGTATCACGTGTGAATCGAGGCCGCGTCCGTTAGTTTCCAACCACGGAATCGCTCAGTATCATCCCGCCCCGTTTGACGTCTCTTACCTGAACTCTCGGAAGGACTGTATTGCCGCCATGTCCGCTCGATTTGAACAAGCCGAGTTGTTGAAGAAGCAGTACACGGACAAGTTCGTCGTCGTGAAGGCGAACGTTCCGGAACTGCGCCGGTTCACGGGGCTGACCGGCGTCGTGAAGACGGTCAACATGAGTTGCCGAGCATTGGTGCTCTTTGACGGAGCGGCGGACATCGGTTGGTACGACATCGATCCGGCGTTCCTCATGGTGGTCGATGCTCCGCTGCCGAAGAAGGTGGTCAGCGAAGCCAAGCCCGCGAAAGAATCTCCCGCGGCAAAGGCCGCTCCAGCGGCGAAAGCGGCTCCGGCCGCGGGCGAGAAGAAGGCGAGTCCGCTGGACATGATTCGCAAGCAAGGTGCGGGGGGCGCGAAGCTGGCAACTCCTGCGGCGTCGGCTCCAGCAGTGGCCGCTCCGGCGGCGGGCGGCGCGAAACTCAGTCCGCTCGACATGGTTCGCAAACAAGGGGCGGCCAAAGCAGGAGGAGCGGAGAGCGCTCCGACAACTCCGGCACCTGCACCTGCCGCGAGTGGCGAAGGGAAGAAGCTCTCACCGATTGAAATGATTCGCCAACAGCAAGCCTCCAAGGCGACCGTGGCTGCTCCTGCGGCTGTCAGTGCTGAAGCGGCACCGGCACCGGTTGCGGTTCAAGTCGCGGTAGAAGCTCCAAAGGTTGCCGCTCCGGCTGATGATGGCAAGAATCTTTCACCCATCGAGCGGATCCGTCAGCAGGGTGCGTTCAAGGGCAAGTAGTTTCTCTGCGGACGATCGCTCGTACTGACCCGATTCATCGGGTCGAGGTCTCGCACGTTCGACCCCATGAATGGGGTCACTACCAGCGAAGCCCCATCTTGTGAGCCGGCTGTGTCCAACTTTGCTCGGACGATTGTGGTCTTCGAGTCCCGACCCCGCTGGGAGCCGGAACTGCAACGTCAGTTTCTCGAAGATCCCGTCCGTGTGCGTGGCTGTCGCACTTGGAGCGAACTCTCATCACAGCTTGCCGACGTGATCGTGATTGAACTGCCGAGCGATGCGGCAGGCTGTCTGCAATGGTTGGGAACATTCATGACACGGCCGCGGATGACGCCGGTCATTGCGATTTGCCCCACGGAGTCGGCTGACTTGGAGTGGCCGTTGCGAGACGCGGGTATACGCGAAGTCATCGTTGGCGGGCTGGATGGTGAACGTCTCGCGCGGAGTTGTCGGCGACTCTGGTCATCATCTTAGCTCCCTCATACAACTCGGCCCGATTTCCATCCACCTCGTCACTTGCCAGCAAAGACGCCATGACCGACGCAGACATTCGCGCGAAACTTCGTTCCTTAATCGACCCGGAATTGGGTCTGACTTATGACCGGCTCGGTTTGATCGGATCAGTCCAGACAACCTCTGATACCATCAAGATCGGCGTGCAACTTCCGACGCCAGCGTATCCCGGCCGCGAGCGAATTAGTGAAGCGATTGGCTCCGCGCTCAGCGGTTCCGCCGACGGACGCAAGATTGACGTGACGTACTCGTGGCAGGTGCTCGGCCGCGAGACGGGTGGGAAGATTGGACTGCGAATCAAGAACGTCGTCGCGGTCGGCAGCGGTAAGGGAGGCGTCGGCAAAAGCACGACCGCCGCCTCGCTGGCGTATGGCTTGAAACATTTCGGAGCGAAAGTCGGCCTGCTGGACGCCGACGTTTACGGGCCGAGCATTCCGTTGCTCACCGGCGCAAAGGGAACGCCGGTCGTTCGCGATATCGAACTCCCCAACGGCCAAAGGATTCAGCGTCTGGAACCAATCGACGCGGACGGCATGAAAGTGCTGTCGATTGGCTTCTTGATTCGCGAGAATCAAGCGGTCATCTGGCGCGGCCCGATGCTGCACAAGCTGCTGACGCAGTTCCTGCAAGAGACCGATTGGGGTGAGCTTGACTACCTCATCATCGACCTGCCGCCCGGCACGGGTGACGTCTCGCTGACCCTGTCGCAATTACTTGGCTTGGCCGGTGCGGTCGTGGTTTGCACGCCACAAAAGGTCGCGCTGCTGGACGCCATCAAAGCGATCAGCATGTTCGATCAAGTCAAAATCCCAGTGCTTGGCATCGTTGAAAATATGTCGGGCGAAATCTTCGGCCGCGGCGGCGCGAAGGCCAAAGCGGAAGAACTCAGCCTGCCGTTCCTAGGCGAGATCCCGATCGACGCGACCATCCGCGTGCGCGGCGACGACGGTCTGATCGGCTCGCTGTTTGAGGACGACAATCCGGTGAGGCCGCATTTGCTGCGCATGGTTCAGAATGTCGCGATGCAAATCACTCGCCGAGTGCTCGTCGATGCGCCCATGCCGTCGCTGGAGATCCTGTAGGTCTGCCTTTCCAGGCTGACTCGTAACGGATTCGACGTGAAATGATGCGTTCGGGTCAGGCTGGAAAGCCTGACTTACGCAGGATGCCCTCCCACGGCTGAATGTACGTCAGGAACGGCAAGCCATCGACGGTCGCCTCACGACGACCGGTGACGCCATCGACCGCCGGCCCATTGGCCACGAGATATTCCAGCCATTCGCGATGCCGTTCGCGAGTCCACGGTTGCAACACGTCGAGCCGTTCGCGCAACAGACAGACGCTCGCAGCGAGCGCCATCGCCCCCCAATTGCTAGTTCCGGCGACGATGTTGAAGTCGCACGCGATCCGGCAGGGGACTCGCCCGCCGTGTTCGCCGGACAATCGACGACGCAACTCCACCCACGGGATCGCTCCCATGCCGATCTCGTTGCCGCCGTCACCGATACCGATCGTTCGAGCAGTCGGATGGCGGCTCGGCAAGTGTTCAAACAGCAAATGCAACGGTGCCGTGTGCCCATCAATACAAACGCCGCGCATGTTGTGGCAGCGATCGTGATGCTCAGGAGCGACGTCTGTTTGGAAGGATTCGAGATTTGAAATTTGAGAATTGAGATTTGAGATTTCCGGTGGCTCGCCCGCGGTTCCCTGACATTCCACGGATGCTGGCGTATGACTTGGCCCGACTCGTTCGATGGCAATCAAATGGGTCAGCCCGCCGGCGAACTCCGAGGCCAAAAACTCGTCACACCAAGATTCCGACTGAAGCGGCGACACGAGCACTCGGTTGACTGGGAAGCCGATGCCATCGGCAGCGGCTCGGACTGCGGGAGCACACGGGGCATCGGTAATCACAGCCGCTTCAACGCCCAGCGCTTGCAGACAGTGTGCGAGGAACAGGCTTCCTGGCGGCCCGTCCGTTTCGGCCGCTGGTGGCTGCGCGTGCGGGATGAAGAAGCCAGTGACGACGGCGACTTTCCGCGCGTGCCAAGCGAGGTCGATTGCCGCAGCGGCAAGCTGTCCGGCTCCCAGACGAGGCACGGTGACTTGTTCGGTTTCATCAAGCTCTGTGGCGCATAGACCACGCCGAGCGGGGTCGCGGTGGATGAATCGCTCGAACTCATTGAGCAACGCGGAGTGCTCAGCAGATAACTCGGACTTAGCCCGCGAGATCGCAGGGGCGTTGGCACTTTGTCGAGGATCAATCGTCATCGCTGTCTGCCTGTTTGTCGTCGAGCTTCTCGCGTCTGAGAGCCATCGTTTGGAGCCAATCCTGACTTTGGGAAATCTGGCGCGATGGCGATTCACGATGGTTGCCGGCGCGAGAGGAGGTCGCAAGAATCCGCACCTCTTAACCTCGCCCCATGACTGCGCCCAGCGTGCGTGGTCTGTTTTGAGTGCGCGAAGAGACATGTCTGAACCAAAACCTTCGACGGCCGACATTCTGGCCAAGATTCGAGCTCAAAAAACCGGCGCAGGCAGCACTGCTGCCTCCGAGCCTGTTGCGGCAGCGCCCGCGCCAGTGGTTCCACCTGCGGAAACTCCGGCTGCCGTTGTGCCGCAACCCGCTCCGATTGCTAAGCCCAAAGCAACTCCGGCCGCCAAGCCTGGTTCGACCAGCGACATTCTCGCAGCGATTCGCGCCGCCAAAGCAGGCGCGGCGGCACCAGCGGCTGAAGCTCCTGCGTCCAAGGCTGCTCCGGCATCGGCCGCGAAGCCTGTCGCGGCTGTTGCTAGCGGAGCACCGAAGCCGTCCGTCGAAGAAATGCTGAACGCGGTGCGTGGCAAAGCCGCAAGTGCGGAAGCGGTCGTCGCGGCACCGATGTCGGCGGCTTCCGTAAAGCCTGCGTTGCCGCCAATGCCGGTGAAGCCGCCAGCGGCAAAAGACAAGAAGGCGGCGGCTGGAGTCGATCGACGTAGTTTTGTGGCGATCTGCTTTGATCCTCTCTGGTTGGCGTTCGGCGCGATGGCGGCAACCTCAGTGCTGTGGCTGTTGGATCTCGCGCGATTCATGTTTCCGAATGTGCTTGTCGAGCCACCGACAGCTTTCAAGATTGGTCCTCCCAGTGATTATCCACTGGGTGGTGTCAGCACGAAGTGGCTGGCGGCGCGCGGTGTGTGGATCGTACATACCGACCAGTACAAAGGTCGAAATCTGATTTACGCCTTGGCGTCCGTCTGCACGCATCTCGGCTGCACGCCGAACTGGCTCGAAGGCGAGCAGAAATACAAATGCCCGTGTCATGGTTCGGGCTTCTATGTGAACGGCATCAACTTTGAAGGTCCGGCCCCTCGGCCGCTCGAACGAGTTGGCCTGAAGCTCGCCGCAGATGGGCAATTGGAAGTGGATAAGAGCGTGAAGTTCCAGGAAGAGATGGGTCAGTGGGAAGACTCGAACTCGTTTGTTGATGGTTCGTTGGCGTAGTTCGTGGGGCAGGTTTGCAACCTGCCCGGATGGCTTGATTTGTTGCATCGTTGAAGACATGGCAGGTTGAAAACCTGCCCCACCTGAGAAAGTCAGCATCCATGTCGGTCGGTGATTACATCCGCGATTCGCAAATCTGGAAGAGCGTCTTCCGGCATCCGGCTCCGTATGACCGCCGCAATCGTGTGGTTGTCATGCTGACGAACTTCTTTCTGCACCTGCATCCGGTGTCGATCAAGCAGCAGGGCATCGCGCTGTCTTACACGTGGTGCATGGGCGGAATCACGTTCTTTCTGTTTCTGGTCGAGACCATCACCGGTGTGCTGTTGATGTTCTATTACCGGCCGACTCTGGAATGGGCCTTCAACGACATCCTGGCTCTCCGCGACGTGACGACGCTGGGCATTATGCGAGAGATTCACCGCTGGGGTGCTCACGCGATGGTGATCACCGTCTGGTTGCACATGTATCGCGTCTTCTTAACCGGCAGTTACAAGCCGCCGCGCGAATTCAATTGGGTCGTCGGCGTGATCCTGCTGAAGTTGACGTTGCTGTTGTCGTTCACCGGCTACTTGCTGCCGTGGGATCAGTTGGCGATCTGGGCCATCACCGTCGGTTCCAACATGGCGCGTGCGACGCCGGTGCTGGGACATGAAGGCCCTGGTTTTCAATTCTTGAATTTGGGTGGTTACGACCTCATCACCAATGCCAGCGATGCTCGGTTCTTGCTATTGGGCAGTCGCTTCGTGGGTGAGGAAACGCTGAACCGCTTCTACATCCTGCACTGTGTGGCAATCCCGTTGGCGGCGGCTGGCTTGATCGCCATCCATTTCTGGCGAGTGCGCAAAGACGGCGGGATTAGTCAGCCGCTGTAGGACTTGGGAGCACGGGAATTTCGATGAACTCTCTGCCGCTGATCACTTCCTGGTTGAGCTTGGGTTCGCTTGAGCCGCATCCCAACGTCACGCCGAGCGTGATCTTTGGTCTGGGCTGGCTGTATCTCATTCTGTTCTTCATGAACGTGGCTTGGACATGGCGGTCGTTCCACAAAGGCCATCACATCGAATTGCCGGCGTTCGTGGGCGGCGGACATCTCCCGACGGCGGCGATCTGGGCAGTTTACTCAACCGTCTTGATGCTGGTCTCCATCATCCACCTGAGTTGCTCGAGCAGTCCGGAATCGTTTTGGCTGATCATGCCCGACTTCGCCAAGGCGGCGATCGACTTTGTCGTTGCGGACGCTCGAAGGTACTTTGCGGTTACGGTGGGTGCGTTTGGCGTGATGCTGCTATTCCGTAATTGGCTGGCTCGCCAGAACATTGGCTGGGCACTGCTCAATCTATCGCTGCTGTTTCTGACGATCAGCATGACGGACTGGGATTTTCGGCAGATCGTCGGCAAGCCGGACAACGTGCCGATTGTGGCGATGTTGTTCATTGTCGGCTTTTTCACCTGGCTGTTCTTCTATCGAGCCAACGAGAACGATCGCCGTGCCGCTCAAGGCCGGCCACCGGTTGAAGCCGAGAACAACGAAAAAGTGCTGACGTGGCCGGACCTTGTTTACACCGAGATGATCTGCATGATCGCGGTCACGGCGCTGCTCATTCTGTGGGGTATCGCGTTGCAGGCTCCGCTGGAAGAACCCGCCTCGGCCGTTAAGACTCCGAACCCGTCGAAGGCTCCGTGGTACTTCCTGGGCTTGCAGGAAATGCTGGTCTACTACGATCCGTGGCTGGCCGGCGTGGTTTTTCCGAGCGTGATCATCGGTGGGATGATGGCGATCCCCTACATCGACTTTAATAAGCTCGGCAACGGCTACTACACGTTCAACGACCGGAAGTTCGCGATCACGACGTTCATGTTCGGCTTTCTGCCGTTGTGGATCGGGATGATCATACTCGGAACGTTCTTGCGAGGCCCGAACTGGAACGTCTTCGGCATCTATGAATTCTGGGACGTCCACAAGCTGGAGGCTCTGAACAACGTCAACTTGTCCGAGTACTTCTGGTACGGCTTAGGTCAGCCGCTGCCGATGGCTCCCGCAGGTTCGGATTTTTGGACACAGGCTCCGTACATCTTGCTGCGCGAAGCGCCGGGATTTCTGGCGATTGGGTTTTATCTTGTGGCGTTGCCTGGCCTGATGGCGGGAACCATCTTCAAGAAGTTTTTCGTCCGTATGGGATTTGTGCGGTACATGGTGTTCTCGAACTTGGTGCTGATGATGGCAGCCCTGCCTTTGAAAATGGTGCTCCGCTGGGCCGTCAATTTGAAATACTTCATCGCGATCCCGGAGTGGTTCTTTAACGTGTGACCTTTCTGTAGGACGGGCACTCTTGCCCGTCGCTCGTCGGGCAAGAGTGCCCAACCTACAGCCCAAGGACGATTTGCCAACATGCCAGCGACCGAAGACTATCTACGTCCGCTTCCCAAGATGCACCGGTGGTTTGCCGTCAGCATGATCGTGCTGTTTCTGGCAACGCTGCTGATGATGTACTTCGACCACCACGACGAGTGGCGAGCGTATCAGCATCAATTCTTCAAGCTGCAAGCCGACAAGATCGTCGCCGAGGAGAACGCCAAGAAGGCGGAATTGACCGGCGCGGCCGTGTCCAACGGAGCCAAGTCGGCGGCCAAGTTGGAGCAGGCTTACGCCGAAAAGCTCCAGGAATTGAAGACGCACAAAGATCAATTGCAGAAATCGATCACCAACCTCGCCGAGCAGGAAGAGGAACTCAAGAAGCTCGACAACCACTACGCC